>NZ_AXVU01000009.1:0-178271 GCF_000482585.1 Streptomyces sp. CNQ329 | reverse complement strand
CTGCTTCGAGATGAGGACTCCCACCCCCATGAGGGGTTAAGGCCCCCTGTAGACGACGGGGTTGATAGGCCGGATCTGGAAGCCCTGTGAGGGGTGGAGGTGACCGGTACTAATAGGCCGAGGGCTTGTCCATAGCTGCTTGCGTCCACTGTGCGGGTTCTGAAACAACAACCCGTCCACACCACACCAGTCGTGATCTGGGTGGGGTGGTGTGGGGGAGAGTTTCATAGTGTTTCGGTGGTCATAGCGTTGGGGAAACGCCCGGTCTCATTCCGAACCCGGAAGCTAAGCCCGACCGCGCCGATGGTACTGCACGGGGGACCGTGTGGGAGAGTAGGTCACCGCCGAACAATTCTTCATGAGAGCCGTCCCGTACGCTGCGGGGCGGCTTTCGTGCGTTACCGTGGCCGATATGAGCGGACGCGCGCACCTGATGTGGGACCAGGCGGTCACCGCGTACGACTTCGGTCCCGAACACCCCATGGACCCGGTTCGGTTGGCGCTGACCATGCGTCTCGTCGAGGAGTTGGGGATCGACAGGTCCGTCGACGTCGTTGCCGCGCCCGCGGCCGGCGACTCAACGTTGCGGCTCGTCCACCGGCAGGACTACATCGACGCCGTGCGGAAGGCGTCGGCGGCACCGGAAGAAGCCGATCCCTCGTACGGACTCGGGACGATGGACGATCCGGCGTTCGCGGGAATGCACGAGGCGTCCGCGCTGATCGCCGGGCAGTCCGTGGCCGCCGCCGAGGCGGTGTGGGCCGGGCGGGCCATGCACGCAGTGAACTTCGCCGGCGGGCTGCATCATGCGATGCCCGGCGCCGCGTCGGGGTTCTGCGTCTACAACGATGCGGCGTTGGCCATCGCGCGGCTGCTGGAGCTGGGCGTGGAGCGGGTGGCGTACGTGGACGTGGACGTGCACCACGGCGACGGCGTGCAGGCGGTGTTCTGGGATGACCCGCGGGTGCTGACCGTTTCCGTCCACGAGCACCCCAGCACGCTCTTCCCCCAGACCGGTTGGCCCGAGGAGACCGGCGGGTGCGGTGCCGAGGGGCAGGCCGTGAACGTGGCGCTGCCGGCCGGGACCGGGGATGCGGGGTGGCTGAGGGCGTTCCACGCCGTCGTGCCGGAGCTGCTGGCGTCCTGGGGCCCTCAGGTGCTCGTGTCGCAGCACGGGGCCGATACGCATGCCGAGGACCCGTTGGCGCACCTCGCCGTCAGCCTGGATGCGCAGCGTGCGGTGATGGAGACCTGCCACCGCCTGGCGCACGAGCACGCGGACGGCAGGTGGCTCTCGCTCGGCGGGGGCGGGTACGCCGTCGTGGACGTCGTACCGCGCTCCTGGGCCCATCTCTGCGCCATCGCCGCCGGCCGTCCCGTCCCTCCAAAGACGGAGGTGCCCGAGGACTGGCGGGCCGAGGCGCTGCGGCGGACCGGACACCAGGCGCCGTACCGGATGACGGACGGGCGCGACGCCTCCTGGGCGGACTGGGAGGCGGGTTACGACCCCGCCTCGCCGCTGGATCGTGCGGTGCGTGCCGCGCGGCGCACCGTGTTCCCGGCGCATGGGCTGCTGCCCTGAGGGACGCGCCGCTGCCCGCCCTGCTTTCTTGCGGGTGAAGCTTTCTTGTGGGCGAAAATTTCGCGAAGCCGCCCGTTCCGCTCGTCAGGGCGGCCAGAGTAGGACGGGTGTTGACCGACGCGCCTTTGTTGCGTAGGCATCTGCTGTCGACGGGGATCGCCGGGCCGGTGGCGACGAGCCGTGACAAGAGCCTGCGCAGGTACCGGCAGTTCGCGGCCCGCGACCCCCGGGTGCTGCTCGGCCTGGAACCGGAACGCGACTGGTCGGTGCCCGAGTTGCTGCGGCTGATGGCCGAACGCTGCGGTACGAGCGGGGATCCGGACCGGATCTCGGGCGCCGAGGTCATTGATCCGGACCGTACGATCGCCGCCCTGGAAGCGTTCGCGGGGCGGCTCCGCGGCGCCGTACGCGACGGCGAGGCCGTGCTGTTCGGGACCGGCCATCCCGATCGCCTCCTCGGCTTCTACGCCCGCTTGGCCGCGGCGCTCTCGGCGGCTGGGTGCGTTGTTCTCACCCCCGGTGAGGGCAGAGATGTCGACATAACGACCCGATTCGGCGTACGTACATACCGCCTCAACTCCCCCGAGAGTGTCGCCGTTCTGGGTGGCCCTGAGCCCTCCGGCGGGCCCGCGACCAGGGGGGTCCATACTCACTCTCCGCTTCCCCTGCGTGCGGCACTCGGTGCCGCGGCGGCGGCCGGCGGGCCGCTGCCCGCGCTGGTGGTGGGGGATCACGGATGGGCCTGCGGGGCTGGTCAGTTGGGCATCGAGGCCATCGGTCTGGCGGACGCGGACGACCCGGCACCCTTCGTCGCCCAGGAGGAGGGCCGTGTGCCCGTGGTGGTGCCACTTGATGACTCTGTGCAACCGGACAGCTACGGGCCGCTGGCCGACTATGTGCTCAAACACGCCTGTCTGTCACCGTAGCCATGCGATCGCTACTCCTCTTCCCCACTTGCATCACCCGCCCCTAATCTGGGGAGGAGCGCGCATGCGAGGAGGAGGCACCGGAGGGGAAGCCGGTGTCCGTCATGTGCGGAAGGTTCAGGTGTGTCATGGCTGCAAACGATAAGCCTCTCAACGAGGTTGTGTTCCTGACCGTGGCGGAAGTAGCCGCGGTGATGCGTGTGTCCAAGATGACCGTGTACCGGTTGGTGCACAGCGGTCATCTGCCGGCGATCCGGGTGGGGAGGTCTTTCCGAGTGCCGGAGCAGGCCGTGCACGAGTACCTCCGTGAGTCGTATGTGGGGGTGGAGTCGGCCTGACGGGTCCGACCGGTTGCGCACCCTCGATTACGTCAATCCAGCTCGCCCGGGTAGGCTTGGGCCCCTGTAAGACGTGTGGGCCCTTGCCCGCCCACCCCGACGGAGAGAAGTGAGCGAGGGTACCCGTGGGCTCTGTGATCAAGAAGCGGCGTAAGCGGATGGCGAAGAAGAAGCACCGCAAGCTGCTGAAGCGCACGCGAGTGCAGCGCCGCAATAAGAAGTAAGCGGTAGCCCGCACCCGTACCGCCGTTCATCCGCCTTCCGGGCGGGTGGGCGGCGGTTGTGCGTGGTGCCGCGTTGGCCTGCGTATACGGTGGAGCGAGTGTGGGGGCCGGCAGGGAGAGGAAGGCGAAGGCCAGTGGGCAGGACCGTGCTCGTCACCGGAGTCGCCCGCCCTCTCGCCGGGCGCCTGGTCCGCCGGCTGCTGCGCGAGCCGGACGTCGACCGGGTCATCGGCGTCGACGCCCGGGCGCCCGAGCACGGGCTCGGCGGCGCCGCCTTCGTGCCCGCCGACATCCGTCATCCGGTGCTCGCCCGGATCCTCGTCGAGCACGGCGTCGACACCGTGATGCACATGGACGTCACCGGCACCCCGCTCGCCCGCGGCGGCCGGCCGGCGGTCAAGGAGAACAACGTCATCGGGTCCATGCACCTGCTCGGCGCCTGCCAGCAGGCGCCGCGCGTGCGGCGGCTCGTGGTCAAGTCCACCACCAGCGTCTACGGCTCCGCGCCCCGCGACCCCGCCGTCTTCACCGAGAGCACGGCGCCCAAGGCGCTGCCCAGCGGCGGCTTCGCGAAGGACGCGGTGGAGGTCGAGGGATACGTGCGCGGGTTCGCCCGGCGCCGCCCGGACGTCGCCGTGTGTGTACTGCGGTTCGCCAACATCCTGGGCCCGCGCGTGGACACCCCGCTCGCCGAGTACCTGGCGCTGCCTGCGCTGCCCACCGTCCTCGGCTACGACCCGAGGCTCCAGTTCGTCCACGAGGACGACGTCCTCGACGTGCTGCTGCTTGCGGCCGGCGAGCCCCGCCGCGGCACGATCAACAGCGGCACGTTCAACATCGCCGGCGAGGGCGTGCTGCTGCTGTCCCAGGCCGCCCGGCGGCTCGGCCGTCCCACCGTCCCGGTGCCGCTGCCGGCGGTGACCTGGGTCGGCTCGGCGCTGCGCTCCGCGGGGATGACGGACTTCTCGCCGGAGCAGATCCGGCTGCTGACCCACGGGCGGGTGGTGGAGACGACGCAGATGCGTGAACTGCTCGGCTTCACCCCGGAGTACTCGACGGTGGAGGCGTTCGCCGACTTCGCCGCCGGACAGGCGGCGGGGCTGCTCCCGCCGCGCGAGGTGCGGCGGGCCGTGGACGCGCTGGGCGAGCTGCTGGGGCTGCCGGGGGCCCGGACCCCGGCGCAGGCGGACGGCGCTGCGAAGGAGCCGGTGCACGATGGCTGACGCGAAGGTGATTCCGTTCGACGACGACCGCTCCCGCGGCGGAGGCAAGCCCCGGCGCCGGTCCGGCGCGGGCCGGCCGCGGCGTGCGGACGGCGGCGCCGGCGCGGAGGCGGCCCTCTCGGCGCTGCCCGGCGGGCAGGGACCCGCGGACGGCGGGGACGCGGAGAGTACGGACCCGGCGGAGGCCGGCGCAGCCGCGGGGACCGCGGACGGCGCCGCGCAGTCCGACGCCGCGTCAGCGGCCCGTACGGCGCCGCAGGGGGCCGAGGCCGCCGAGGCGATCGCCGCGGCGCTGCAGAGCGCCCTCCTGGGCGCGTTGCCGCGGCTCCTCGGCGGCGGCTGGGAGCGCAGGGCCACCGACGCGCTGAGCTTCCTGCGGCGGCGGCTGACGGGCGACTACGACGTCGACGAGTTCGGCTACGACGCGGAACTGACCGACCAGGTGCTCGTGCCGCTCTTCCGCCCCCTTTTCGAGAAGTACTTCCGGGTGACGGTCAGGGGCGTCGAGAACATCCCCGACACCGGCGGCGCACTCGTCGTCTGCAACCACTCCGGCGTGGTGCCCTGGGACGGGCTGATGGCCCAGATCGCCGTCCACGACCACCACCCCGCCGACCGCCATCTGCGGCTCCTCGCGGCCGACCTGGTGTTCGTGCTGCCGTTCGTCAACCAGCTCGCCCGCAAGGGCGGGCACACCCTGGCCTGCGCCGACGACGCGGCGCGGCTGCTGGCACGCGGCGAGGTCGTCGGCGTGATGCCGGAGGGCTTCAAGGGGATCGGCAAGCCGTTCGCCGATCGCTACAAGCTGCAGCGCTTCGGCCGCGGCGGCTTCGTCTCGACGGCGCTGCGGGCGGGAGCGCCGATCGTGCCGTGCTCGATCGTCGGGGCGGAGGAGATCTATCCGATGATCGGCAACGCCAAGACCGTGGCGCGGCTGCTGGGGCTGCCGTACTTCCCGGTGACGCCGACGTTCCCGTGGCTGGGCGCGCTCGGTGCCGTACCGCTGCCGACGAAGTGGACGATCGAGTTCGGCGAGCCGATCCCCACGGACGGCTATCCGCCGGAGGCGGCGGACGATCCCATGCTGATGTTCAACCTGACCGACCAGGTGCGCGAGACGATCCAGCACACGCTGTACAAGCTGCTCGTCGAGCGGCGGTCGGTCTTCTTCTGACCGGTACCCGCTACTCGTCGTCGCCGAAGTCGAGGCCCAGGTCGGGCAGCGGCAGCAGGGGCGGGAGGGTGATCTCCGGCTCCTTCTTGCCGGGGTCCTGCTCCGTGGGCGTGGAGCTGCCGCCGGTCTCCTGCCCGCCCGACGTGTCGTCGTCGGGCAGGACGCCGCCGATCAGGCCGTCCTCGCCGACCAGGCCGTCCTCCCGGGTGGCGCCGGGCTTCGGCTCGCCGTCGTCGCCGACCTCGCCGTCGGCCGTGGCGGTGGACGAGGGGGCGGGCTCGGGGTCGGTGTCGGCGCCGCTGCCGCCGGTGCTCGCGGTGCCGGGCGCGCTGCCGCTGGGCAAGGTGTCGTCCTCCGGGCCCGGCAGCAGCGAGGACAGCGGGGCGACGTCGTGCTTTATGGCGTCGAACACCGAGCTGACCTCGTCGACCAGCTCGCCCAGCTCGGCGGGGAGCCGGTCGCGCAACTGCTGCCAACTGCGCTCGTTCTTCTGGGAGAAGGCGGAGAGCGTCTGCATGGGGCCGAGGGAGCCGTTCTCGTCGTACGCGCCGCGCAGCAGCTTGCGGCCTTCGACGGCGTCGTGCCGTACGTTGTCGAGGGCTTCGCGGACCTCGTCCATCGACTCGGCGTCGAGCTCGCCGGCGCGCCCGCGCTCCATGAGCCGCCGCGCCTCGTTCAGCCGCGTGGACGCCTGGTCGAGGTAGATGCGACCGCGCTCGGTGTCGCCGTCGGCCATGCCGCGGCGCAGGTCTTCCATGCCGCGCTTGAGGCCGTAGAGGGTGTCGCCGGGGAGGGCGTCGGAGCTGACCGCGGCGGCGGCGCTGAGCGCGCCGGTCGCGACGCCGACGCCGACACCGCCGATGGCCACGCCGCGGGAGAGACGGGACTGCGGGCGCAGCCGGGACAGCGGGCCGGCCGCGCGATGGGCACCGCGCTTGCGGGGCGCCGGGACCGGCGGGGCTTCGGTGCTCTCGTCGGTGTCCTCGGCGAGCATCGCCTCCATGGCGGCGATGAGCCGGGTCCGCTGGACGGTCTTGACCTCGGGGTCCAGCGTCGGACCCGGCAACGAGGCGAGCTGGCCGGCGAGGCCCAGCAGCCGTGCCTGCTCGGGATCCGCGGCCAATGCCTCCGCCTGCTGCGCCCGAGACTCCTCATCAAGGGCCTGGGCGAAGGCGTTCGCCCGCCGGTGTGCCGATACGGATCCGATCACGGGCGGCACCTCCTGTCGACTCGGGGTCTCTGTGTCGGACTCCCTGTCCCGGCCCCGGCGTTGTACTCCTTGACCCATTTCACTCGAAGGAGTGAGTCAAGCTGGACAAGCCGTGGCCGGAGAAGCCCTGCTACCCGCTCAACGACGGGCAGGGCAGTCGGGTTACGCGGTGGCGTTGATACTACTTCGGCCGGCGGAGGCGCTCCGGGTATCGGAAGAGTCAAGGGAGATCGCTCCCCGTCAGCGGGCGTCGTCGGGCAGCAGCCGGGCCAGGGTGCGCACCGCCCGGTACTGCAGGGTCTTGATCGCGCCTTCGTTCTTGCCCATCACCCTGGCCGTCTCGGCCACCGACAGACCCTGGAGAAAGCGAAGGGTCACGCACTCCTGCTGCTGCGGGTTGAGCTTGCGCACGGTCTCCAGCAGCGCGGTGTTGGAGAGCGACTCCAGCACGGAGTCCTCGGGGCTGCGCTCGGTCTCGCTGGGGTCCAGCATCTCGCCGGTGGTGACCTCCAGGCGGAACCGGCTGGACTTGAAGTGGTCGGCGACCAGGTTGCGCGCGATCGTCACCAGCCAGGCGCCGAAGTCGCGCCCCTGCCAGGTGAACGTGCCGATCCGGCGCAGGGCGCGCAGGAAGGTTTCCGAGGTGAGGTCCTCGGCCGTCGCCCGGCCGCCGACGCGGTAGTAGATGTAGCGGTAGACGGTGTCGGCGTACTGGTCGTAGAGCCGGCCGAACGCCTCGGTCTCGCCGGCCTGGGCGCGCTCGACCAGGTCCATCATGCGGCGGCTGTCGCCGGTCGAGGGCTGCGGCTGCCGGGTCTGCCTGCCGCTACGCTCGCGGGTGCCCGCGCCGCCGGCCTGCCGGCGGCTGCTGCCCACCGCGGCGCTGCCGTCGGTGAGGGCGTAGGCGGGGCGTACGACCGGGCCGGCGGCGGGACTCGCTGCGGGGCCGGCGACGGCCAGGGCGGGCGAGAAGAGGCGCAGTTGCTCGATTACCTGCGCGCGCAGCGTAGCCAGACCTGAGGCGTCAACCCCGACGTATGGGTACACGGGACTCCCAGAGGCAGTGCTTCCATCACGTTCAGTGCGGGACCGTTGACCGACGTAGGTATGTGCGGGCACCGGATTGCGTCTGAGGAGAATAACGCTTCGTGTCGGTCGCGCTACCTCCAGTTGCTCAAATCACCGTTTCCGTCCGATCCCTAGTCTATTGACGTCCCCTCAAGTATCGGGCGTCGGATTGAGTTTGATCGGTAAGTGACACGAACTGCCTGGTTCACGGGCGTGTTGTGTGTTTCCCGGAGGAATCGGTCACGGGCGCGCCGCCGGTGACCCGTCGACGGCGGAGCCGGGGATACCGGCCGGGAGCGGTGCACGTGCGCCCGGTTCAGCGGCGGCGGCGCTGGAGGGCGGCCGCCGCGGCGGCGCCGCCGGCCACCGCCCCGACGCCCGCCGCGGCCGGGATGCCGACCTTCGCGGCCTTGCGGCCCGTCCGGTAGTCGCGCAGCCGCCAGCCGTGTTCGCGCGCGTGCTTGCGCAGCCGTGCGTCGGGGTTGATCGCGTACGGGTGGCCGACGAGGGAGAGCATGGGGATGTCGTTGGCCGAGTCGCTGTACGCGGCGCAGCGCCCCAACTCCAGTGCCTCGGCGGCGGCGAGGGCCCGTATCGCCTCGGCCTTGGCGGGCCCGTGCAGCACCTCGCCGACGAGCCGGCCGGTGTAGACGCCGCCGACGGACTCCGCGACGGTGCCCAGCGCGCCGGTCAGGCCGAGCCGGCGGGCGATGATCGTCGCGGTCTCGACCGGGGCGGCGGTGACGAGCCACACCTTCTGGCCGGCGTTGAGGTGCGCCTCGGCCAGCGCGCGGGTGCCGGGCCAGATGCGCTCGGCCATGTACTCGTCGTAGATCTCCTCGCCCATCTCCATGAGATCGGCGACGCGATGGCCCTGGACGATGGACAGCGCGCTGGACTGCGCGTCCTCCATGTGCCCGGAGTTCTCGGCGCCGGCGAGGCGGAAGTACGCCTGCTGCCAGGCGAACCGGGCGAGGTCGCGGGTGCGGAAGAACTTGCGCTTGTAGAGCCCGCGGCCGAAGTGGTAGAGCGCGGCGCCCTGCATGATCGTGTTGTCGAGGTCGAAGAAGGCCGCCGCGTGCACGTCGCCGTGGACGGGGAAGTCCGGCTCCTCGTCCTCTGCCGCGGCCCCCGTGGCCGCCCCGCCGTCCGCCGTGACGCCCTGTGCGAGGACGGCTTCGGCCTCCGCCTGCGCGGCGTGCTCCAGCTCCTGTGACGTCTTGCGCGCCGCCTCGGCCGCGGCTTCGCCGGCGGCGACGCTGCGTGCGGTCGCGCGGCGTCTGCGGCTGAGCCATCCGAATGCGGCCATGACGATGAGCATAACGGTGTGAGGGGGGTCATCCGGTGCCGAGGGGCCGGGCCTCCGCGGACGCGCGCGTGCATTCCCGGGGGGTTCCGCCCGGCTCTGGACGTCATGTGCCCGGCCGTTATCGTTCCGTGGCTGTTGTCTGTCCGGTTCTGCTTGCTTACGGGCGGCTCCGTACGCCCGTGCAGGGCGGCACAATCGATGACATGAGCCTGTTGCGACGTAGGACCGCCGCGTCCGTGCCCGCCCCCGCCGACCGGACCGTGACCCTCATCGGCAAGCCCGGCTGCCACCTGTGCGACGAGGCGCGCGAGGTCGTCGTCTCCGTCTGTGCGGAGCTGGGCGCCGGCTGGGAGGAGAAGGACATCACCCGCGACGAGGAGCTGTACCGCCGCTACTGGGAGCAGATCCCGGTGGTCCTCGTGGACGGTGAGCAGCACGACTTCTGGCGGGTGGACCCGGAGAGGCTGCGGCGGGCGCTGCGGTCGTGAGCCGGGGGGTGACGCCCGTCACTTTGCCCGGACAAAGCGGACACAATCTTTGTGCACGCGTTCACAAAGGCATAGCCTTCTCTCATCAGTGCGGTTTCGCCCCGGCGGGCCGTACGCGGCACCGCGCTAGCGTCAGGAGCACTGTGGCAACTGGCCGAACACACCGAACGGCGACCCGAAGCCGAGGGATTCCCGAGGCCACCGTCGCCCGGCTCCCGCTGTATCTGCGGGCCCTCACGGCGCTCTCGGAGCGCTCCGTGCCCACGGTCTCCTCCGAGGAACTGGCCGCCGCCGCCGGCGTCAACTCGGCGAAGCTGCGCAAGGACTTCTCGTACCTCGGCTCCTACGGCACCCGCGGCGTCGGCTACGACGTCGAGTACCTCGTCTACCAGATCTCACGCGAGCTGGGCCTGACCCAGGACTGGCCCGTGGTCATCGTCGGTATCGGTAACCTCGGCGCGGCCCTCGCCGGCTACGGCGGCTTCGCCTCCCGCGGCTTCCGCGTCGCGGGGCTCATCGACGCCGACCGGGCCATGACCGGCAAGCAGGTCGCGGGCCTGACCGTGCGGCACACCGACGAGCTGGAGCCGCTGATCAAGGAGAGCGGCGTCTCCATCGGCGTCATCGCCACCCCCGCGGGCGCCGCGCAGGCGGTCTGCAACCGGCTGGTGGAGGCGGGCGTCACCTCCATCCTCAACTTCGCGCCGACTGTGCTGAACGTCCCCGACGGCGTCGACGTGCGCAAGGTCGACCTCTCGATAGAACTGCAGATCCTCGCCTTCCACGAGCAGCGCAAGGCCGGCGAGGAGGCCGAGCTGCGCGAGGCCGAAGCGGCGGCGCAGGGCGGTACGCCCGCGGTGGAGACGGCGGCGCGCCCCGCCCCCGCCGCGAAGAAGCGCACCGGTCAGGGGCCCGACGGGGACGTACCCGCCGTGATGCCCGCATGAGTGTCCTCGTCGTCGGCCTCAGCCACCGCAGCGCGCCGGTGAGCGTGCTGGAGCGGGCCTCGCTCGCGCCGGACGCGCGCGCGAAGCTGCTCACGGACGCGGTGGCGGCGGCTCCGGTCACGGAGGCGGTGGCGCTGGCCACGTGCAACCGGATCGAGCTGTATGCGGCGGTGGACAAGTTCCACGCGGGCGTCGCCGAGCTGTCGACGCTGCTGGCGCAGCACGCGGGCGTGAGCCTGGAGGAGCTGACGCCGCACCTGTACGTGCACTACGAGGACCGCGCCGTGCACCACCTCTTCACGGTGGGCTGCGGGCTGGACTCCATGGTCGTCGGCGAGGGGCAGATCCTCGGGCAGATCAAGGAGTCCCTGGCGCTCGGGCAGCGGACGCACACCGCGGGCCGGACCCTGAACGACCTTTTCCAGCAGGCGCTGCGGGTCGGCAAGCGGGCGCACAGCGAGACGGGGATCGACAAGGCGGGCCAGTCCCTGGTGTCGTTCGGGCTGGCACAGCTCGCGGCCGGGGCGCCGGTGGCCGAGTGGGTGGCGGGCCGCCGCGCGCTGGTGATCGGCGCCGGGTCCATGTCGTCGCTGGCGGCGACGACGCTGGTGCGGGCCGGGGCGGCGGAGCTGGTGATCGCCAACCGCACGTACGCGCGCGCGGAGCGCCTGGCGGCGGGCCTGAACGCGGGGTCGCCGGCGGCGGGCGCCGCGGGCCTGATCCCGGCGCAGGCCGGGCCCGCGGGGGTTCCTCTCGCCCGTGCCGCGCGGGTCGAGGAGATCGCGGACGAGCTGGTGACGGCGGACGTGGTCATCTCGTGCACGGGTGCGACGGGCCTGGTGCTGACGGCGGCCGAGGTACGGGCTGCGCTGCGCCGCCGCGCCGGCGGAGCCGCCTCCGCCGGAGGCCCCCCGCTCGCGCTGCTCGATCTGGCGATGCCGCGTGATATCGATCACGCGCTGCATGAGGTGCCCGGGGTGCACTTCGTCGACATCGAGACCCTGGCCGGGGCCGCCGCCGACGCCCCCATGGCCGCCGACGTGGACCAGGTACGGGCCATCGTGGCCGAGGAGGTCGAGGTCTTCGGTGCCGCGCAGCGGGCCGCGAGCATCACGCCCACCGTCGTCGCGCTGCGGACCATGGCCCAGGACGTCGTCGCGGGCGAGATCGCCCGTTTGGAGGGTAGGCTGCCCGGGCTCGACGAACGTCAGCGGGCCGAGGTGGCGCAGACCGTGCGCCGCGTCGTGGACAAGCTGCTGCACGCGCCGACCGTACGGGTCAAGGAGCTGGCCGCCACCCCCGGCGGAGCGGGGTATGCGGACGCCCTGCGGGAGCTCTTCGACCTCGACCCGGCCACCGTCGACGCCGTCAGCCGCGCGGACTCCGGCCGCGCGGCGGCCAGCGCACGCAGTGAACGGGAGCCGTCATGACCGCAGCCAAGCCGACGCAGGCGAAGGGGGCCGGGGCGCAGGGAGCCTCGCGCTTCCAGCGCCCGTTGCGCCTGGGCACGCGGCGCAGCAAGCTCGCGTTCGCGCAGTCCGAGCTGGTTGCCGAATCGGTACGCCGGCTGACCGGGCGCGCCGTCGAGCTGGTCGCGATCACCACGTACGGGGACGTGTCCCGCCGGCACCTGTCCGAGATCGGCGGCCAGGGCGTCTTCGTCGCCGCCCTGCGCGAGGCCGTGATGCACGGCGAGGTGGACCTCGCGGTGCACTCGCTGAAGGATCTGCCGACCGCGCAGTCCGAGGAGCTGGTCATCGCCGCCGTGCCGCCCCGCGAGGACCCGCGCGACGTGCTCGTCGCCCGCGACGGCCTCGGCTTCGAGCAGGTGCTCGCCGCCGGCGGCCGGCCCCGGATCGGCACCGGCTCGGCGCGCCGCGCCGGCCAGTTGCACGCCTGGGCCCGCTCCCTCGGCGGCGCCATAGAGACCGTCCCGGTCCGCGGGAACGTCGACACCCGCATCGGGTACGTACACCAGGGCGAGCTCGACGCCGTCGTGCTCGCCGCCGCGGGGCTCAGCCGCCTCGGCCGGCTGGCCGAGGCCACCGAGCTGATACCCCTCGACGCAGTCTTGCCCGCCCCCGGCCAGGGGGCCCTGGCGATCGAGTGCGCCTCGTCGAGCGCGCACCTGACCGCCCAGCTCGCGGAGCTGGACGACCCGCTGACGCGGGTCGCCGTCACCGCCGAGCGGACGCTGCTCGCCGCCCTGGAGGCCGGCTGCAGCGCGCCCGTGGGCGCGCTCGCCGACCTGCACGCGGAGGGTCCCTCCGGGGCCGACTTGGGCACAGCGTCCACTGTCACCGAGATGCGCCTGCGCGGCGTCGTCGGCACCCCCGACGGCTCCGCTCTGGTGCAGATGTCCGCCACCGGCCCCGTGCCGGCGTCGTACGGCGACGCCGTGGCGCTCGGAAGCGAGCTCGCAGAAGAGATGCTCGCCAAGGGCGCGGCCGGTCTGATGGGGGAGCGACTTTGAGCCCCACGCCTTCGACCCGTAAGTCCAGCGCGTCGGCGCGTACAGCGACCGGCGCGGCCCGACCGCCCGGTCCCGCCGCCCGCGGGCACGTCACGTTCCTGGGCGCAGGACCCGGCGATCCCGGACTGCTCACGCTGCGCGCCGTGGAAGCGCTGTCTGCCGCGGACGTCCTGATCGCCGATCCGAAGGTCCTCGCCGTCGTACGCGCCCACGCGCGTGCCGGCGCGGTCACGCCGCACACGTCGGCGACGCCTGCGCCCGCGGCGCATACGTCGGCGGCCGCGGGGGACGACGAACCGCCAACGGCCGCTGACGCAGGCCATCTTGTCATGGAGGCCGCCCGCGCCGGCAGGCGGGTCGTGCATGCCGTGGCGGGCGACCCGGGCCTCGACGGCGGCGCCGCGCACGCGATGCGCGCCTGCGCGGCCGAGGGCATCGCCTTCGAGGTGGTGCCCGGTGTCGCGACCGCCGTGGGTGTGCCCGCGTACGCCGGTGTGCCGCTGCACGACCCGGAGGGCACGGACGTACGCGTCGTGGACGCCGCGACCGCTTCCGAGCAGATCTGGGGCGAGGTGGGCACCAGCGACTGCACCCTGGTGGTGCAGACGTCCCTGGAGGCCACCGCGGCGACGGCGCGCGAGCTGGTCGCCGCCGGCCGCAAGCCGGACACCCCGATGACGGTCACGCTCGCGGGCACGACGACGCGGCAGCGGACGTTCAGCGCCACGCTCGGCAGCGTCGCGCAGGTGCTGAAGTCGGCGAAGGTGCTGCCGTCGCCGGACGCCGGGCAGGCGGTCATAGCCGTCGTCGGCGAGCAGAGCGCGCCGGCCCGCCGCGAGCAGTTGGCCTGGTTCGAGTCCAAGCCGCTCTTCGGCTGGCACGTGCTCGTGCCGCGGACGAAGGAGCAGGCGGCGTCGCTGTCCGAGCAACTGCGCTCGTACGGTGCCGTGCCGCACGAGGTGCCGACCATCGCCGTCGAGCCGCCGCGTACCCCGCAGCAGATGGAGCGGGCGGTCAAGGGCCTGGTGACCGGCCGGTACGAGTGGATCGCCTTCACGTCCGTCAACGCCGTCAAGGCGGTGCGGGAGAAGTTCGAGGAGTACGGGCTCGACGCCCGCGCCTTCGCCGGGATCAAGGTCGCCGCGGTCGGCGAGCAGACGGCGGCGGCGCTGGTGGAGTTCGGCGTCCGGCCCGACCTGCAGCCCAGCGGCGAGCAGTCCTCGCACGGGCTGCTGGAGGACTGGCCGCCGTACGACCCGGTCTTCGACCCGATCGACCGGGTCTTCCTGCCGCGCGCCGACATCGCGACCGAGACGCTGGTGGCCGGGCTGAAGGACCTCGGCTGGGAGGTCGACGACATCACCGCCTACCGCACGGTGCGCGCGTCGCCGCCGCCGGCCGAGACCCGCGAGGCGATCAAGGGCGGCGGGTTCGACGCCGTGCTGTTCACCTCCTCCTCGACGGTACGGAACCTCGTCGGCATCGCCGGCAAGCCGCACAACGTCACGGTCATCGCCTGTATCGGCCCGGCCACGGCGAAGACCGCGGAGGAGCACGGGCTGCGCGTCGACGTCATGGCGCCGGAGCCGTCCGTGCACCGGCTGGCCGAGGCGCTGGCGGAGTTCGGCGCGCGGCGCCGGGCGGCGGCGGTCGAGGCCGGGGAGCACGTCACCCGGCCCAGCGAGCGCAGGCCGCGGCGGCGGGCGCGGACGACGACGACCACGAGCTGACGGGGCCCGCGGGGAGTGTCACCGCCGGGGCGTACGGTGGAAGCCGTCCGGCTCCCCGCCGCCCGGCGGGAGGCGCGCGGGTACGTGCCCTCCCTCGCCGGCGCCGGGAGACCGGCCGCCCCGGAGCACCACGGAGGTAAGCACACGTGTCTGGCACCGACGCCCCGCAGCCCGGCCCCGTCGCCGGTCCCGTCATCCGCCCGCGGCGGTTGCGCACCACGCCCGCGCTGCGGCGGATGGTCGCCGAGACCCGGCTGCACCCGGCGGAGCTGATCCTGCCCGCGTTCATCCGCGAGGGCCTTCAGGAGCCGCAGCCGATCGCCTCCATGCCGGGCGTCGTGCAGCACACCCGCGACACCCTGAAGAAGGCCGCCGCCGAGGCGGTCGCCGCGGGCATCGGCGGAATCATGCTCTTCGGCGTCCCGGAGGAGCACAAGAAGGACGCGATCGGCTCCGCCGGCACCGACCCCGACGGCATCCTGCAGGTCGCCCTGCGCGACGTGCGGGCCGAGGTCGGGGACGACCTGGTGATCATGTCCGACGTGTGCCTGGACGAGACCACCGACCACGGTCACTGCGGGGTCCTGGACGCCGCCGGCCGCGTCGACAACGACGCGACGCTGGCGCGGTACGCGGAGATGGCCGTGGTGCAGGCGGACGCCGGGGCGCACGTGCTGGGGCCGAGCGGCATGATGGACGGCCAGATCGCGGTGATCCGCGAAGCCCTGGACCGGGCGGGACACCAGGACACCGGGGTCCTCGCGTACACCGTGAAGTACTCCTCCGCCTTCTTCGGACCGTTCCGCGAGGCGATCAACTCGTCGCTGAAGGGTGACCGGAGGACCTACCAGCAGGACCCGCCGAACGGCCGCGAGGCGCTGCGCGAGCTGGCCCTCGACCTCGCCGAGGGCGCCGACATGGTGATGGTCAAGCCGGCCGGGCCGTATCTCGACGTGCTGCGCCGGGTCGCCGACGAGGCGGACGTGCCGGTGGCGGCGTACCAGATCTCGGGGGAGCTCGCGATGGTCGAAGCGGCGGCGGAGCGCGGCTGGGTCGACCGGGACGCGGCGATGATGGAGACGCTGACGGGGATCAGGCGGGCCGGGGCGCAGATGATCCTCACGTACTGGGCGATCGAGGCGGCCCAGAAGCTGCGCGGCTGACGCTCTGCGGGGCGGCGGCTGCGCCGGGGCCGCCGAGGGCGGCCCCGGGCCCGTACGACACCGTGTCAGCGCCTGCGCGCGCGCAGGACGGCGTCGTGGTGGTCGGCGGGCTCGCCGCCGTCATGGGGCTCGTGGCCCACGGGTGCCCGCCGCGTCCGGACCTCCGCCACGACGATCTCCCAGTCCGCCGGTGCCAGGTCCGCGGCCACGTCCTCCGCGGTGAAGTGCACCCCCGGGTGGGCCTCGGCGATGTGTGCCGCGCGGGGGTCCGTCTCGTGGTGGCCGACGACGAGCAGGGTGCCGCCCGCCGCCACCGCTCCCGCGAGGCGGCCGAAGAGTGCCGCGCGGGAGGCCGTCGTGTGCACGTAGTGCGTGGTGACGAGGTCGAAGGGGGCGCCGTCCGGCGTGGAGTCGGTCAGGTCGGCCCGCACCCACGTGATGCGGCCGGCGACCTCCGCGCCGCGCGTCTCGGCGTGCGCGCGGGCCCGGTCCAGCGCGGTGGCGGAGATGTCCACCGCCGTCACCCGCCAGCCGCGTTCGGCGAGCCAGAGGGCGTCGCCGCCCTCGCCGCAGCCGGCCTCCAGGGCGGTGCCCGGCGGCAGGCCGGCGATCTCGGTCACGAGCTGGGGGTTGGGCCGGCCGCTCCAGATCGCGTCCCGGCCGCGGTACTTCTCCTCCCAGTACGCCTCGCCGAACTCTTCCGTCGCGTTCGTCATCCTCGTATTCCTCTCGGTCGGTACGTACCTCACACGCCGACCCGGCGGGCGGCTACCGCCCGGCGGGCGTCCTCGGCGGCGAGGTCGGCGTTGATCTGCGCGCCGGCCATGGCGCCGGCCGACGAGGCGGCGTGGACCTGGGCGGTCACGTCGGTGACGTTGCCGGCGACCCACACGCCGGGCACGCCGGTGCGGCCGGTGGCGTCGGCGGGGATGTGCTCACCCATGCCGGACGGGTGCGCGACGGGGCGCAGCCCCAGGCCGTCCAGGAACCCGCCGCGGGCCACCATGCGGGAGGCCACCGCGAGGGCCTGGCGGGGCACCACCGTGCCGTCCGCGAGACGGACGCCCGCGAGCCGGTCCCCGGTGACCTCCAGGCCCGCGACCTCGCCGGTGACGACGCGCACGCCGAGGGCGTCCAACTGCGCGGCGTCCTCGCCGGCCGGAGGCTCCGTGGTGTGCGCGAAGTACGTGACATCGGCGCTCAACTGCCGGAACAGCAGCGCTTGGTGCAGGGCCATGGGCCCGGTCGCCAGCACGCCGATGGCCTGGTCGCGGACCTCCCAGCCGTGGCAGTAGGGGCAGTGCAGTACGTCCCGGCCCCAGCGCTCACGCAGGCCGTCGACCGCGGGCAGCTCGTCGACGAGTCCGGTGGTGACGAGCAGCCGCCGGACCCGTACGGACCGGCCGCCGGCGAGGGCGAGGACGAACCCGGGCCCGTCCTCGGTGTCCGGGGATCCGGGGCCGTCCTCCGCCTCCCGGGCGACCCCGGTGACCTCGCCGGTCACCACGTGGCCCCCGTACCCGCGCACCTCCGCGCGCCCGCGCGCCAGCAGCTCGCCCGGCGGCATGCCCTCGCGGCCCAGCAGCACGTGCACGCCGTCGGCCGGGGCGTTGCGCGGCGCACCCGCGTCGATCACCACCACGGAGCGGCGGGAGCGGGCCAGCATCAGCGCCCCGCTCAGCCCCGCGGCACCGCCGCCGATAACCGCCACCTCGTAGCTCTCCGCCGGCCCGGCACCCGTCCCGGCTCGTTCGGCCCTGTCGGTCACGTCGCCCACCTCCCTGCCGGCGACCATGCGGCCGGCCCGGTCGGAACCGCAAATCTTGTTGCCGTTATGGCAAACTGTGCGCATGGCCGACACCGACAGCGCCCCCGACCCGGACGCGGAACTCGACACCGCTCTCAACGCCGTCGGCCCTCGCCTGCGCGAGCTGCGCCGCCGCCGTGAGTCGACGCTGGCCGAGCTCTCCGCGGCCACCGGGATCTCGGTGAGCACCCTGTCGCGGCTGGAGTCCGGCACCCGCCGCCCCACGCTGGAGCTGCTGCTGCCGCTGGCCCGTGCGCACGGCGTCACCCTCGACGAACTCGTCGACGCCCCGCCCACCGGCGACCCCCGCATCCACCTGCGGCCGGTCACCCGCAACGGCATGACGATGCTGCCGCTGTCCCGCCGGGCAGCCGGCATCCAGGCGTTCAAGCTGATCCTGCCCGCGGGCAGCGGGCGCCGGGAGCCGGACCTGCGCACCCACGAGGGCTACGAGTGGATGTACGTGATGAGCGGCCGGCTCCGCGTCGTGCTCGGCGAGCACGACCTGATCCTCGAACCCGGCGAGGCGGCCGAGTTCGACACCCGCGTGCCGCACTGGTTCGGCGCGGCCGACGACGAGGCGGTGGAGTTCCTCAGCCTCTTCGGCGGCCAGGGCGAGCGCGCGCACCTGCGCGCCCGCCCGAAGTCGGCGTCCTAGCACGCGGGTCGGCCGGGCCGGCCGCTGTCAGTCCTGCGCGATAGTTTTCGGGGCATCCCGCGGCGATCTCGCGAAAGGGGAGTCATGCCCTGCCCGGAGCTACCCCGGACCACGTCCGGTGACGTGCTGGCGGTCTGTACCTACTACGAGAACGGCGAGCCCTGCTGGGGCGGGCTGGTCGACCGGGCCGGGCGGGCAACGGTGGACGTGCCCGAGGGCGGCCCGGTGCGGCTGCGCCCCGTCGCCGACCCCGGGTGGGACCACGTGCACGGCGGGAACGTGCCCGCGCTCCTCCCCGACGGCGGATCGGCAGCCCCCGTCGTCGTCCTCGTGGACCTCGCCGCGGTGTACGGCGGTGAGCCGCTGCTGGTGGACCTGGTGGCGATACCCGGGCGCGGGGTCCGGGTCGCGCCGGAGCGGCTCGGCGAGGTCCTGGCCGCCCTGTTCGACGGGGCGCTCGTCTTCGACGACCTGATCCGCGAGACGGACCTGCGCGGCACCTACCGGGGCCCCGCCGGCCGCCGGGCCTTCCCCCTGCCGACGACACGACCCCGGCGGGACTTCCCCGCGCTGCCCGCCACCGACGGCGCCCTGCTGGTCCGCACCTCGTTCGAGGACGACGAGGGCTGGCGCGCTCTGCTCGACGAGCTGGGCGGCACCGACGAGGAGGGCTGGGTCGGTGCCGACATCGACCCGGACGACATCGATCCGGACCGCTACCCTCTGACGGCCCTGGTCGTGGACGACCCCGTCTACGAGGACCTGCCGCCCGGCAGCGTCCCCGCGCTGGTACCCCCCGAGGAGCACGCCGTGCTCGTCGCGCTCGCCGACGCCGGGACCTTCGCCGGGGCGGACCGGCCGCTGGCCGCCGTCGACCTCTACGACACCCCCGGCAACGTCGCCGTCCTGCCGTGCCACGTGGCCGGGTCGATGGTCTGCAACCTGGAGATCGCCAACATGGACTTCCACGATTTCGTCTCCGTGGCGGGCGTGCGGCCGTGGTGGGAGGAGGCGTAGACGCCCGCGGGAGCCGGGCCGGCGCTAGGACTGCTCGGTGAGGAACGTCTGCAGAACGGCCGTCAGTTCGGCCGGTGCGTCTTCCTGGACGAGGTGCCCCGCGCCCTCGAACAGCTCCAGTCGTGCGCCGGGCACGAGACCGGCCAGCTCGTGCGCCTTGGCGACGGGGATCCAGGTGTCGTCCGTGCCCCAGCAGACGAGCGTGGGCAGGTCGATCCCGCCGTAGTGGGGCTGGATCTCGTCGGTGTAGCGCTGGTCGGCCTGGGCGATCTGGCGGTAGAAAGCGGGCCGTCCGGCGTCGTCCGTCCACGGTGCGACGAGCGCGTCGAGGACGGCCGGGTGGAGTCCGGGGCCGCCGGTGGTGCCGATGTACGCGCGGACCAGCGCGGTGTGCAGCGCGGCCGGGAGCTGCTCGAAGACGGGCGCGTTGTCCCGTACGAGCCGGAAGAACGGCGATCCCCAGGGGGCGAGGGCGACGGGGTCGACCAGGGCCAGCGCCCGGTAGGCGGCGCCGTGCAGCAGGTGCGCGCGCAGCGCGACGGCCCCGCCGAAGTCGTGCGCGACGACCAGCGGCTCGTCCAGCCGCCAGTGATCGAGCAGGTGGACGAAGGTCCGCCCCTGCGCGTCGAGTGAGACGTCCTGCCCGTCGCGCTTCTCCGACTGCCCGTAGCCGGGCATGTCCCAGGCGTAGACCGCGCGCCCGCGGGCGAGCGCGCGGGCGACGGCGCGCCAGGTGTACGACGACCACGGCGTGCCGTGCAGCAGCACCACGGGCCGCGCACCGCCGCTCCCGTCCGGACCGAGCCGGTCCCAGCGGACCTCTCCGGCGGGACCGGCGAAGGTCCGCGTCAACTCCCAGGCGCTCATGACGATCAGCGTACGCGAGCGGTTCCCCGGCCACCGCAGGCCGGCTCGCCGTGTGCTCGGCTCGTTGCTTCAGCCGCCGGCCCGGCCGAGGTGGAAGACGGCGATCTCCACCACCTCGTCCTAGCTCTCGTACCAGACGCGGTAACGGCCCACGCGGAGCCGGTGCAGGTTCTCGCCGGTGTGTGTCACTGACATGCGCCTAGTCTGCACTCACCTGCTGCTTTCAGCGGGTTCGTCGCGCCTTCGGCCCCCGTCAGAGGCGTTCGGGGGTGCGGATGCCGAGGAGGGCCATGCCCGTGTGCAGGGTCCGGGCCGTCAGATCGGAGAGGAGCAGGCGGTTCTCCACCTGGGCGGGGCTGTCCGCCTTCAGGACCGGGCAGTGCTCGTAGAAGGTCGTGAAGAGGGACGCGAGCTGGTAGAGGTACGCCGCGATCTTGTGCGGTGCGTACTCCTCCGCCGCCTCCGCGACCACCGCCGCGAAGCCGTCCACGTGCAGCCCCAGCGCCCGCTCCGCCGCCTCCAGCGACAGCTCCGGGTGGGCCGCCGGGTGGGCGGTGTCGCCGGCGCGGCGGAGAATGGAGCGGATGCGGGCGTACGCGTACTGGAGGTAGACCGAGGTGTCGCCGTGCAGGGACACCATCTGGTCCAGGTCGAACTTGTAGTCGCGGGCCGCCGAGGTGGACAGGTCGGCGTACTTGACCGCGCCGATGCCCACCTGCGCCCCGCGCTCCGCGATCTCCTCCTCCGTCAGCGGCGGCACCGCCGTGTCGGCCTTCTCCCGGACGACCGACGACGCCCGGTCGATGGCCTCGTCGAGCAGGTCCTCCAGCCGTACGGTCGTGCCGGCCCGGGTCTTGAACGGCTTGCCGTCCTTGCCCAGGACCGTGCCGAAGGCGAGCTGCATCGCCGTCACGCGGCCGTCGATCCAGCCCATCCGGCGGGCCGTCTCGAAGACCATCCGGAAGTGCAGCGACTGCCGGTGGTCCACGACGTAGATCAGCGTCTGCGCCTTGAGGTTGAACACCCGGTCGCGGATCGCGGACAGGTCGGTGGCCGCGTAGCCGTAGCCGCCGTCGGACTTGCGCACGATCAGTGGGACCGGCTGGCCGTCCTGGCCCTTGATGTCGTCGAAGAAGACGCACAGCGCGCCCTCGGATTCGACCGCGACGCCGGCCTCCGCCAGCATGGCGCAGGTCTCGTCCAGCATGTCGTTGTAGCCGGACTCGCCGACGATGTCGGCGTCCCTGATCTCCATGTCGAGCTTGTCGAAGACGGAGAAGAAGTACAGCTTCGACTCGTCGACGAACCGCTGCCACAGCGCCCGCGTCTCCGGGTCGCCCGACTGCAGCGCGACGACCCGGCGCCGGGCCCGCTCCTTGAAGCCGTCGTCGGTGTCGAAGACGGCGCGGGCGGCCTTGTAGAGCCTGTTGAGGTTCGAGGCGGCCTCTTCGCCGGAGGCGGCGGCGCCGTCCGCGCCGTCGTGGTCCAGCTCGTGCGGGTGCTCGTCGAGATACTGGATGAGCATGCCGAACTGCGTGCCCCAGTCGCCGATGTGGTGGCGCCGGATCACGTTCTCGCCGGTGAATTCCAGCATGCGGACGAGGGAGTCGCCGATGACCGCCGAGCGCAGATGCCCGACGTGCATCTCCTTCGCGACGTTCGGCTGGGCGTAGTCGATGACGGTGGTGCCGGGGTCGTCCGCGTACGGCACGCCGAGGCGGTCGTCCGCGGCGCGGGCGGCGAGGTTCGAGGTGATCGCCGCGTCCGTCACGGTGATGTTGAGGAAGCCGGGGCCGGAGACCTCGATCTCCGTGAGCACGTCGCCCGTGTCGACCCGCGTGGCGACCTGGCCGGCCAGGTCCCGCGGGTTGGTCTTCAGCCGCTTGGCCAGCGCCAGCATCCCGTTGGCCTGGAAGTCCGCCCGGTCGCTGCGTCGCAGCAGGGGATCCGCGGCGGCCTCCTGCGGCAGTGCCGCCGCAAGGGCGTCCGTGACGCGCTGCCGGACCTGGGTGGCGAGGGACGGGACTGAGGCCATGGTCGTGATCGCCGCTTCCTGACGGAGGACTGGGAGGAGCCCTCAGTATCCCATGCAGGGCCAAGCGAATTTCTTTGGGAGAATGGCCGCGCAAGCGCCGCTGAGACGCGCAGAGAGAGGAAGTCTGGACTGTGGGTGCCACCGCCGAGGCCGCCGACTGGGTCTCCCGTTTCGCCGACGAGGTCATCGCCGAGGCGGAGCGTCGTGCCCCCGGCAAACCGGTGGTCTGCGCCTCCGGCCTGTCCCCCTCCGGCCCGATCCACCTGGGCAACCTGCGCGAGGTGATGACCCCGCACCTGGTGGCCGACGAGATCCGCCGCCGCGGTGTCCCCTGCGAGCACCTGATCTCCTGGGACGACTACGACCGCTTCCGCAAGGTGCCCTTCGGCGTCGAGGGCGTCGACGACTCCTGGGCGGAGCACATCGGCAAGCCGCTGACCTCCGTGCCCGCGCCCAAGGGCAGCCCGCACCCCCACTGGGCCGCGCACTTCAGGGCGGCGATGGAGGGCGCCCTCGCCGAGCTGGGCGTGACGTACCGCGGCATCAGCCAGACGGAGATGTACACCTCGGGCGCGTACCGCGAGCAGATCCTCTTCGCGATGCGGCACCGCCGCGACATCGACGCGGTCCTCGCCGAGTTCCGCACGAAGCCCAAGCCGCAGAAGAAGCAGCAGAAGCCGGTGGACGAGGCGGAGCTGGCCGCGGCCGAGGGCTCCGGTGCCGCCGACGAGGACGACGGCCTGACGGCCGGCGGCGAGTACTACCCGTACAAGCCGTACTGCGCGGTCTGCGGGCGCGACCTGACGACGGTCACCGCGTACGACGACGAGAGCACCGAGCTGACCTACACCTGCGCCTGCGGCCACTCCGAGACCGTGCGGCTCGCGGAGTTCGACCGCGGCAAGCTGGTGTGGAAGGTCGACTGGCCGATGCGCTGGGCGTACGAGGGCGTGGTCTTCGAGCCCTCCGGCGTCGACCACCACTCGCCCGGCTCGTCCTGGAACGTCGGCGGCAAGCTCGTCGGCATCTTCGGCTGGCAGCGGCCCATCGGCCCGATGTACGCGTTCGTGGGCATCAGCGGCATGGCGAAGATGTCGTCGTCCAAGGGCGGCGTGCCGACGCCCGCCGATGCGCTGGAGATCATGGAGCCGATGGTGCTGCGCTGGCTGTACGCGCGGCGGCGGCCGAACCAGTCGTTCAAGGTCGCCTTCGACCAGGAGATCCAGCGGACGTACGACGAGTGGGACGCCCTCGTCCGCAAGGTCGGGGCCGGCACGGCGCAGCCGGGGGACGTCGCGGGGTACGAGCGCGCCGCGAGCACCGCCGCCGGCCCGCTGCCGGCGACGCCGCGTCCGCTGCCGTACCGCATGCTCGCCTCCGTGACCGACGTCACCGCCGGCGACGACGAGCAGACGCTGCGGATCCTCGCCGAGGCCGACCCGGAGCGCCCGCTGACCTCGCTCGACGAGGTACGGCCGCGGCTGGACAAGGCGGAGCGGTGGATCACCACGCAGGTCCCGGCCGACCAGCGCACCCAGGTACGCAAGGACCCGGACGCGGAACTGCTGGCGTCGCTGGACGCGGACGAGCGGGAGCTGCTGCGGCTGCTGCTGGCCGGGCTCGACGAGCACTGGTCGCTGGACGGGCTGACGACGCTGCTCTACGGGGTGCCGAAGCTGCGCGCCGGGCTGCCCGCGGACGCGAAGCCGACGCCGGAGCTGAAGGCGGAGCAGCGCGCGTTCTTCGCGCTGCTGTACCGGCTGCTGGTGGGCCGGGACACGGGGCCGCGGCTGCCCACGCTGCTGCTGGCGGTGGGGCAGGAGCGGGTGCGGGAGCTGCTGGGCGGGGCCTGAGCGCCCCCCTGCGGCCGGGGACGGAACGCGCCGCGGCCGGCCCGCGGCGCGGGCCGGTCAGGCGGTGCCCATGCCCTGGTTGTAGCGCTCGCGCAGCTCGGGGAGGTACGTGCGCAGGTAGCGCTCGCTGAGCGCCCTGCCGTCGGCGTACTGCACGCCGTGGACGTCGCGCAGATAGCGGCCGAACGAGCGCGGGGCGGGGAAGCGGCCCTCGTCCAGCACGAACTGGCGGTAGAAGCCGAAGAGCGCGTCGTCGTAGGGCACGCCTTCCGGCAGCCCGACGACCTCGGAGAGGTCGTCGTCGGCGACGGGCTGGGGCGCCGGTTCGGGCTCGGGCTCCGGCTCTTGGGCCGGCGGGGCGACGAAGGACGGCGGCTGCGGCGCGGACCGCTGGTGGCCGTTGACGGCGACGGGGGCGCGCAGGTCGCGGCGGGGCGCGGGGCCCGGGATCGTCGCGGCCGGCTCGGGGGCGGGCAGCGGCCCGGCCTCCGGTACGGGGGCGGGGACGGGCGGCGCCGGCTCGGCCTGCGGGGCGGCGGCTGCCGCGGCCGGGTACGCGGCCTGGGCGTGCGGCGCGGCCTGCGGGTGCGGGGCGGCCTGCGCGGCCTGCGCGCTCTGTGCGTTCTGCCCGGCAGGTACCTCCTGCGCGGCCGGCACCGTCTGTGCGGCCGGCACCGTCTGTGCGGCCGGCACCGTCTGCGCGGCCGGCACTGTCTGTGCGGTCTGCACGGTGTGTGCCGCGCCCGCGGACTGCGCGACCGGTACGGGCCCCGTCCCGGCGCCCGCCGCCCCGTCCGCGTACTCCCGCAGCGCCGTCCGCCCCGGCGCCAGCTCGCCCTTCGCCGTCTGCGGGCGCAGCGGGGCGTCGATGCCCGCCGCCGCAAGGCCCGCGTGTGCCGTCTCGGCCAGCGGCACCCCGTACTTCGCCAGCTTCAGCGGCATGACCGCCTCCACGGGCGCCTTCCGCCGCCAGGCGCGGCCGTAGCGGGCGCGCAGCCGGGCGCGGTAGACCATGCGGTCCTGTTCGAGGCGGATGACCTCGTCGTACGACCGCAGCTCCCAGAGCTTCATCCGCCGCCAGAGCCGGAACGTGGAGGGGAAGGCCAGCAGCCAGCGCGAGACGCGCACGCCCTCCATGTACTTGTCGGCGGTGATGTCCGCGATCCGGCCGATCGCGTGCCGCGCGGCCTCCACCGCCACCACGAACAGCACCGGGATGATCGCGTGCATCCCGACACCCAGCGGGTCGGGCCACGCCGCCGCGCCGTTGAACGCGATCGTCGCCGCCGTCAGCAGCCACGCCGCCTGCCGCAGCAGCGGGAACGGGATGCGGATCCAGGTCAGCAGCAGGTCGAGGGCGAGCAGGACCACGATGCCGGCGTCGATGCCGATGGGGAAGAAGACCGCGAAGTCGCCGAAGCCCTTCTTCTCGGCGAGGTCGCGCACGGCCGCGTAGGACCCGGCGAAGCCGATCGCCGCGATCAGCACCGCGCCGAGGACGACGACGGTGATGAGTATGCGGTGCGTCCGGTTCATGCGTATCGCAGGAGCCCTGTCCACGCGCCGTTCCCTCTCCGCTGGCGATCACCGGCCGCCCCGGGCCCGGCCCGGAGCCACGCTAGCCTCGCACGGTTGTACGGGGCTGCGTATGCAGGTTCGCTCACTTGACCGCGGCGAGGGCCTCCTTGGTCGCCTTCTTCGCGTCCTTCAGCAGGTCGGCGGCCTTCGGCTGTTTCGAGCCCTGGAAGCCGGCGCCGTGGTAGTTGACGGTGACGACGACGTTTTCGTGCAGAGAGACGACCGTCTGCTTGCGGTAGTCCTCCTTGTCCTCGGTCGTCTCGTACGTGAACTCCATGGCCTTCTGGCCCAGTCCGGACGCCGCGGAGGACTGCATGCCCTTGGCGTCCTCGGTGGCCTCGGTGGCGGCGACCTGCTTGCCGTAGTACTCCGCGGCGCGGTCGGCGCCGCTGCCGACGGCGGGATCGGAGTCGTAGCGCTGGTAGGAGATGTCCAGCCAGCGCCACTGGTAGCCGTCGAGGCCCGTCCAGGAGCAACTGCTGCGCTGGGCGGTGTCGGCGGACTTGCCCGCCGTGCCGGAGGTGCTCTTCGCGCCCGGCACCAGGTCCTTGACGGTGTCCTTCGCGACGGCGTCGCAGGGGTCGGGCAGATCGGCGAACTTCGCCGGCTCGATCTTCGGCTCGCTGCTCTCCGCGGACGGTGAGGCGCCGCCCGGCTTGCCGCTGTCGCCGCCGTCGTCGCCGGAGGAACAGCCGGCGGTGACGAGTATCACGGGCACGGCCACGGCGGCCAGGGCTCGGGGGATGCGGGTCGTAGAGCGGTGCATGGGTCCTTCATCACTCGGTCGTCGGGCGTCGCGTGGTGGGGGCACGACGCCCCGGGCCAGGCGCCTCGCGGGCGCCGGTTTGCGAGCGTACCCGCCGCCGACGACGGCGTACGGGCGACCGGAGGGCCCGGGCGTCAGTCCGTGAGCTGGTCGGCGAGCTGGTCGGCCACCTGCTGGGCGCGCTGTTGCAGCTCAGCGCTGTCCGGCGGCTCGCTCCCCGCGGTGTGCCACTGGTCATACGTGACGGTCACCACGACGTTCGACGTGCGGAACACCACGGTCACCTCGCGCTGCACGCCCGCGCCGGCGCCGCCGGTCCTGTCGTCGAGGAACGACTCGTCGCCGATGTCGTCGAGGGGGCGGGGGGCGATGGTCTCGGACGGGCTGGAGCCGTCGTCGGGGGAGTCGGAGCCGGAGTCCGTGCCGCCGTCGGGACCGCCGTCGGCGCCGGTGTTCTCGTCCGTGCCGCCCTTCGCGGGGCGCCCGGAGCTCTTGCCGCCCTTCTCCGAGCCGTCCGTCCCGCCGGCGTTCTGCGGGCTGCTCTCCCCCGTGCCGTTGCCGGTGTCCGTCTTGTCGGGCAGGTCCGGCCGGTCGCTGCTCACGTCGACGTCGTGCTCCTCTGCCCGTTCCGCGTA
Organism: Streptomyces sp. CNQ329; assembly: GCF_000482585.1. Lineage (NCBI taxonomy): Bacteria > Bacillati > Actinomycetota > Actinomycetes > Kitasatosporales > Streptomycetaceae > Streptomyces > Streptomyces sp. CNQ329. The sequence goes on along the minus strand of NZ_AXVU01000009.1, from coordinate 151,200 downwards.
GATCTGCGCGGCCTGCTGGTCGTCGCTGATCTCGTCGTCGTACGACACGATCCGCTCGAACTGCAGCTCCAGCTTGTGGCCGCCCTCCGTGGTCTCCCGCTCCCAGCGGCAGCCCACCTGCCGGTCGGCGTCGTACGTGAGGTCCGGCCGGCCCGTAAGGGCCTCCTCGGCGTCCTCGTCGCTCTCCTCGTCCACCGTGCCCGGCAGCAGCTCTCCCAGCTTGCCGGTGCTCAGTGCCGTGCACGGCTCGGGCAGCGAGCTGTACTTCCCCGACGGCACCGGCAGGGAGGCGTCGGCCCCGCCGGACTGGCTCTCGACCGCGCCGCTGCCCTCGTCGGAGCCGGTGCAGCCGGCCAGCGCGACCGCGAGCACGGCGGCCGTCGCGACGGCCTGCGCGAATGCCCATCGCTGCACGGGAGAAGGCTCCTTCCGACTTCAGGACATGGGGCCGCCCGCGCGTGGCGGACGACCATCATTCTTATCGCACGTCCTGCCGGTGCGCCCGGTCGGGTGACCGCCGTAAGACGGTTGACCCGCTTATCTTGTCGCATCGGCGCGGGCGGTGGCACAGGTGTGCGTCATCCGGCGCTGCCGGCAGGGATGTTCCAGCCCAGAAGTACGGGCCGGCCGTGCTCCGTGCCGAGGACCGACAGCGTGGCCGTCTCCAGCCGGTACAGCGCGCCGGCGGCCGGGTGCTGGCCCAGCCGGCGGGCGGTGAGGACCCGCAGGACGTGCCCGTGGGCGACGAGCAGCACGTCGCCGTCCGTGTCGTTCCGCGCCGCGTCGGCGACGGCCAGCACCTCGTCGCAGCGGTGCCCCACGGCCGCCAGCGTCTCGCCGGGGTGGCCGGCGTCACCCGTCGGCACGCCGTCGTGCCACAGGTCCCAGCCGGGGCGCTGGGCGTGGATCTCCGGGGTGGTCAGGCCCTCGTAGCCGCCGTAGTCCCACTCCTGCAGCCGCGGCTCCAGCACCGTGCCGCGCCCGCCGGGCAGCGCCAGCTCCGCGGTGCGCACCGCGCGCCGGAGCGGGCTGCACAGCACCGCCGCGATGCGGCGCCGGGCGAGCAGGGGGGCCAGCGCGCGGGCCTGGTCCTCGCCGGTGCCGGTCAGCGGCAGGTCCGTACGGCCCGTGTGGCGGCCTTCGCGGCTCCACTCGGTCTCGCCGTGCCGTACGAGCAGCAGGTCACCCATGGGCGGCCGTGCCTCCTTCTCTCTCCGCGGCGTCCAGCGCCTCGTCCAGACTCAGCGCGGCCATGATGAGCGCGAGGTGGGTGAACGCCTGGGGGAAGTTGCCGAGTTGTTCGCCGGTGGGGCCGATCTCCTCGGCGAACAGGCCGACGTGGTTGGCGTATGTGAGCATCTTGTCGAAGGCGTAGCGGGCCCGGTCGACGTGCCCGGCGGTGGCGAGGGCGGAGACGTACAGGAAGCTGCACAGCGAGAACGTGCCCTCGCTGCCGCGCAGCCCGTCGGGGGAGGCGGACGGGTCGTAGCGGTGCACGAGGCTGTCGGTGACCAGTTCCTTCTCCATCGCCCGCAGCGTCGACAGCCAGCGCGGCTCGCGCGGGGCGACGAAGCCGACGTGCGGCATCAGCAGCAGCGAGGCGTCGAGCACCTCCTCGTCGTAGTGCTGGACGAACGCCCGCCGCCGCGGGCTGTAGCCGCGCTCCATCACCTGCTCGAAGACCGCGTCGCGCGCGGCGGTCCAGCGGGCGATGTCGCCGGGGCGGGCGAGGTCGGCGGCCATGCGGATGCCGCGCTCGAAGGCCACCCAGCACATCAGCCGGCTGTACGTGAAGTCCTTGCGTCCGCCGCGGGTCTCCCAGATGCCCTCGTCCGGGCGGTCCCAGTGGTCGGCGAGCCAGTCGAGGAGGGCGGCGAGGTAGCGCCAGGCGTCGTAGCCGGCGGGGCCCGCGGTGTGACTGGCCTGGGCGAGGGCGTAGACGGCCTCGCCGTAGATGTCGAGCTGGAGCTGGTCGGCGGCGGCGTTGCCGATGCGGACGGGGGCGGAGCCGCGGTAGCCCTCCCAGTGCGGCAGGGTCTCCTCGGGCAGGCGGAGGTCGCCGTCGACGCGGTACAGGGTCTGCAGCGGCTCGCCGGTGGCGGTGCGGCGGGGGGCGCCGCCCGCGGCGTCGGCGGCCTGCGCGGTGCCGGTGGCCGTGCGCGCGGTGTGGGCGGCCCTGAGCAGTTCGCTGAGCCAGTTCCGGTAGGACTCCGCCTCGGCGACGTAGCCGAGGTCGAGGAGGGCGCGTACGGACAGGGAGGCGTCGCGGATCCACGTGTAGCGGTAGTCCCAGTTGCGCTCGCCGCCGATCTGCTCGGGCAGCCCCGTGGTCGCGGCGGCCACGGGGGCACCGGTGGGGGCGTACGTGAGCAGCTTCAGCGTGATCGCCGACCGGGTGACCACCTCGCGCCAGCGGCCCCGGTAGGTGCTGAGGGCGGTCCAGCGGTGCCAGTAGCTCCGCACCCTGTTCAGCTCGCGGAGCACGTCCTGCTCGTACGTGGCCGGCGGCGGCCCGGCGCCGGGGGCGCACACGGTGAACACCACGGCGGCGAAGTGGCCCGGCGCCAGGTCCAGCACGGCGCTCACATCGTCGCCGTCGCGGGTCAGGTCCCCGGCCGGGCAGAGGAGCTGGAGATGGCCGTCGGCGGTGGCGGAGCGGAAGCGGGCGGTGCCGCCGTCGAGTTCGAGCCGGTGGGGGTCGCGGCCGTAGTCGAAGCGGGGGCTGCAGTCGAGCGTGAAGCGCATCCCGCCGCGCAGGGCCCGTACGATCCGGATCACCCGGTGGGTGCCGGTGGCCTTCTTCGGGTTTTCCACCGGCATGAAGTCCATCACCTCGCCGATGCCCTCGGGGGACAGGAAGCGGGTGACGAGGACGGCGGTACTCGACAGGTAGAGCTGCCGTGCGACGGCGTCGGGGGCGTCGGCGGTGATCGCGAAGCGCCCGCCGCGCCGGTCGTCGAGGAGTGCGCCGAAGACGCTGGGGGAGTCGAAGCGCGGCGCGCACAGCCAGTCGATCACGCCTTCGGCGGAGACCAGCGCGACGGTCTGCAGGTCTCCGATGATGCCGTGGTCCGCGATCGGCGGGTACGGGCCCGGGGTCACGACGGCACTTCCTTCCCCTGGCGGCGGCGATACGACGACTCTCCCGCCCCGCGCGCGCGGCTGCTGCCGCGGCGCGGCCATTCGGGTGCCGCGTGCCCCCGAAGGGGCTTACGGCTCCCGGTGCACCTTGTAGTTCGCCGCCTGGGCGCGGGGGCGCACGACCAGCAGGTCGACGTTCACGTGCGCCGGGCGGGTCACCGCCCAAGTGATCGTGTCCGCGACGTCCTCCGCGGTCAGCGGCTCCTTCACGCCCGCGTACACGGCGGCGGCCTTCTCCGTGTCGCCGCGCATCCGGGTCACCGCGAAGCCCTCGGTGCGGGTCATCCCGGGGGCGATCTCGATGACCCGCACGGGCCGGCCGTTCAGTTCCAGCCGCAGCGTGGCGGCGATGCTGTGCTCGGCGAACTTCGCGGCGACGTAGCCTCCGCCGCCCTCGTACACGGCGTGGCCGGCCGTCGAGGTGACGAGGACGACCGTGCCGTCCCCGGAGGCGACGAGGGCCGGCAGCAGCGCCTGGGTGAGGTGGAGCGTGCCGATGACGTTCACCTCGTACATCGCCCGCCAGTCGGCCGGGTCGCCGGCCTCGACCGGCTCGGTGCCCAGCGCGCCGCCGGCGTTGTTGACGAGCACGTCGCAGCTTTCGAGGGAGGCGGCGAAGGCGTCCACGGCGGCGCGGTCGGTGACGTCCAGGGCGTAGGCCGTGGCCGCGTGCCCTTCGGCGGTCAGCTCGGCGGCGAGCGCGTCGATGCGGTCCTTGCGGCGGGCGGTGAGGACGACGTGAAGACCTGCGGCGGCGAGCTGGCGGGCCGTGGCCGCGCCGATCCCGCTGCTCGCTCCGGTGACGACTGCGGTAGGCATACGGCCCAGGATAGGCAGGTCGGCGGGGGTGCGGGCGGGGCGGGGCCCCGGGCCGCGGTACGTCACCGCCCCGCCGGCGACGCCCGGCTCCGCGGCGCCTGACCCGCCGCCCGGCTCCGCGGCGCCGGTCCCCGCGGGCGGGTCCGGTGCGCCCGCCCGCTGCCTTCGCGCGCCCGCCGGTGCGCGGCGCGATCCCGTCCGTGCACCCGTCCATGGCGTGGGACAGGCTGCACAGCGGCGCCTCCGCCGTGCGAGGCTGTGACCCTGGGAACCGCGCGGTGCGCGGTCGACGGTCCGGAAGGAGCGCCGGATGTACCTCGTTGCGGGTGCGGGCGGCAACGTCGGGTCCGAGGTGGTCAGGGCGCTGGCCGAGCAGGGCGCCGAGGTCCGCGCGCTCAGCCGCGGCGGCCGGCTCTCCGGGCTGCCCCCGCGCGCCACCGCCGTGGCCGGCGACCTCGACGACCCCGGGTCCCTCGCCGGACCCCTCTCCGGCGTCGACGGCGTCTTCCTGCTGCCCGGCTACCGCGACATGCCCGGTCTCCTCGCCCAGGTCGTGCGCGCCGGGGTGACCCGCGTCGCGCTGCTCTCCGGACGGTCCGCCGCCAGCGGGGACCTGGGCAACGCCGTCACCGCCTACATGGTCCGCTCCGAGGAGGCCGTCCGCGCGGCGGGCATCCCGTGGACCGTCGTCCGGCCCAGCGCCTTCACCGCCAACGCCCTGCGCTGGCTGCCCCAGTTGCGCTCCGGCGACGTGGTGCGCGGCCCCTTCGCCGATGTGCCGGTCGCCTGCATCGACCCGTACGACGTGGGCGAGGTCGTCGCCGACACGCTCCTCGGCGACGGCCACGAGGGCAAGGTCTACGAGCTGTCCGGCCCCGAGCCGCTGCTGCCCGGCGAGCAGGTGGCCGTCCTCGGCGACGTGCTGGACCGGCCGCTGCGCTTCGAGCCGCTGGACGACGTGACCGCCCGCGCGGAGATGGCGGCGGCGATGCCGCGGGAGTATGTGGACGCCTTCTTCGACTTCTACCGCGGCGGCGCGCTGGACGAGTCGCCGGTGCTTCCGGCGGTGTACGACATCACCGGACGGGAGCCCCGTACGTTCGAGCAGTGGGCCCAGGCCCACGCCGACGCCTTCGCCGCCTGAGCACTCCCCTTCCGCCTCCCCGCGCGCCCACCGGCCCGTATGCGTACGCGTGACCTCCCGTGCGCGGACCGCGATGAGTTTTCGTGCCTCGCGCAGTCCGTACTCGCAGCGGGTCCGGCGGAAGCGACCAGAGAGGGCGGATCGCGATGGCTACGGCGAACAAGGCGGCCGAGGAGGACTTCCTCCGGCTGTCCGACCCCTACCGGCGCGAGCTGCTGGCGCACTGTTACCGCATGCTCGGCTCCGTCCACGACGCCGAGGACCTGGTGCAGGAGACGTACCTGCGCGCCTGGCGGTCGTACGGGAACTTCGAGGGCCGCTCCTCACTGCGCACCTGGCTGCACACCATCGCCACCCGCGCCTGCCTGACCGCCCTGGAGCGGCGGCAGCGCCGCCCCCTGCCCACCGGCCTGGGCGGGCCCGGGGACGATCCGGCCGGGCAGCTCACCGAGCGGCCCGAGGTGCCGTGGCTGGAGCCGGTGCCGGACGCGCTGGTCGAGACGGCGGGGGCGGACCCGGCGGCGGTCGTCGGGTCGCGGGAGTCCGTGCGGCTCGCGTTCGTCGCCGCCCTGCAGCACCTGCCGCCGCGGCAGCGCGCGGTGCTGCTGATGCGCGACGTGCTGCGCCTGAAGGCGGCGGAGGTCGCCGAGCTGCTGGGTACGTCGACGGCATCCGTGAACAGCGCGCTGCAGCGTGCCCGGGCACAGGTGGAGAAGGCCGCGCCGAGCGAGGAGTCGGTCGCCGAGCCGGCCGACGCGGCACAGCGCGAGCTGCTGGACCGCTACGTCGAGGCGTTCGTGACCAAGGACGTGCGGGAGATCGTGCGCCTCTTCACCGAGGACGTCATCTGGGAGATGCCGCCGGTGCCCGAGTGGTTCCGCGGCCCGGAGCAGGTGGCGACGCTCGTCACCGTGCAGTGCCCGTACGCGCCCGGGGACGCCCGGCTGCTGCCCGTCGGCCTCAACGGGCAGCCGGGCTACGCCTTCTACACCCGCGGCACGGACGGCGACCGGGACGTCTACCGGCCGTTCGCGCTGCACGTGCTGACCGTCGCGCCGGGCGGGCGCCGCATCTCGCACGTCGGCTGCTTCTTCGACACGTCGCTGTTCGCCACCGCCGGCCTGCCGGCGGTCCTGACCGGCGGGGGGCGCCGATGAGGCCCGACGGGAGCGCGCCCACGGCGCTGCTCGGCGGCGTGGCGCTGCTGGAGCGGTCGGTGACGTACGCCATGGGCGTACTGCACCGGGTCGGCCCCGGCGACCTCCGGCGGCCCACGCCGTGCGCCCAGTGGGACCTCGGGCAGCTCCTCGCGCACGTCGGCGACTCCATGGCCGCGCTCAACGAGGCCGCGGACACCGGCCACATCGCCCTCAAGCCGCAGGCCGCGTACAGCCTCGCCGATCCGGTCAGGGCGGTACGGGACCGGGCCCGGCGGCTGCTCGGCGCATGGGCCGTGGTGCGGCGGCGGGAGCAGGTGACGGTCGGCGGGCTGCCGCTGGCGGCGGCGGTGGTGACGTGCACGGGCGCGCTGGAGGTGGCCGTGCACGCCTGGGACCTGGCCCGCGCCAGCGGGCAGCGGGAGCAGTTGCCCGCGGCGCTGGCGGAGGAACTGCTGGAGCTGGCACCGCTGTTCGTGACGGCGGAGGACAGGCAGGTGCGGTTCGCGGCGGTGCAGTGGGTGCGGGAGGGGGCGGAGCCGGGGGAGCGGCTGGTGGCGTACCTGGGGCGCAGGCCGGACTGGACGGGCTGAGGGGCGTGCGGACGGGCGGCGGCCGGGGGCGTACGGCGCCGGACGCGGCGTGCTGCCCGGGGGCGGTGACGGGCCGGCGCGGGCGCGGCGTGCCGCCCGCGGGAGGGCGTCGGGCACGGACCCGGCGGGTCCGCCCGCCTCCGAGCGGGTGTCCGCCGGCGCGGCGGCCCGGGGCGGGCGGTTTCAGTCCGGCGTGCCCTGCGCGTACTGCGACGGCGGGGCGCCCACCGTCGCGGTGAAGTCCCGCGTCAGGTGCGCCTGGTCCGCGTAGCCGAGGTCCGCCGCCAGCGCCGCGAGGTCCAGCGGCGTGCCCGCGTCCGCCCGCGCCGCCGCCTCCTGCAGCCGGGCCCGCCGCAGCACCCACTTCGGGCTCGCCCCGACGTACTCCGTGAACAGCCGCTGCAGCCGCCGTACGGACATCCCCGCCCCCACGGCGACCTGGTCCACCCGCAGCAGCCCCGGCTCCGCCGTGATCCGGGCCACCGCGGCCTCCGCCTCCTCGGCGGCCGGCTCCGGCGCCTCCGGCAGCAGCGGGCGGAGAAAGTCCTCCGCGAGGGCACACATCGACTCCGCCCCGTCCGCCGCCAGCACCGCCCGGCTCACCTCCGCCACCCCGGGCCCGAACAGCTCCGTCGCGGGCACCCGCCGGTCCGCCAGCTCCGCGACCGGCCCCCGCGCCAGCGGCCGGAAGCCGCCGGGCCGGAACCGCACCCCGAGCACCTGCCCGGCGCCCGCCAGCCGGCGCACGAACAGATCGCGCTGCACCCCGTACACCAGCGGCTCCGGCTCCTCGAAGACCAGATGCACGGTCGGGTGCGTGAGCACCTTCGTGTCGTACGTCTCCGCCCCCGGCAGCCGCCAGCTCACGTGCCAGTACCACTCGACGAACGGCGCCAGCGCCGCGCCCGGCCCGCGCCGGTCGAGCGAGGCGAGCCGGGCGTGCTCGGCTGGGTGCAGGACACCGTGTGCGTCGTCGAATCCGGAGTCGTGCATACGCGCAGCGTAGCTGTCGCGTTTGTTCAAGACCGGGCCCGGCGCCCGCCGTACGTTCGCCCGTATGAGCAGCGAGAACAGCAAGAACAGCAAGAACGCAGACGTGTATGCGCTGATGAAGGAGTGCGCCGCCGAGGCGGCGCGCGTCGCCCGGGGCGTGCGGGCGGAGCAGTTGGCCGGCCCCACGCCCTGCGCGGACTGGGACGTACGCGCCCTCGTCAACCACTGGGTCTGCTTCACCTCCCACGGCCTGGAGCACCGGGCGCACCGCACCGGGCTCCCAGAGGAGCTGCCGAAGCGCGACTTCGCCGCGGACCCCGGGTGGGCCGAGGCGTACGCCGCGCAGCTCGACCGCGCCCTCGCCGCCTGGGCGGTGCCCGCGGCCTGGGAGGGCGATGTCGACCTGGGTTTCCTGGCGATGCCCGCGCCCGAGGTGGCGGCGGTGATCGTCAAGGAGATGGCGGTGCACGGCTGGGACGTGGCGCGGGCGACCGGGCAGGAGTTCCGCGCATCCGCGGGGGTGGCGGCGCTGGTGCTGCGGGTCGCGGAGGACCACGGCGAGATGTACCGGCAGTACGACGGCTTCGCCGACCCCGTGCCCGTACCGCCGGACGCCCCGGCCTTCGACCGCGCGCTGGCCGCGACGGGCCGCGACCCGCGGCGCCCGGCCGCCTGACCCCGGGGTGTCGGACAGGGTCTAGGCCAGTTCGAAGCCGGTCGTCGACGGGATGTGCGCCGGCACCGTCTCGTGGCGGTCGCCGACGTTCACCGTGCCGGCCGGCTCGAACATCATGATCGCCGTGCCGGGCGCGGCCACCGGGCGGTGCTCGACGCCGCGCGGCACGGTGAACACCGCCCCCCGGGGGAGCGTGACCGTGCGCTCGCCGCCGGCCTCGCGCAGACCGATGCGCAGCTCGCCCTCGACGACGAGGAAGAACTCGTCGGTGTGCTCGTGTACGTGCCACACGTGCTCGCCGTCGGCGTGGGCGAGCTTGACGTCGTAGTCGTTGACCCGCGCGACGACGTGCGGACTCCACGGCTCCCGGATGCGCTCCAGCGCGTCGCGGAGGGCCACGGGCTCGGCGGATTCACTGGTCACGGTTCACTCCTCCTCGCCACGGGACGAGGGCCGTCCCGATCACGGTCCCATCCTGCGCGTGACAGCCGTACGCCGGGAGTGCTACGAATCGCACATGCCGCAAGGATCCTCGCAGCCTCGCCCCGGGAGTACGGCCCGCGGTCCGCACCGGGTCGCCATGCTCGTGGACGCCGGCTCGAACCCCTTCGAAATGGGCATCGCCACCGAGCTGTTCGGGCTGCGCCGCCCCGAGCTGGACGTCGAGTGGTACGACTTCACGCTCTGCGCCCCCGCGCCCGGCGTGCGCATGCACGACGGCTTCTTCACGCTCTCCGGCGTCCCCGGCCTGGCCGCCGCCGACGCCGCGGACACCGTGATCGTCCCCAACCGCCCCGACAACACCCCGCCCACCGCCCCCGTCGTCGCCGCCATCCGCCGCGCCGCCGACCGCGGTGCCCGGCTCGTCAGCTTCTGCACCGGCGCGTACGCCCTGGCCGCCGCGGGCGTGCTCGACGGCCGGCCGGCGGCGATCCACTGGCGCTGGGCAGACCGGTTCGCCGCCCGCCACCCGGCGGTACGGGTCCGGCGCGACGTGCTCTTCGTCGACGACGGCGATGTGCTCACCGCCGCCGGCAGCGCCGCCGCCCTGGATCTGGGGCTGCACCTGATCCGCCGCGACCACGGCGCCGAGGTGGCCAACCACGTCAGCCGCCGGCTCGTCTTCGCCGCCCACCGCGACGGCGGACAGCGGCAGTTCATCGAGCGCCCGGTGCCGGCGGTGCCGGACGCCTCGCTCGCCCCGCTGCTCGCCTGGGCGGCCGAGCGGCTCGACCGGCCGCTGACCGTCGCCGACCTGGCCGGGTACGCCGCCGTCAGCCCCGCCACGCTGCACCGGCGCTTCGTCCGCGAGCTGGGCACCACGCCGCTGGCGTGGCTGACGGGGGAGCGGGTGGCGCTGGCGTGCCGGCTGATCGAGCGCGGGGAGCACCGGCTGGAGGTGGTGGCGCGGACGAGCGGGCTGGGCACGGCGGCGAACCTGCGGACGCAGGTGCGGCGGCGTACGGGGCTGAGCCCGTCGGCGTACCGGGCCCGCTTCGGCCCGGCGCCCGCCGCGCCCCCCGGCGCCGGCGACGGGCCCGTACCCGTACCCGAAAACGGGTCGGGGACCGCGCCCGGCCCCTGCTAGCCTCCTCCGCATGAAGCGCGCTGTGCAGACGACGACGCCGGACACCGTCCCGGCGCGCTGACCCACGACCCAGCCAAGCCCCGGGGCGATCGCCCCGGGGCTTCGGCGTGCACGACTCCCGCGGGCGGCCACCGCCCCGACCACCCGCGAGGAGCCCCACCGTGAAAGACCACCGCCGTCTCGGCCGCGAACTCGGCCTCTTCGGCACCGACCCCCTCATCGGCGCCGGACTCCCCTACTGGCTGCCCGCCGGCGCCGCCGTCCGGCAGGCTCTGGAGGAGTACGTCGCCGACGTCGAGCGCCGCGCCGGCTACCGGCGCGTCTACTCACCCGTGCTCGGCAAGCGCGAGCTGTACGAGCTGTCCGGCCACTGGGAGCACTACCGCGACGACATGTTCCCGCCCATGCGCCTCGGCGGCGGCCCCGACGGCCGCGCAGCCGGTGAGGAAGTCGTGCTCCGTCCCAGTCTCTGTCCCCACCACGCCCTCATCTACCGCTCCCGCGCACGCAGCTACCGCGAACTGCCGCTGCGCGTCGCCGAGCTGGGCGGCATGTACCGCGCCGAGCTGTCCGGCGTCCTCGGCGGCCTCACCCGCGTCCGCGCCACCCAGCTCAACGACGCGCACGTCTTCTGCACCCTGGAGCAGGTCGCCGGCGAGGCGCTGGCGGCGCTGCGGCTGATCCGCGAGGCGTACGCGGCGATGGGCCTGGACGCCGCCCGCCACCGGCTGGCGCTGCCGGGCGCCGGCGCCACGTACGTGCGCGACCCCGGGCTGTGGCGGCGCGCCGGGGCGCTGCTGGAGCAGGCGCTCGCCGCCGCGGGGATCGCGTACGAGGCGGAGGAGGGCGAGGCGGCGTTCTACGGGCCGAAGATCGACGTGCAGGTGCTCGACGCCGCGGGCCGCGAGGCGACCCTGTCCACCGTGCAGGTCGACTTCCACCAGCCGGCACGCTTCGGCCTCGCGTACGTGGGCGCGGACGGGGCGCGGCACACCCCCGTGATGGTGCACCGCTCGGTCGTCGGCAGCGCGGAGCGGGCGGTGGCGCAGCTCGTCGAGGTGCACCAGGGCGCGTTCCCGCCGTGGCTGGCGCCGGTGCAGGCGCTGGTGCTGCCGGTGGGCGAGGCCGAGGCGGCGCCGGCGGAGGCGCTGCTGCGTCGGTGTCTCGACGCGGGGCTGCGGGCGGAGCTCGCGGGGCCGGAGCGGGGCACCCTGGGCGCGCGGGTACGGGCCGGGCGGCTGGCCCCGTACCACCTGGTGGTCGGGAGGCGGGAGGCTTCCGGCGGTGCGGTGGCGGTGCGGCTGCGCGACGGAAGCCGGATCGGGCCGCTGCCGGCGGCGGAGGCGGTGACGCGGATGGCCGCCGCGGTGGCGGCGCGGCGCCCGGAGCTGTGGCCGGCCGGGGAACCGGCCGCGCGCTGATCAGAGCCCGTCGAGGTCGTGCCAGTGCTCCTGCCAGCGCCAGTCGATGGGCTGGTCGGCGCGCTGGTAGCGGATGTCGGTGGACAGCCGGTACGTGGCCGCGGTGTTGTCCAGTGACGCGTGCACCATGTGCGCCGAGTGCACGACCATGTCGCCGGCCCTGTAGTCCGCGAGGAGCCACCGCGCCTCGTACTCCTCGGCCAGCGCGGGCAGGTCGGCGGTGAGCGAGGCGGCCGGGCGCTTCAGCGTGCCCGCCGCCTCCTCCGCGAGGACCCGCACGTGACTGCGCTCCAGATACACCAGCCCGCCCAGCTCCACCGGGCAGTCGCCGAGGGGGATCCACGAGCTGAGCACCCGGTCCGTGCCTTCGCGGAGGTAGACGAGGTCGTAGTGCGCCTGCGTGGCGGTACCGACGCCGGCCTCGCCGGGCCGGGTGTGGCGCAGGATCCTGCGCCGGTGCAGAAACGTCTCGCCGCCGAGGAACCAGGCGTACCAGTCCCGTACCGCGGGCTGCGCGCAGAACGCCGCGTACTCCGGCCCCGGCACCACCTGCCCGAAGAGCGCCGCACGCTGCTCCCCGCGGGGCAGCTCGGGGTCGACGTGCGCGAAGTAGTAGCGGCGGAAGTCCCGTACTGCGTCGGGGGCGAGCGCCCCCCGCAGCCACAGATACCCCTCCCGCCGCAGCCGCTCCCACAGCGCCTCGCGGTCCTCCCGCTCGCTGTCCGGCACGGGGGACAGCTCACCGAGGCGGCGGGGGGACTCGTCCAGGACGTAGCCGTTGGAGGTGACCATCACCCCAGGATGACCGCGAGGGCAGCCCGGGACCAGAGGCCCGCCACCTTCCCCGCCGGACCCGCGGCCCGGCGCCGGTGCGGGCCGGGACCGGCTCATACGCCGGTGGGAGCGCGTGTCAGGTGCGCTCCTCCACGATCTCCAGGTCCACGAACCTGGGCTCGGTGCTGCACAGCTCACGGAACCGTTCCGCGCTGCGCTGCGTCTCCGGCAGGTCGTTGTTGATCATCGCCTGCTCATAGGACGGGAATTCGACGATGTCCACGTAGTGCCGGGTGTTTCCCCGGTCCTGTCCGTGAATTTCCCGCGACATCGTGCGCTTTCCCTCTGTCGCCTGCATCCATTCGTCCATCACGCGGCCCATTTCCTCGCCGCGATCCGTTTCGTACTCGATGAGCTGCACGAACGTCATCGTCCTCAGCTTCCCTTCGCGTACTCCGACGCCATCTGGCCGGCGAAGTCGTAGAGGATGACCGGTTCGTCACCCACGACCCAGGCGTCGTGTCCCGGCGGGCAGACGAAAGCCTCTCCGGCCTGCACCTCGGACTCCTGGCCGTCGTCCATGAGTATGTGCATGCGGCCCTGAACGACATAGCCGTTGTGGTGGACCATGCACGTGTCGGTACCCGCCAGGGGTTTCACCGACTCCGTCCAGCGCCAACCGGGCTCGAAAGTGGCGACCGCGAAATCCAGGCCGGTCATGTGCACCGCTTCGAGGTGACCGCGCGGGAAATCGCGTCGTTCGTCCGGCTTCTCGATCGTTTTCACTTCCAGCATCGCGAAACCTCCCTCCTTGGCCCTTCCAGTGTGCGCTCGGCGCAGCACGGGGCGCAAACAGAGGGAGGTTTCGCGTGCGGCTCTTAAATACCGGAGTACGAGTGCTTGCCGTCGACGAACATGTTGATGCCGTAGTAGTTGAAGATGAAGGTGAGGAACGCCAGGATCGCCAGGTACGCGGCCTTGCGGCCCTTCCACCCGGCCGTGGCGCGGGCGTGCAGGTAACAGGCGTACGCGACCCAGGTGATGAACGACCAGACCTCCTTGGGGTCCCAGCCCCAGTAGCGGCCCCAGGCGCTCTCCGCCCAGATGGCGCCCGCCACGATGGTGAAGGTCCAGAACGGGAAGACCGCCGCGTTCACCCGGTACGCGAACTTGTCCAGCGACGCCCCCGCCGGCAGCCGGCTCAGCACCGAGTGCGCGAACGAGCCGGGCTGCGGGCCCTTCGTGTCCAGAAGCTTCGCCTCGTAGCGGTCGCGGAAGAGGTAGAGGACCGTCGAGACGGCGCCCAGGTAGAACAGCGCACCGCAGGCGATGGCGAGCGACACGTGGATCCACAGCCAGTACGAGTCGAGCGCGGGCACCAACTGGTCGCTGTCGGTGTAGAGCACCGACACCGCCAGGCCGAGGTCGAGCAGGACCGTGGTGACCAGCGGCAGGCCCATCCAGCGGACGTTCTTGCGTGCCGCCAGGAAGCAGAGGTACGCGGCCACCGCCACCACGGAGAACGTGATGGAGAACTCGTACATGTTGCCCCACGGCGCCCGCCGCACCGACAGGGCGCGCGTCAGCACCCCGCCCGCGTGCATCACGAAGGCCAGCACCGTGAGGGAGACGGCGACGCGGCCGTAGAGGTCGCCCTGCTCGTCGCCGCCCGCGGCGCCGGGGCCGTCGGGCACGTCCGGGCTGCCGGAGGCACCGCGGGTGACGACCTTCGGGCGCTCCAGCACGGCGGTGCCGCCGCCGCGCTTCCTGACCGTGACGGACACGCCGGGCGCGTCCGCGCCGGACGCCTGCCGCGGGGTGAGCGCGGCGGCGGTCGTGGCCACCCGGCTACGGCTGCCGAAGACCCACTCCCCGACATGTGCGAAGAAGGCGAGGGCGTAGACGGCCATCGCGGAGTAGATGAGGACGTTGCTGATGTCCGCCAGGTTCTGGTTGGTCGCGGCAGCGATGTTCACGCGCGCGCTCCTTCATCGGGCTTGGCTTCGGGCCCTTCGGGCTCGTCGGGTTCTTCTGACTGGGACTCACCGGACCCGGATCCGGGCCCGTCGGACGCGGACGCCGGCCCGGCGGGCCCGGGCTCGCCGGATTCGGACTCCTGTGACGTGGCTTCGGACTCTACGGCCGCCGCGCCGGCCGCCGCGGACCCACCCCCGGCCGCGCCGGACTTCTCGCCGCCGGCCCGGTACTTCTCGCCGCCGGTGCCGGACTTCTCCCCGTCCGCCGCGGCTTCCGCGTCCTCGGTGTCCGCCACCGCGGGCGCCCCCTCCGTCTGCAGCGCCACCGCCAGGTCCGCCAGCTCCTCCGGCAGCCGGGCGCTCTCGCTGCGTCCCAGCCCCGCCAGCTCCACGACCGTACGGCCGTCCGCCCCCGTCGCCGTACGCAGCCACACGCGCCGGCGCTGGATGAACAGCGACGCGGCGAGACCGACCGTCGCGAGGAGGGAACCGGCCAGCGCCCAGTAGTTGCCGGGCTGCTGGGAGACCTGGAAGCTGGCCCACCGCTCCAGGCGGTCGAACGTCAGCGACCCCGCGCCGTCCGGCAGCGTGAACGTGTCACCGGGCCGCAGCGCCTTCTTCAGCGGCTCGCCCTTCGCGTCCTTGAACTGCTTCAGCCGCTCGGTGTCGAGCTGGTAGACGTTCTGCGGCACGCCGGCGTCCAGGCCGAGGTCGCCGCGGTAGGCGTTGAGGAACAGCGCGGGATACTCGGGCCCCGGGAACTGCGAGACCATGCCCTCCTTGCTGTACCCGCCGAAGGTCGGGGTGAAGAAGCCCTGGAAGGCGATCTGCGTCTTCTTGCCGTTCTCGTCCCGGTAGTCGGGGACCTTGATCGCGCCGGTGGAGGTGTGGTTGCCGTCCTGGGGCAGGAACGCGACCGGGCCGCTGAACGCCACGTCGCCCTGGCCGTCGCGGACCGTGACGACGGGTGCGTACCCGTGGCCGATGAGGAAGATCTTGGTGTCGTCGATCTGCAGCGGGTGGTTGACCTCGACCCGGGACGTGTGCCGCTCGCCGGAGGCGCCCTTCCACCAGGTGAGGTCGGCGTAGAACTCGCGCGCCGTGCCGCGCTGCGGCCCGTCCATCTCGAACGTCGCCGTGAAGTCGTCCAGCGTGAAGCCGAACGGGTCGAGGTCGGCGCCGAACGTGGAGTCCTGGAAGTCGTCGTACTGCGTGAGGGTGTTGGCGAATCCGTCGCCCTCGACGATCAGCTTGCCGCCCTCGACGCGGAAGAGGGTGCCGGAGGCGAAGGCGACGAGGAGGACGAAGAGCGCGATGTGGAACAGCAGGTTGCCGGCCTCGCGCAGGTAGCCCTTCTCGGCGGAGATCGCGCCCCCGTCGCCGGCCGGGGCCGCGGCGTACCGGAACCGGCGCCGCCGCAAGATCCGCTCCGCGGCCTCCTGCACCTCGGCGGCGTCGGCCTCGGTCTTCCAGGTGGTGTACGCGGGCAGTCGCGTCAGGTTGCGCGGTGCGCGCGGCGGGCGGGCGCGGAGCTGGCCGACGAACTGCCAGGAGCGCGGGATGATGCAGCCGGCGAGCGAGACGAACAGCAGGATGTAGATCGCCGAGAACCACACCGAGCTGTAGACGTCGAAGAGCTGGAGCTTGTCGTAGATCGGCGTCAGCGTCTCGTGCCGCTCGCGGAAGTCGTTCACGGCGATCTCGTCGACCGACGTCTGCGGAATGAGCGAGCCGGGAATGGAGCCGAGGGAGAGCAGGAAGAGCAGGAGCAGCGCCACGCGCATCGACGTGAGCTGCCGCCAGAACCAGCGCGCCCACGCCACCAGCTCGCGCCCGAACGAACCGCCCTGCGGCACCGGGCTCTGCGGCGCGTCCTCGACCGGCGCCGTGGACAACTGGGACGCGGCGGCCGTCAGCTCGCGCTCATCGGTCAGTTCGCGCTCGTCGGTCGTGGTCATGGCTCAGATCTCCACAGTGAAGTTCGACGACCAGACCTGCATCTCGTTGATGATGCGGTCCCAGACACCCGT
Source organism: Streptomyces sp. CNQ329 (assembly GCF_000482585.1). NCBI lineage: Bacteria > Bacillati > Actinomycetota > Actinomycetes > Kitasatosporales > Streptomycetaceae > Streptomyces > Streptomyces sp. CNQ329. Next base: position 134,888 of record NZ_AXVU01000009.1, on the reverse strand, counting down.
GAGGAGCAGCATGCCGGTCAGGACGAGCATGCCGCCGCCGATGCGCATCACCCACACGTAGTGCCGTTTGACCCAGGAGAACGCCCCCAGCGCGCGGCGGAAGGCGATGGCGGCGACGATGAACGGCAGCCCCAGGCCCGTGCAGTACGCCACCGTCAGCAGCGCGCCGCGGCCGGCGCTGGCCTCGTTGGTGGAAAGCGCGAGCACCGAGATCAGCGTCGGCCCGATGCACGGCGTCCAGCCGATGCCGAAGACCATGCCGAGCATCGGCGCTCCGGCCAGCCCCACCGCGGGCCGCTTGTGGAGCCGGAACTCCCGCTGCGTGAACCCGCCGACCGTGCGGCCCAGTATCCCCATGAACGTCAGGCCGAGCAGGATGGTCAGGCCCCCGACGACCTTCGAGATCGTCTCGCGGTGCTCCAGCAGGTTGTTGCCGACGCCGCCGAAGAACGCGCCCGTCGAGACGAAGACCGCCGTGAAGCCGAGGACGAAGAGCCCGGCACCCGCGGCCATCCGGCCGCGGCGGGCGTTCTCCAGGTCGGTGCCGCTGACCCCGGTGACGTAGCTGAGATAGCCGGGGACGAGCGGCAGCACGCACGGGGAGAAGAAGGACACCAGGCCGCCGAGCACCGCGACCGGCAGGGCCAGCAGCAGGGCCCCGGTCAGCACGGTCTGGTTCGGCTCCATGGCGTCAGGTCACTTCTCCTCGATGACCGGTTCGAGCGCCTTGCGCAGCTCCTTCTCGGAGAGCGGCTTGAGGGCCCGTACGGCGATCTTCCCCTCCCGGTCCAGGATGAGCGTGGACGGGATGGCCTGCGGCGAGAGGCTGTTCTTCGGGAACTTCAGGATCAGCTTCCCGGACGGGTCGTACAGGCTCGGATACTCGATCTTGAAGGAGCGGTCGAACGCCCGGGCGTTGGCCACGTCGAGGTCGCGCGTGTTGATCCCGACGAACTGCACCCCGCGGTCCTCGGTGTCCTCGGCGACCTTGCGCAGGTTCGGCGCCTCGGCGCGGCAGGGCGCGCACCAGGAGCCCCACACGTTGAGGACGACGACCTTGCCGCGGTAGTCGGCGAGCGCGAGCTGCTCGCCGTCGGTGGTCTCGCCGGAGATGTCCGGCGCGGCGAGGCGTTCGCTCGCCTTGACCACGGTGAGCTGACCGGTGCCGCTGACGAACTGGGTGTTGCCGCCGGACGATGTCGCGTCCTCGCCGCACGCGGTCAGCACCAGCGCGCCGGCGGCGACCACGGCGGCGGCCGCGAGGGTCCGGCGGTGGAGCCTCCTCGCAAAAATCATGTGAAAAGTTTCGCATGTGCCGGAGAGGGATCTTCTCCACCCCCCTCTAGCGCCGCGGGGCGGGGAAGAGGGGCTGCTCAGGGCTGTGCGTACGGGCCGGAGCGAGCGCCGGGCGAGCGGCGGCCGGCGAGCCGGAAAAGGGCCTATCCGTCACGTAATGCCCACCCCCGGGGCCCGTGCCCGCGGGGCGTCCGGGGCACCGTGCCCGGGCCGGGGTCTACGGGCGCGGGGCGTTGGCGGCCGGGCCGCGGATGGCGCCGCGGCCGAACCTGCGCTGCGCCCCCGCGAGCAGATGCGGCGGCACGAGGTCACGGGCGGGCTCGCTGTAGCCGACCGAGACGATGTCGTCGCCCTCGAAGGTGAACGTCGTCACCGAGGCCAGCGTGCACTGCCGCGACCGCGGGTCGTGCCACAGCCGCCGCCCCTCGGCGAAGCTGCGCAGGATCCAGATGGGCAGTTGATGGCTGACGCAGACGGCCTCGTGGCCGCGAGCGGCCTCCCGCGCGGACTGCAGGGCACCCATCATGCGTACGACCTGCGCGATGTACGGCTCGCCCCAGGAGGGGCGGAAGGGGTTGACGAAGTACTTCCAGTTCGCCGGCTTGCGCAGCGCGCCGTCGCCGACGCCGAACGCCTTGCCCTCGAAGGCGTTCGCCGCCTCGATGAGCCGGGCGTCGGTGGCGACGTCCAGGCCGTGCGCCTTCGCGAGGGGCTCGGCGGTCTCCTGCGCACGCTCCAGCGGGGAGGAGACGACGTACCGGATGTCGCGCGCGGCGAGGTGCTCGGCCACGCGCTCGGCCATCCGCCGGCCGAGGTCGGAGAGGTGGTAGCCGGGGGCACGGCCGTAGAGGAGGCCGTCGGGGTTGTGGACCTCACCGTGGCGTACCACGTGCACGACGGTGCGATCCGTTGCATCTTTACCGCGCATGTCAGCCATTGTGGAACGTCCTACTCTCCCCTCCGTGACCCGCCCCCGGCTTCGGCCGCGGCGCGGGCCGCCACCGGCAGCGCGCGAGCGATCCGCTCCACCGCGTCCCCGTCCAGAGCCGTGGAGACGAACCAGCACTCGAAGGCGGACGGCGGCAGGTACACGCCCTCGGCGAGCATCGCGTGGAAGAAGGCCGTGAACTGCTCCGTGCGCTGCGCCTTCGCGCCCTCGTAGTCGGTGACGGGGGAGTCGGAGTCGGTGAAGAAGACGGAGAACATGGTGCTCGCCGTCTGCACCCGGTGTGCCACGCCCTCCTTGGCCAGCGCCTCCGAGACGAGCCCGCGGAGCTGCCGCGAGACGGCGTCCAGCTTCTCGTACGCCGCGTCGTCCAGGAGCCGGAGCTGCGTGAGCCCGGCGGCCGTGGCGACGGGGTTCCCGGAGAGCGTGCCCGCCTGGTACACGGGCCCGGCGGGCGCGAGCCGCTCCATGACATCGGCCCGGCCGCCGAAGGCGGCGGCGGGGAAGCCGCCTCCCATGACCTTGCCGAAGGTCATCAGGTCCGGCGTCACGCCGTCGACGCCGTACCAGCCGGCCCTGGACGTACGGAAGCCGGTCATCACCTCGTCGGAGACGTAGAGCGCGCCGTACTCGGCGCACAGGTCCTTCAGGCCCTGGTTGAACCCCGGCAGCGGCGGCACCGCACCCATGTTCCCCGGGGACGCCTCGGTGATCACGCAGGCGATGTCGCCGGGGTGTTGTTCGAACGCCGCGCGGACGGCAGCCAAATCGTTATACGGCAGTACGAGCGTTTCACCGGCCTGCGCGCCGGTGACCCCGGGCGTGTCCGGCAGCCCGAGCGTGGCCACCCCGGAGCCGGCCGCGGCGAGCAGCGCGTCGACGTGCCCGTGGTAGCAGCCGGCGAACTTCACGACCTTCGTCCGCCCGGTGAACCCGCGCGCCAGCCGGATCGCCGACATCGTCGCCTCGGTGCCCGAGGAGACGAGTCGTACCTGCTCAGCGGGGGTGACCCGGGAGACGATCTCCTCCGCGAGCGCCACCTCACCGGCACCCGGAGTGCCGAACGACGTGCCCCGCGCGACGGCCTCCTGCACCGCGGCGGTCACCTCGGGGTGCGCGTGGCCGAGGATCATCGGCCCCCACGAACAGACGAGGTCGACGTACTCCCGCCCATCGGCGTCCGTCAGGTACGGGCCCTTCCCCGACACCATGAACCGGGGCGTACCGCCCACGGCGCGGAACGCGCGCACCGGAGAGTTCACGCCGCCGGGGGTCACGGCGGCCGCACGGTCGAAGAGCTTCTGCGAGACTGGAGCCTGGTACGGATAAGTCACGCAAGCCATGGTCTCAGAGTCGCAAGGCGACCCGCGTCGGGGTGTTTCGCGGGCCCGATGCTGGGGATGTAGCTGAGACGATGATCGGGTTGCGCGGCGGGGGCAGTGCACATCTGAGAGCAGTCGGGTGGAGATATGCATCGCGGTGGCGAGCTGGGCGAGGGGACCGATGACCGAGGGCCCCGGCGCGCCAGGTCAGGGCGCCATCGCCGGGTGAACCACGGCGGCGAGGGCGTGAACAGGAACGACGGCCGATCGGGCGGCGTGACATACAAGTACTTCGGCGCGCCCGACGGCGCGACGGCCGCCCGCGTGCCGATCTCCATGCGCCCCGAGGAACTCGGCGGCGACGAACTCGGCCAGGGCGGCCTCTTCGCCAAAGTGAAGCCCGAGACGATGTCCGCGATGGTCCTCACCGGCATCGAGGGCATACCGCTCCACAAGGTCCCGCCCCTGGAGCTGGTCGTCCTCCACCCCGACTACGCGGTGGTCCGCCTCCCCATGACGGTCGTCGACCCCCTCCGCGGCATCGGCGAGGAAGAAGTCGGCGCCGCCGCCTTCATCTGGTCCACGGTCCCCGACCGCGGCGGCCCCCGTGACGCCTTCGACGTCTACCGGATGCTCCACGAATGGCAGGAGTTCGCCGACCGCCTCCACGAGGCCGGCCACCAGCCGTACTGCCTGGTGTGGCCCTGACCTGCGTATGTGCGGTTGCGTGAACCTGTAGGGCCGAGGCGGCATCGAGGAGCGTCGCTCGCATCGCGCGTACGCCGTAGCCCCGCGGTGACGCCCGCCGGCCACTGCCCGGCGTTGCCGTACGAGGCTCCTCACTCGATGTCGGTTACCAGCACCGCCACGGTCACGGGCCTTCCCGCGGCCTCCCGTGCAGCGTCACGCACGCGGCATGCGACATCCAGTGCGCGCGAGTCCGCGGACACCAGTACCTGCACCAGGAGGTGCTCCACGGTCTTCTCCGAGAGGAGGAGCCGGCACGGGTGAGGTTCGAGACGTGCCACGCCCGGTACCGCTCGGACAGCGCGCGACACGGCGTCGGTCGCCGCATCTCCGGCCGGCGCCTCGGCGCCAGGGTGCCTCCTGTGCCGCGGCGCAGGGTCCACGCGGGCGGGTCCGCCGGTGAATCCGGTGACGGTGACGTCCACCTCCGTCACGTGCAAGCCGAGGCGATCCTGCGACGCCTGCAGCAGGACGTCACGCAGGCGTTCGGCCAGAGCCGGGAGGGGGTGGTCTGCGGCGGCCAGGCATTGCACGCTGATCCGCAGCGGCCCCGGGGGCAGAGCGCTGGGCGGCGCCGGGGCGGCGGATGCGGGTGGCGCCGCGTCGGGCTCTGCCGGGTGCAGGCAGATCCGGCCCGTTCGGACTCCTGGCAGCGTGTCGGCCGATTCCCGCAGGGGGCGCACCGCGGCCCTCTCCGCGATCCACGCGCCGTCCGGTGCACCGCCCAGCGGGAGCAGCCGTCCGAGCGCGAGTTGCCGGCGCACTGTCCGTACGCACTGGTCCGTGTCCATGTGCCGTCGCCCTTCCAGCGCTGGGTGCGGGAACTCCCGGACCGCCCGGCCGGGATCGGCAGCCTCTGCCCTATAGCTCTCTACGCGCCCACGGGCAGCCGCTCACCGTCCAGGCGGGATAATCACCCTATTGCACTATAAAAATGAGGTTATGGTCTAAAAATCTCTCCTTGGGGAACACGGCTCGCAGGAGTCTGTTTTTGATCAAGTGAGAGGTGGGTTCGCGATGTCCCAGGGGACAGAACATGCGCAGTCTGCGCCTTCGGGCCATGAGGGCGGTTACGGGGGCAGGGCCGGCAGCCACGTCACGCAGGGTGATCGCGGCCGGACCATTTTCGCCGACGGGGTGGTGGAGAAGATCGCCGGGCTGGCCGCGAGGGACGTACCGGGCGTGCACGCCATGGGCGGCGGTATGGCGCGTACGCTCGGCGCCGTCCGTGACCGGGTTCCCGTCGGTGCGAGCGGCAGCTCGACCGTCACCCGCGGCGTGAAGGCCGAGGTCGGCGAGGTGCAGTGTGCCGTCGACCTCGATCTCGTGGTCGAGTACGGCTTCGCCATCGCGGAACTGGCCTCGGAGGTCAGGGAGAGCGTCATCGCCGCTGTGGAGCGGATGACGGGCCTGGAGGTCGTCGAGGTCAATATCGCGGTGGGCGACGTCAAACTCCCTGACGAAGAGGACGGAGAGGACGATGGCAGAAGGATCAGGTAGTCCGGCCATCTGCCGGAGCCGGTGCCGGGCAGGGAGCACATGATGAGCATGGCCGTGGTCGGCGTGGCAGCCGGGATGGCGGCGGGCTTCGCCGGGTACTTCGGCGGTTTCGGAGCCTTCGTCGTGGTGGTGGTGCTGGGCTTGGCCGGGTTCGTCCTCGGGCGGGTCGCCGACGGCGACCTGGACCTGGGCGACCTGTTCCGGACCCGCGGCAGGAGTGGCGACCGCTTCGACCGGCGCAGGTGAGGGCCCGATGACGACACGAGCGGCTTCACCCGTGAGGGCCGCAGCCCGGGGGGCTACCTATGTCGCGGACCCGGTGGTAGCCAAGATCGCAGTGCAGGGGGCACGGGAAGCGCTGCGCGCACGTGGCCCGGATCACGCCGGGAACCCGGCCGCGAGCCCCACGCCGGCGAACGCACGCGCCGAGGTAGCGGTACACCGCCAGGGCCAGAGCGGCCTCGGTCAGGCACAGGTACGGGTCAGCGTCGACCTGGACTACCCCACGCGGATCGGCGACCGGTGTGCCGACATCCGCCGGCGCGTGCGCGAACGTGTCGAAGATCTGACGGGCATGACCGTTGGCCAGGTCGCCGTACGGGTCGAACGGTTGCGCGGGCCGCAGTCGTCTGGCGGGGAGCGGGTGCGATGAACGAGGAGCGCCTCCCCGGTGACGAACCCCCTCGCGGACATCCGAGCGGCAAACCCGGTAGTGGTGGGACACGAGACGATCCCGCTCGAACGCAACGGCTGCCCACCCCGGATCAGTCCGTGCCCCCCAGGGCAGGTGAGCGGGCGGACGCCACCTCTTCCACCCCAGCGGGCGCCCGCCGGGCCCGGCGGTTCTGGTCGGCCCGCAGGGTGCCGGCGAGCATCGTCGCGCTCGTCGTGCTGGCCGCTTCCGGGGTGCTCCTCTACGACGTGACGTCGGTCCGCGCCGGGCAACCCGGTATGTACTGGCGCCGCTGGCTCGCCCACAAGCTGTCCACGGTCCACCTGGACAACACCTGGGTCCTGGCGAGCACCGCCGCGCTCGCCGCGATCGGATTGTGGCTCCTGGTCATGGCCCTGGCTCCCGGACTGCCCGGTCTGCTGCCGATGCAGCGCCCGTGCGCTGACATCCGTGCCGGCCTCGACCGCTCAGCGGCCGCCTTGATCCTTCGCGACCGTGCCATGGAAGTCCCCGGCGTCCAGTCGGCGAAGCTGCGCGTCGGGCGGCGACGGGCCAAGGCCCGCGCGGTCTCCCACTTCCGCAACCTGGACGACGTACGCAAGGAGCTGCACACCACCCTGGACCAGGAACTCCGCCGGCTGGCACTGGCTCGCCGGCCGAAACTGTCCGTCCGCGCCAAACGAGCCAAGGGGTGAGGTGAAGTGCGCCAGGCACGGCTGATCGTCAACCGGCTGCTCCTCGGAGCCTGCGGTCTGGTCCTCCTCGGCTTCGGCGGGACTGTTCTGCTGGGCGGACTGGGGCTGCTCCGCCGATGGCACTTCCCCCACGCGTGGCCCTGGGACCGGCCCCAACAGGTACTGCTCAGCGATGCCGACCGAACCCGGTGGCGCGACCAGGGATGGTGGTGGCCCGTCGTCATCGCCGCTCTGGCCGTCATCCTCCTGCTCGCCCTGTGGTGGTTGCTCGCCCAGGTGCGCCGGCGCCGACTGAGCCAGCTACTGGTGGACACCCAGGACGGTGAAACGGCGCAGGTGAAGGGCCGGGCCCTGGAGGACGCCCTGTCTGCCGAGGCCGGGTCTCTCCCCGGCGTCGACCGGGCCAGCACCCGCCTGATCGGCCGCCGCACCCACCCCGGCACCTGGCTCTCCCTGCGGCTGGCCCCGCACGCTGACCCCGCACGAACCATCGCACTCATCGCCGACGAAGCACTGACCCACGCCCGCGACGCCGTAGGGACGGACCAGCTACCGACGGAGATCCGGCTGCGGGCAACCGGACACCGCGCGGACCGTGTGCTGTGAAGGAATGCCGCACCTGGGCCGCGGAGTGAATCCCCCTCGGGCGGCGACGCCCTCATGGCACACGTTCCAGGTGCGCCATGCCGGCGTCACCGAACGGCACGGGTTCCGATGCTCGTGCTCCCGGTCGGTCCTCGGCGGCGTGGTGGCCGGGCTGAGCCGTGGCGCTAGGCGGCCGCTCTGCGCGGTGTCCTCTTTTCCGGGGAGCGGGTGCGGAAGGAGGCGCGCTGGGCCGGGACGCCGCCGCGGCGGTTGCCGCGGCTGCCGGGGTTCTTGCGCGTGGCGGGGGTCACGGCCGGTGCGGCGAGGGTGACGGGGACGCCTGAGGGGGTGCGGGCGCCGGTGATGCGGGCGAGTTCCGTGCCGCCGGGCTGGATCCGCGTGGTGTGTGCGGTGATGCCGGCGGTAGCGGTCAGACGGGTCATCTCGCGGCGCTGGTCGGGCAGGACGAGTGTCACCACCCTGCCGGACTCGCCGGCGCGTGCCGTGCGTCCGCTGCGGTGGAGGTAGTCCTTGTGGTCAGCGGGCGGGTCGACGTTGACGACCAGGTCGAGGTCGTCGATGTGGATGCCGCGGGCGGCGACGTTGGTGGCGACCAGTGCGGTGACGTCTCCGCGCTTGAACCGTTCGAGGGTGCGGGTGCGCTGGGACTGGGTCTTGCCGCCGTGCAGGGCGGCGGCCTTGACGCCGTTGGCCAGCAGGTGCCGGGTCAGCCGGTCGGCGCCGCGCTTGGTGTGCAGGAACAGCAGCACACGGCCGTCGCGGGCGGCGATGTGGGTGGCGGCCGTGCGCTTGTCGCCGTCCGCGACGTGCAGCACGTGGTGCTCCATCGTCGTCACGGTGGCGGCCGACGGGTCGACCGAGTGGACGACCGGGTCGGTGAGGAAGGTGCGCACCAGCCGGTCGACGTTGTGGTCCAGCGTCGCCGAGAACAGCATCCGCTGGCCGTCTGCCCGCACCTGCCGCAGCAGGGCGGTGACCTGGGGAAGGAACCCCATGTCGGCCATCTGGTCGGCTTCGTCGAGCACCGTGATGCGCACCTGGTCCAGGTGGCAGTCGCGGCGGTCGATCAGATCCCGCAGCCGTCCCGGGGTGGCCACGACCACCTCGGCGCCGTCGCGCAGCGCGGCGGACTGCCGTGCCAGGGACGTGCCGCCGACGACCGTGGCGAGCCGCAGATGCGCTGCCCTGGCGTAGGGGGAGAGGGCCTCGGTGACCTGCTGGGCCAGTTCGCGGGTGGGCACCAGGACGAGCGCCAGCGGGTGCCGGGAGGTCGCGCGCCGGCCGGCGGTACGGGCCAGCACGGCCAGGCCGAAGGCGAGGGTCTTGCCCGAGCCGGTACGGCCGCGGCCGAGGACGTCCCGGCCGGCCAGCGAGTCGGGGAGGGTGGCCGCCTGGATCGGGAACGGCACGCTCACACCCTGGTGGGTGAGCGTCGTCAGCAGAACGGGCGGCATGTCCAGGTCGGCGAACGACGCGGCCGGGGGGAGTGCGGGAGTGGCGTTCACCGGCAGGGCGAACTCACCCTGCGCGGCGGCCGGTTTCCTGCGAGCCGGCCGGCGCGGTGTCTGGCCGCGCGAACGGCGACGGGCCGGGTTGTCGGGGGTACGTGTACTGCGGTTCATGGGAACCTCCTCGTCACGGCGCGTGTCGAGGGGTTCCCGGCGGCGACGGGCCGCACGGAGACCGCAGGAACGGGCCGGGGAATGGGCGAACGGCGGCGCGGTCCGCAGAGCGCTCCGGCCGCGGGGCACGGGCCCGCGCCATGCGGCGCCGGCCCGTGCTCGTGACTTGCGCCACGTCCTCGGAACAGGGTTCAGATGATGGTGATGTTCTCCGCCTGCAGGCCCTTCTGCCCCTGGGTGGCGTCGAACTCCACCCGCTGGCCCTCGGTCAGCTCGCGGAAGCCCTGCGCGTTGATGTTGGAGTGATGGGCGAAGACGTCGGCGCCGCCGTCGTCCTGGGCGATGAAGCCGAAGCCCTTTTCACTGTTGAACCACTTCACAGTGCCGGTGGCCATGTTTTTCTCCTTTTTGGTGGCTGTGCCGGAGATCCGCACGGTGCGCGATCCCGCGTCGCCGTGATGATTACCAGGTCCGGAAAGCACCGAAAAAACAGAAATGCGCCTGAAGGTCAAAGCCAGCAGGCGCACACAAAGTACATGGGAACCACAACTGCAACTGTACTCAGCGTAGCACGGCGGCCCATGACGTCGTCGGACGGCGTGACCGGCGGGCGAGGAGTAGACTGAAGAAACCGAAAACAATTCGTGCGCAGACTTCCGTGCCCGCGCGGTTTTCGGCGCACAGAAGCCCGGGCCGAGGCGCGGCCCGCCCGGAGCGAGGTCGGCCTCATGGCCACGAGCGTTCTTCCCCGCCGGCGACCGGAGACCGGCTCACAGAGCCCGACGGGCGATCCGGGAGTGCGTAGGCGGACGTACCGCGCCCCGGCGTACGGCACACGGGCCGGCCCCCGCCGCCGGCCTCCGCAGAGCAGGGGTGAACCTCATGGAGACCCTCGTCACCGTTCTCATCATCCTCGGCGCGATCGCGCTGGGCGCGCTCATCCTCCACCTCGTCAACGTGCAGCGGGAGGAACGCATCGCCAGCCACCACTATCCTTCCTCCGGCCGCGGGAAGGACAGCGGCAGGCCGGGCCCGCCCGGGGGGTGAACGCGGCCACCGTCACCGCCGGGCCCGAAGGCGACGTTCCTGCCCAGCGCCACGCCGTGGCCGCCGACGAGGCTCACCGTGCCCGGTGCACCGACGTCCTCGTTCTCCACCCGACGTGCCCGACGTGCCGGCCCCGCCGGATTCCCGGCCGCGGGTGAAACAGCGCGAAGCGGTCTCCTCGGGGTCGAGGAGGCAGGATCCGGGGGCGGCCGCCGGCCGTCGGCTGTCATGCCTCGAATGCCGGCTCGTACGGCTCCGGTCGCGGTTCGTCTGCGCACACACCGGCGCAGGAGTGGGGTGCGACTGCCGCCGCGTACGCGACACCGCGTCACGAACGTGCAGACGTCCGGCGGGAGTTCGAGAAGCGGTGACGTGAACGGCACCCACGCGCGTGGTCCTGCGCCAAGCCCGCCGCGGGACCCGTGTTTCGGGGCCCCTCCCCGGCGGGTGGTGGTAGGACGGAGGCCGTCGGACGAGGGGTTCGGGAGAGAGGCGGGTGTGATGGCGGAGAACATCGACGAGGTGGTGGACGGCCTCGCCGCAATCGTGCGGGAGGCCCAGCAGGACGGCGACCGGATCGGGTACTTCGCGGCGTTGTACCGGCAGGTCACCGTCGAGGTGCGCAGGGCCATCCACGAAGGGCAGTTCGACGACGGGCCCCGTATGGACCGCTTCGACACGCTCTTCGGCAACCGGTACTTCGACGCCTACGACGCCTGGCGCCGCGACCGGAGCGGGCCGCGCTGCTGGCGCGAGACGTTCGGGCTGCTGGACGACGAGCGCACCATCATCGTCCAGCACCTGATCCTCGGGGTGAACGCGCACATCAACCTCGACCTCGCGGTCGCCGCCGCGCGGAGCTCCCCGGGCGAGGACATCCAGTCGCTCCGGCGGGACTTCCTCCTGATCAACGACATCCTCGGCCGGGTCGTTCTGGCCGTGCAGGACTCGGTCGGCGTGCTGTCGCCGCTGCTGTCGCTGCTGGACCAGGTCGGCGCCCGTACGGACGAGCAGATCCTCGACTTCTCCGTACGCCAGTCGCGGGAGGAGGCGTGGCACAACGCCGTCCTGCTCGCCGGTCAGAACGAGGAGGAGCGTGCGGCCACGATCGAGCGGCTCGACGTCCGCGCCGCCGTGCTCGCCCGGCTGATCGCCCGCCCGGGCGGCCTCGTCCAGCCCGCGCTGCAACTGATCCGGAGCACCGAGAGCGACGACGTACCGGCGGTCATCGCCCACCTGGACAAGGCGATGGAACAACCCGCCGCCCGGGAGCTGATGGCCTGACCGGCGGCCCAGGACGGCGAGTCGGCCCTTCCCCGCGCCGGGCCGGGGCAGGTCAGCCGCCCTCGGCGAGGGCGGTGAACGGCAGCGGGCAGCGGGGGTGGGAGGCGCAGGCGGTGAGGTCGTCGCAGCCTGCCGCGACGGCGGTGGCGAGGGTCGTGCGGATCGTGGTCAGATCGGCGATCTTCGCGTCGATCTCCGCGAGCTTGGCCGCGGCGCGGTCCGCGAGCCCGGCGACGGGCCTGCCGTGGCGGTACCGGCCGCTCTCCAGCAGCTTCGCCGCCTCGTCCAGGGTGAACCCGAGCCGTTGGGCGGCCTTGATCACGCGGAGCGCGGTCACGGCGTCCTCGCCGTAGAGCCGGTGCCCGCCGTTGCTGCGCGCGGGCGCGGGCAGCAGGCCGCGGCGCTCGTAGTAGCGCAGGGTCTGGACGTTCACGCCGGCCGCCGCGGCGACTTGTCCGCTGCGCAACTGCCCCCCGGGCGGTTCCCCGTTCACCGCTGTGCCCCGGCGCCGATCCGGGCGGCGAGGGCGTCAAGGACCGCCGCGTGCGCGGGGTCCACGGTGATGTCGAGCCACAGCCGGCCGCCGTGACGGTCCTCGTCGCGCCCGGTGGCGAAGGTGAAGAACGAGCAGCATCCGCTCTCCCGCTCCGTCAGCTCCCGCACCCGCTCCCCGACCCCGGGGCCGTCCGCCAGCACCACCCGCAGCCGCAACGCCTCCGGCCGGGACGGCGAGGCCCGCCGCTCGGCGAACAGCGCGTCCCACTCGGCGGCCCGCAGCGGCCGCTCCGCGGTGGGCAGCGTGCAGGACTGCGGCACCCAGGCAAGGTCACTCACGGCGCTCACTCCCGTCGTCGCGCCCCCGTGCGGGGACACCTTCGACGGTAAACCCGTACCCGGGTACCGGTGGCAAGCCCGGCGCCGGGTGCCCGTACGCGTCCTCACGCGCTCATCGCGCGTACCGGAAAGCGGGCGTCACTTCCGGCCCGGCCCGCCGTCCCGCCTGCCGTCGGCGTCGCCCTCGTCGTCACCGTCGCCCTCGGCGTTCCCGCCGTTCCCGTCCTTCGCGTTCTCCTCGCCCAGTTTCTTCAGGAACTCCGGGTTGTCGTCCGGCGCCACCCAGGTCGTGCGCCGCCCACCGCCGATGCTCCCGCCGCCTCCGCCGGCGGCCGGCGGGCGGCGGCGGTCGCGGCCCGCGAGCAGCCAGCCGATCGAACCCAGCAGCGGGAACAGGGCGATGAGGACGAGCCACGCGATCTTGGGGAGGTGCTGGGCGTCTTCCTTCTTCGTGGTCGCGCAGTCGATCAACGCGTAGATCACCACGCCGACGAGGACGATGACCGGCAGGTAGCGAAGCACGCGGCACACCCCCTGAATGTCGCGGGGCTACGGCCTCGGGCCCCCACTGCGTCTCCGCGTCAGGTGCGCGTCTCAGCGCCGGTCCTCGTCGGGTCCCTGGCGTCCTTCCGGGTCCTCTTCGCCCTGCTTCCGGCCGCCCTCGTCGCCCTGCTCCGGACCGCCCTCCGGGCCGCCCTCGGGCCCGTTCTCCGGCTCGCTCTCCTGCCGCGCGTCCTGGCGCCGGTCCTCCTCCAGCGAGCGGAGGAAGTCCGGGTTGTCGTCGGGCGCCACCCACCGGCCCCGTCCCGGCCGCCGCGCGCCTCCGCCCTGGCCTTCGCCGGCGATCACCGGGCGTCCGCGCGGCCGTCCGCCGAGGAACCACGCCAGCGGGCCGAACAGCACCGAGCCGAAGAGCACGATGATCGCCACCCAGACCAGCTTGGGCAGGTTCCGTACTTCCTTCTCCGGGGTGTTCAGACAGTCGATGAAGGCATAGATCCACACCGCCAGGACCAGGAGAAACGGCAGATACCTGAGCATGTGCGGGCCCTTCGACGTGCGGCGGCGCGGCGTGCGGCGGTCCTCCGCGCCGGGTTCGGTGCGGCTCCCGTACGGACCCCGCGGTCCGTCCAGGGTAATCCGTGGCGCAGCCACCCCGGCAGCATCACCCGCGCCGGACCCCGCGCCGTACCCCGTCCCGCGCCCCGCACCCACCCCTTCGCGGATCGCGCCCGGCGCCTGGCGGATACTGGGGCGCATGGCTTACGACGATCTCCGCTCGCTGCTGCGGGCCCTGGAGCGCGACGGCGACCTCAAGCGCATCAAGGCGGAGGTCGATCCGTACCTCGAAGTCGGCGAGATCACCGATCGCGTGAACAAGGCCGGCGGTCCCGCGCTGCTCTTCGAGAACGTCAAGGGCTCCGCCATGCCGCTGGCGATGAACGTCTACGGCACCGACCGCCGGCTCCTCAAGGCCCTCGGCCTCGGCTCGTACGCGGAGATCGGCGAGCGCATCGGCGGGCTGCTCAAGCCCGAACTGCCGCAGGGCTTCACGGGCGTACGCGAGGCGTTCGGCAAGCTCGGCTCCATGGCGCACGTGCCGCCGCGCAAGGCGAAGGACGGGCCCGTCCAGGAGGTCGTGCTCACCGGCGACGAGGTCGATCTCGACACGATCCCCGCGCTCTTCACCTGGCCGCAGGACGGCGGGTCCTTCTACAACCTCGGCCTCACCCACACCAAGGACCCCGAGACCGGCGTCCGCAACCTCGGCCTCTACCGCCTCCAGCGCCACGACCGCCGCACCATCGGCATGCACTGGCAGATCCACAAGGACAGCCGCAACCACTACCAGGTCGCCGCCCGCCGCGGCGAGAAGCTGCCGGTGGCCATCGCCTTCGGCTGCCCGCCGGCCGTGACGTACGCGGCGACCGCGCCGCTGCCCGGTGACATGGACGAGTACATGCTCGCCGGGTTCATCGGCGGCAAGCGGGTCGAGATGGTCGACTGCACGACCGTGCCGCTCCAGGTCCCCGCGCACGCCGAGGTGGTGCTCGAAGGCTGGCTGGAGCCCGGCGAGGAGCTGCCCGAGGGCCCGTTCGGCGACCACACCGGCTTCTACACTCCGCAGGAGCCGTTCCCCGCGCTGACCATCGACGCCGTCACGATGCGCCGCCGCCCGCTGCTGCAGTCCATCGTCGTCGGCCGCCCGCCGACCGAGGACGGGCCGCTGGGCCGGGCCACCGAGCGGTTCTTCCTGCCGCTGCTGAAGGTGATCGTGCCGGACATCGTCGACTACCACCTGCCGGAGGCGGGCGGCTTCCACAACTGCGCCATCGTCTCGATCGACAAGAAGTACCCGAAGCACGCGCAGAAGGTGATGTCCGCGATCTGGGGGGCGCACATGATGTCGCTGACCAAGCTGATCATCGTGGTCGACGCCGACTGCGACGTGCACGACCTGCACGAGGTCGCCTGGCGGGCGCTGGGCAACACCGACTACAGCCGCGACCTGTCCGTCGTCGAGGGCCCCGTCGACCATCTCGACCACGCCTCGTACCAGCAGTTCTGGGGCGGCAAGGCGGGTATCGACGCCACCGCGAAGCTGCCCGGGGAGGGCTACACGCGCGGCTGGCCGGAGATGGTCGTCTCCGATCCGGACACGGCGGCGAAGGTCGACGCGCGGTGGCGGGAGTACGGCCTGTGACGGCCGCGGGGAGCGTCGTCGGGCCGGGACCGGCCAGCTCGGGCAGCGGGGTACGGGCGTTTCTGCGGCTGGTGATGATCGAGCACTCGATCTTCGCGCTGCCCTTCGCGTACATCGCCGCGCTGACGGCCATGCTCGTCGACGGCGACGGGTCGGTGGAGTGGGGGACGCTGCTGCTCGTCACCGTCGCGATGGTGGCGCTGCGGACCTTCGCGATGGCCGCGAACCGGATCATCGACCGCGAGATCGACGGCCGCAACCCGCGCACCGCCCACCGTGAGCTGGTCACCGGCGCCGTCTCCGTCCGCTCGGCGTGGACGGGCGCGCTGATCGCGCTGGCGATCTTCCTCGGCGCCGCGGCGCTGCTGAACACGCTGTGCCTGGTGCTCGCGCCGGTCGCGGCGGTGCCGATGGTGGTCTACCCGTACGGCAAGAGGTTCACGACGTACCCGCACGCGATCCTCGGGCTGGCCCAGGCGATCGGCCCGATCGGCGCGTGGCTGGCGGTCACGGGGGAGTGGTCGTGGCCCGCCGTGCTGCTGGGGCTGGCGGTGGGGATCTGGATCGGCGGCTTCGACCTGATCTACGCCTGCCAGGACGTCGACACCGACCGCGCCCAGGGCATCCGCTCGGTCCCGGCCCGCTTCGGCATCGCGGGGGCGCTGTACGGGGCGCGGGCGGCGCACGTCGTGACGATGGGGCTGTTCGTCTGGTACGCCCTGGCGACGGACGCGGGCGCGCTGTTCTGGGTCGGCCTCGCGGTGGTGGCGGGGGTCTTCGTGTACGAGCACAGCATCGTGCGACCGACCGATCTGAGCCGGCTGAACAGGGCGTTCTTCACGCTGAACGGCGTGATCGGCATCGTGCTCTTCTGCTGTGCCGCGGCGGACCTCCTGGTACGCGACCTGAGCCTGTGACCCGCCCGTCGTGACCCTGGAGGTCGAGCACGGGCATCCTGCCGCCGCCGGTCCGGGAGACCGCCCGGTCCCGCCTCAGCCCGCCCGGAGCGCCATCCGCCTGCGGTCGCTGAAGTAGAACGCCGCCAGCACGCCGCCCAGGAGGCCGAAGAGGTGGCCCTGCCAGGAGATCGACTGCGCCACCACGTCGTCCGTCGGCAGCACGCCCCACAGCATCGAGCCGTACACCAGGGCGACCACGATGCCGACCAGCACGTCGGATATCCGCCGGTCGACGAAGCCGCGCACCACCACGTAGCCGAAGAGACCGAAGACGACACCGGACGCCCCCGCCGTGAACGACCCCGCGGGCGCGATCAGCCACACCCCGAGCCCGCTCACCAGCATGATCAGCGCGACCACGCCCGCGAACCGCCCGATCCCGCGCACCGCCGCTATGAAGCCCAGCACCAGCAGCGGCCCCGTGTTCGCCGACAGGTGGTCCCAGCCGAAGTGCATGAACGACGCGGGGATCACGTCCCGCAGCTCGCCGAACTCGCGCGGCGTGATCGCGTACGTGTCCAGCTTGTTGTCGCCGGCCTGGTCGACCGCCTCCAGCACCCACAGCAGGGCCACCCAGGCGAGCATCACCAGCGCGGCCCGCTTCACGTAGATGCGCCCGCGCGGCGTCCGCGCCGGCCGCGCCGCCCGTGCCGGATGCGCGGCGGGGGTGCCGCGTCCGTAAGGTTCGTACATCACCCGAGCCCCCTTCGGACCAGTGTGTCCTTCCTGGGGGAAACGCAGGCGGCCTGCGCCGCGGTTCCCGGCGCCGGATAGGCTCGCCGCGTGGAGCCGCCGCACCAGACGCCGTACGAGGACCCGCACGGGCAGCCGTACGAGGAGCCGCACGCCGACCGGCCCGGCCGGGGCCCGCGCCGGCCCTGGGTCGTCGGCGTCTCCGGCGCCTCCGGCACCCCGTACGCCGCCGCCGTGCTGCGCGCGCTGCTGGCGGCCGGGGAGGCCGTCGACCTCGTCGTCAGCCGGGCCGCGCGGCTGACGGTGCTGGACGAGACGGGGGGCCCGTTCCGCGACGCGCACTGGCGCGACGACCTGCGGCGCTGGCTCGCCGCCGGCGCCGACGGCCGGCCGGACGCCTTCGACCCGCCCGGGGACCTGGGAGACGTACGGCACTGGCCGGCCGGGGATCTGGCCGCCGGGCCGTCCTCCGGTTCGTACCCCGCCCAGGGCATGATCGTCGTGCCGGCGTCGACCGCCGCGGTCGCCGGTATCGCGCTCGGGCTCTCCAAGGACCTGCTGCAGCGCACGGCGAGCGTGACGCTGAAGGAGGGCCGGCCGCTGGTCGTCGTCGTACGGGAGACGCCGCTGCCCGGGCCGACGCTGCGGCAGATGGTCGCCCTGGACGAGGCCGGCGCCGTGGTGCTCCCGGCCGCGCCCGCCTTCTACGCGGGGGCGACCGGCATCCAGGACCTCGTGGACTTCGTCGCCGGCCGCGCCCTCGACTCCGCGGGCGTGGCGCACAAGCTCTATCGCAGATGGGAAGGGGAGCTGGGGCGCTCCCGCTGACACAGCCGACAACGCTGGTACAGCCGGCACAGCAGCACGGAAGGCTTGAGATCGCACATGGACGCCGTCGACAGACAGCTCATCCAGGCCCTGCGGGAGAACGGCCGGGCCTCGTACGCGGAGCTGGGCCGGCTCGTGGGGCTCTCCGGACCGAGCGTCACGGACCGGATCAACCGCCTGGAATCCGCCGGGGTGATCACCGGCTACCGCGCCACGGTCGACGCCGCCCTGCTGGGCCGGGGCGTCACCGCGCTCATCGGGATCTCGCTCGCCGAGGCCGTGGACCACGACGACGTCGCGGACCGGCTGCGGGACCTGCCGGAGATCGAGGACTGCTTCTTCATCGCCGGGGCGGACTCGTTCATGCTCAAGGTGCGGGCGCCGGACGTGGACGGGCTGGGGAAGACGGTCAGGCGGCTGTCGAGCATCAAGGGCGTCTCGCACACGGCGACGACGGTGGTGCTCTCCACGATGTGGGAGAGCAGGGTGGGGGAGATCGCCGAGGAGTAGGCCGCGTAGGCTCGGATGCGCGCAGATGCGCAGGAACGTGACTTACGGGCAGGCTGGGAGGCGGCGCGTGGACGCAGAGCTCAGGCGCGAGCTGGCGGAGAAGGCGCGCGGAGGCGCGCGGCTGAGCCGCGAGGACGGTGTCGCGCTGTACGGGAGCGGTGACCTGGCCTGGCTGGGCGGGCTCGCGCACGAGGCGCGGACGGGGCGGCACGGGGAGCGCGGGTACTTCGCGACGTCCGCGGCCCCCTCCGCAGCGGTGGCGACGGTGACGTACGGCGAGGGGCCCGCGGAGCGGACCGTCGAGGCGCTCCTGGCCCTCCGCGACCGCCAGGACGCCGGCGCCGGCCTGCTGGCCGCCGTGCCGCTGGCGACGGGGCCCGTCACGGGCGCGGAGACGCTGAAGACGTTCGCGGTGGCGCGGCTGCTGCTGGACAACGTGCCGCACCTACGGGCCGCGTGGACCGCGTACGGCACGCAGACGGCGCAGCTCGCTCTGCAGCACGGCGCGGACGACTTCGCCCCGGCGCCGGGCGCCGGGGAGACGCTCCCGGCCGGTGAACTCGTCGAGCTGATCCAGGACGCGGGCCTGCGCCCGGTCGAGCGCGACGAGAACTACACCGCGGTCCGCGAGCACGACGGCCCGGACCCGGAGCGGCGCGAGACGCCGCAGCCGATGCGCTTCTGAGGACGCCATGACCTTGCGCTACGAGCTGGACCCGGCGCTCACCCCTGCCCTGCGGGACGGCATCTGCACGCTCTGGGCCGACGTCAGCAACGCGGGCGGCGCCGTGGGCTTCGTCCCCCCGGTGACGGCCGCCGACATCCGGCCGGAGCTGCTCAATCACCTCGCGGCCATGGCGGAGGGCCGCACCCACCTGATCGTCGGCTTCGACACCGCGGGACGCCCGGCCGCCACCGCGTTCCTGACGCTCAACACGCACCGCCTGATGCGGCACTGGTGCTGGCTCTACACCGTCATGGTCCACCCGGACCGCCAGGGCGCGGGCGAGGGCCGCCGGCTCATGGCCACCGCGGCGGAGGCGGTACGCGCGCTTCCGGGGATGCGGGGGATCCGGCTGACGTGCCGGGGCGGGACGGGGGCCGACACGTTCTACGCCTCCTGCGGCTACAAGGAAGTCGGCCGGGTGCCCGACGCGATACGCGTCGGTGACGACGACTACCGCGACGACATCACCATGTGGCTGCCGCTGCATACTTGAGACGAGCCGCGCGCACATGCACCGCACGCGTGCACGCCGTACCACCCCGCACGCCGTACCACCCCGCACGCCGTACCACCCCGCACGCCGTACCACCCCGACCGACGGAGCAGAGAGCAGAGAGAAGTTGTCAGCCGTGACCCCCAAGCCGAACCCCGCCGTCCGCTACACCGCCATGCGCCTCGGCGTCTTCGCCGCCTCGTTCGTGATCCTGGCCGTCCTGGTCCGGATCGGCGCGCTCCCGGCAGGTCTGGGCGACTCGAACTACCTGTGGGTCATGCTGCTGGCGCTCATCGTCTCCGCGCCGCTGAGCCTGGTCCTGCTGCGCAGGCAGCGGGAGGAGATGTCGGAGCAGATCGTGGACCGGGTGCAGAAGTCGAAGGAGCGGCTGGCGGCGAACCGCAGCCGCGAGGACGAGGCGGACGACGAGGCACGCGGCACCGCGTAGAGCGTGACGGCTCTCACCAAAGCCGCACTATGGGAATGCCAAAGTCGGAGTGTTAGTCTTCTCGTCATGACGACGACGGTGGCTGCGCTTCGCATGCCCACGAGCCCCCTGCTCGTGGCGCGCCTGCACGTCGATCTGTGCCGCTGCCTGTCCGCGGCATGTCAGGGCAGCTAGTCCCCGCGCTCTGACCGGTTCACGCACCACATTCCCCAAGTAGCAGCCGCGCGCCCGCTTTCCCCCGCCCCGCCCCCGTGCGGACGAGGCCGGACGCGCCCAGTCACGGAGACGCCCGTGTCCACATCCACCCCCGCCCCCACCGCGCAGCCGCGCAGCGGCTTCCGGATACCCACGGTGCCCTTCTGGGCCCAGATCCTCGCCGGCCTCGTCCTCGGTGTGCTCCTCGGCTGGGCCGCCCGCACCGGCGACGTCGCCTGGCTGAAGGACACCCTGGACCAGATCGGCACCATCTTCGTCCAACTGCTCAAGCTGGCGGTCGCCCCGCTGGTGTTCTTCGCCATCCTGGTGTCGATCACCAACCTGCGGAACGTCAACAACGCCGCCCGCCTCGCGACCCGTACCCTGCTGTGGTTCTTCGCCACCTCCCTGATCGCGGTCGCCATCGGCCTGGCCATCGGCCTGATCACCAACCCCGGCGCCGGCACGGACCTGTCCCCCAAGGACGGCGCGGCCCCCGAGGACAGCGGCTCGTGGATCGACTTCCTCACCGGAATCATCCCGACCGACATCATCACCCCCTTCACCGAACTGAACGTGCTGCAGATCGTCTTCATGGCCGCCGCCCTGGGCATCGCCGCGCTGAAGCTCGGCGAAAAGGCCCAGCCGGTCATCGCGCTCAGCGAAACGATTCTGGAGCTGCTGCAGAAGGCCCTGTGGTGGGTCATCCGCCTCGCCCCTCTCGGCACCGTGGGCCTCATCGGCTTCGCGATCGCCGACTACGGCTGGAACCTGATCAGCAAGTACGCGACCTTCACCGCCGACGTCTACATCGGCTGCGCCCTGGTCCTCTTCGGCGTCTACCCGCTCCTGCTGGCCACGGTCGCCAAGGTCAACCCCCTGCAGTTCTTCCGCGGCGCCTGGCCCGCGATCCAGCTCGCCTTCGTCTCCCGCTCCTCGGTCGGCACCATGCCGGTCACCAAGAAGGTCACCGAGCGCCTCGGCGTCCCGCAGGAGTACACCTCCTTCGCGGTCCCCTTCGGGGCGACGACGAAGATGGACGGCTGCGCCGCGATCTACCCGGCCCTGGCGGCCATCTTCATCGCCGAGATCTTCGACGTCAGCCTGGGCATCCAGGACTACATCCTGATCGCCTTCGTCTCCGTCATCGGCTCCGCCGCCACCGCGGGCCTCACGGGCGCCACGATCATGACCACCCTGACCCTCTCCACCCTGGGCCTCCCCCTGGAGGGCGTGGGCCTGCTGCTGGCGATCGACCCGATCCTCGACATGGTCCGCACGGCCACGAACGTTGCTGGACAATCAGTATGCACGTTGATAGTCGCCGCGCAGGAGGGAATCCTCGACCGCGACAAGTACAACTCGGCAACGAGCTTCGACATCAACGACGTTGACATCGACTCGCTGGACTCGCTCGACTCCGACGACCGGAAGGTCCCGGTCACAGCCGCCGTCTGACGCTCCTCGCAGGCCAGACGCCCGCCCTTGGGGGCGGGCGTCTGCGCGTGTGCGCCCTCGTGAGGCTCGTCGCGCCTCGCTGTGGCTGAAGTCGTGTTTGACGGGACAGGTGAAGGTAGCCTGATCCTGCTCCACATGGCACCAAGGCCCGCATGCCCATCTGGCTGGGATGCGGGCATTCGTCTCGCTGTCGCGCGCCCGCGAATCTGTTGTTCCCTGGGGCACTTGGAGTGACCGTTCCGCTCCGCACAGTGTTGATTTCGGCTAATATGCGGCGAGTTATGTCGAGATAGCACTATTTGTGCCGGACTGGAGGGGAACGAAGTATGTCCCAGCCCAGCAATGGTGGTAGTTGGTGGCGTCGCTTGGTCGGATGGTGGCTTCGACGGTCACTGAAGGCGAAGATCGGGATTGTCGTGGGCGTCGTTGCGCTGATCATCATCGGCAATCTGACCGAGCCGGAGGAGTCGGGCCCGGCCGCGGCCCGGCCCACGCCTGCGCCCGCGTCGCCTGCCGCGACGCATGACCCAGAACCGTCGACGAGTAAGCCGCCACGGTGCAACGGGTCCGGAGAACCGCCGGCGGCGCCGGAGGTTTCCGGCCCGGTTGAGCATGTCACGCTGGGGAAGCTGACGTGCCGGTTCGAGAGCAACGGCAAGTTAGACGAGGCCCAGGTGCCGGTGTTCATCCGTAACAAGGGCGAGAATGCAGCAGACTACGAAGTGACGGTGCATCTCCTCGACTCCTCAAACGGTGTGATCAAGACGGGTGAAGCGTCTGCGAGCATGCTGGAGCCGGGGGCAGAAGAGCAAACGAGCGCGCAGCTTGTGGGCTGGGGCGAGATCGAGACCGACGGCCGTGGCTACCGGGTACGGATCTCTGCGGTGGAACGTGAGGCGGAACAGGATCCGGAGCCGCTGCCCATCGATGACGTCAGTGATGCGATCGGCGGCAGCACAGGCAGCGATGTGGACAACGGCGACAACGGGGATATGAACGTGGGGGAAGTACACCCTGGCGGATTCTGTGGTACTCCTGGTGCGGTCGGCCGTGCGAATGGCCGAACGTACACCTGTCGGGACGGGCATTGGCGGCGCTGAACGGAACGGGCACGGCCCGATCAGGACACCCGGGCCGAACACCTCCCTAATCGAGGCCTTGCCCGATCGACTCCCGGACGGGCTGCTGATACTGGACACCCACGAACGTTGCAGGCCAGGCCGTGATCCCGGGTGCTGGTCGCGTCACAGGAGAAGATCCTGGACCGCGGCATGTACGACAACGCCACCAGCTTCGACATCAACGACCCCGACCCGACACCCCCCACCCTCCAGAAGACCCCGGTCACCACAGCGGCCTGACCGCCGCACACCACGCGGACGCCCGCCCCCCGCACCCGCGGGGCGCGGGCGTCCGCGTGTGCACCCGCGTCCCCCTGCGGCTCCTGGGCACGGCCGGTGTCGTGCGCGGTGCGCGTGGGGTTGGTCGCCCCGGAGGGGCGTGTCGGCTGATCGCGCGCGACCGGGGGGCCTGATACCCGCATGGGGCCAGACGCCACTCGGGCATCGGAGGAGGGGGTCACGTCGCCACGGGCGGCACAGGTGAGGGCTGCCGTGTGCCGGTCCGCCGGCCTGACCGGCACAGGCGCGGAGTTGATCCGCTTCGGCGAGAACGCCCTGGTTCGCCTGGCCTACGCCCAGGTTGTGTCTCGGCCGCGTCGCACGTTCCGGCGTGGTGCTCGGCGGCCTCTTCGTCGTCGCCCAGGTGATAAAGCCTCGGTCATCTCACGTCCCCTCGCGATTGACTGCCCTGGACGTCTGTCCGTCCTTGATGAGGCATGGAAAAGGCCCGCGATCCGAAAGGATCACGGGCCATTCCCTTTTTCGTCACGGGCCAGACCGAGCGGATCAAGTTGCCAGGGCCCATGTCCTCAGCCGGGCCTGCACGTCCTGGTCCGGAGGGTTTTCGTGCCCTCCGCACCAGGTGCAAGTGGTGCACGATGAGCTTGTCGTCGCTTCCCGGCCCCGCCGCTCCTTGTGAATGGTCCACCAGGTAATGGCGTAAGCAGGGCCGGACGTGATGAGCGCTACCGCGATCTCAACGATGGCCACGACCTCACCTCCAAGCTGGGTGCCCTGTGCACATCACGGTAGGTTGGAGAAGCCCCTGCGGGAAGCCCGATAGTTGCGGGCAGGAAGTTCGGTAACCGACCTGTGACGGTTTGAAGACTTGGCGAGGTCGTCAGACGAGCTCCGCGCCGACTAAAACAATCTCTGTCGAGTCGATCTGTTGTGCCCTTCTGCTGCCTCGGCCGGTGCTGTAGACCTCCACGTGGTCATGACCTCTGGCCGCGATCGTGCGGCAGGGCTGGAGGCGAGGACGTTGCCCTGTCCGGCCGCTGTTATCGCGGTGTCTTCCAGAACGATGTGCAGGTCGGTCACGAACCGGTTACCTGGTCCAGGCGCCGGTCCAGCTCGCTGTCGAGGCTCTGCTGCCCGGCCGCGGTGGGCGCGTATCCGTTCCGTGCCTTGAGCGCCTCGCGGGCCTTCTCCGCCCGTTCGGCGCGCTCGGCCGGGGTGAGCAGGCTCTCGGCGAGGCGGGCCAAGTAGGCGCGCAGGGAGATGCCTTCGGCCGCCGCGACGGCGGCGAGCCGGTCTGCCCGCACCCCGCGACCGCGGCGCGGGCGTCCGCTTATGCACCGCCGCCGGCCCCGCAGTTCGTGGGTACGGCAGGCGTCGTGCGCGGTGCGCGTGGGGTTGGTCGCCCCGCAGGCAGGCGCCGGCCCTCGCGCGTGACAAGAAGAGCTGGTGGCGGCCTGGAACAGCCGCTCTCGATCGATGGCCTCCCCGGTCACCTTCTGGCATCTGATCGAAGAGGGTGACCGCGGTCTGTTCACATGGTGAGGGCTAGCTTCCTCCCATGAGGATCCGCTGCAGTTCGGTTGCGTCTGCGGTCGTGATCTGGTCGGCGTCGGGAGGGGTGATCGCCACCGTGACGCCGAAGTCCCAAAAGTCGGTGACCCTCCAGATCTGACGATTGGCGGCGGCGTTCTGGATCGCGATCCGGCGCGCCAGGCCCGCGTCGTCGAGCCACACCTCTGCCGGCAGCTCGCGCAGGTGACGGAGTGGCCCTTCCGGTACTCCTATCCCCGCCGGCAGGAGTTCGTCCGCCGCCGCGATATCGATGGTGAGCCGATAGTGAGTGGTGAGGGCGTCACGGATGGTGTCCGTACCGGCCTCGATGATGTCTTCACCGGCACCGAACAGGGCATCCAGTGGCCAGAGCGGATTGTGGTGGCCGCGTGGGCCGTCCCGGTGACCGTCGGGGGAGGCGAACCATGAATCACCCGCACGTATCAACTCGGTCGCTCCGTCGTAGAGCATCTCGTGCGGTCTGGTGAGTGACTCTGGCGCGTTCTGCAGGTCATCCAGGACATGCGGGGGTAAGAGCAACTGGGACACCTGCGCCACGCGGGCCGTGAAATCGACCACGCCCTCACCGAGTTGCTCCCGCTCCTCGAGTGTTGGCCCACCGAGATGCAACCCATACGACAACCGCGCCGAACCGGCCGTCGAGGTACGCGCAGCAGCGGCCTGCACACGAGTAGTGACGTCCTCGGAGCTTCCTGTCATGATCCGATCTCCTCGTCACGGGTAACCCAAGCTACCCGGCTCGGAGTTCGCAGAAGAGCCTCGGCGCACGCCGGCCGTGACGCCCCTAGGTGAGCGCGCCGACCTATCCCGGCTCTCGGCGACGGCGGCGGCGTCACGCGCTCGTGGTCGCCGCAGCCGCACCCAACGCGACGCCCGGGCCGCGGCGTGGAGGCGTCTGTGTTTACGGCGAGGTGCGGGGGTTTCCCCGGTCGATGGTGAAGACCACACTGCTGCCCGACTGGAGCGGTGTCGTGAAGATGGCGTAGGCGGCGGCCTGGCGGAAGGTTGCGGGGTGGGTGCGGCCGTGCTGTGTCAGGCCGCCTGCCCCGATGCGGCTGATGCCGGCGGTCTGGGTATTGATGATCTCGGATCCGATGCCGGCGCCCACGGTGAGGCGGTACTCGGCATCGAGGATGGATCTGAACGTATAGGCTTGAACGCGGATTTCCCGGTCGGTGCCCAGGTATTTCTGGGCTGCCACGTAGAACTCGATGGAGTGCGTTCCGTGGTGGCGTTGGGAATCGAGCAACGGAAACCTGTACTCAACGGCCGGAGATTCCCTGATGACCGTCTGGCGGGGAGCTGCCAACGGGAGCTCCTCTCCGTCGACCTTCAGGCAGTCGATACGGAAGCACCGGGGATCCGACGGGTTCAGCCCTGCGTCGACCTGCCACCGGAAGATGTATCTGGGGTCATCGGTGAATGCGCTGAAGGGTTCGTCCGTGAGCGAGGAGACGCAGATCAGCCGCAGCTCTTTGGGGAGATTGGTGGTCTGGTAGGAAACGCGCATCGCCTGCACGGCAAATCCGTCCGGGCGGAGCCCGTCCAGGTGGCAGTCCCATCTGTAGCGGGCCAGGGCGCCGGCGAACAGATTCTCCCGAACCGGCTCCAGGACTTCCCGCAGTGCGTCATCGACGGCTTGTCTCACCTGGAGCGTCGTGTCGCGGATCGTGATCTGTCCGAAGATGAAGCTCACGATCGCCGCCGATGCCAGCGCGGTGCCGACCACCTCAAGTGAGGTGGTGAGCATCTCGCCGTCGGAGCGGTTCGCCGAGAAGAACAAGATGATCGCTCCGACGACGAGCACGAGCCAGTTGTACGTCAAGACCCGGCGCCGGACTTCGGCGATGACGTCCCGCTGGTCAGCCATGGAGTTGCCCGTCCCCGCCCGGTGGCCGCATGCGTGACGGAGGAGTGATTCTTCCCGGGTTCACCCAGCCTCCCGAGCCACCCGTCAACGTCAACTCAGCGTAGAGGCAGGCAGTTTGGAGCGTCCACCCGCCGTGAGTACCGCTTCGCGCTTCGCCGCCGCCGGACGTGGTGCGGGTGGGTTCTGGCAGAGTGCGGCGGTGATCGTCAGACTGGCGCAGGAGCGGGACTTCTCCGGTTTTCTCGGGCTTGCGGCCGGGGTTGAGCAGTGGTTCGGACCCATGGTCGAGGAGCCCGGGTTCCACGATGCCGTGCTGGGGCACATCCGGCGGGGGGTCGCGCTCGTCGCCGTCACCGGGGGCGGGGTGGTCGGGGGGTTGCTGTTCGGGGGTGAGGCGCCCGTTTTCCGGGTGCACTGGCTGGTGGTGTCCGCGGGGGCGCGGGGGCAGGGCGTCGGGCAGGCGCTCATGGCGGAGGCGGAGCGGCGGTTCGTACGGGGGCGGGGGGCCGGGTGTCTGGAGGTGGTGACGTTCGGGGCCGATCACCCGGGGGCCGTCGCCGGCGGGGCGCGGGTCTTCTACGAGCGGCTGGGGTTCAGGCCCGCCGAGGCGGCGCCGGACGGGCCCGAGGGGGGTTCGCGGCAGGTATTCCGGCGGACGGTGGGGGAGTGAGGGGCCGGGTTCGTACTCAGGCGGGGGTGAGTACGTGCGCCCTGGTGCGGGGTGCGAGGGGTCGTGAAGCTGGGGTGCATGCTTCGTGTGCTGCGGGTTCTGCTGGTCCGACTCCTCTCGTACGTTCTCCTGACCGGCGCCGCCGCCGGGGCCTGGGCCGCGTGGCTGGGGTGGGACCAGCGGCGCGACGAGACCGGGTATGACGACTCGCCGTACGAGGCGTGGCAGGTCGGCGGGTTGGTGCTGACGCTGCTGGTCGCCGTGGTCGTCGTCGCGTACGTACGGCACTTCGTGCCCGCCGTGCTCGGGTCCACCACCGGGATGACCTTCGCCTCGTACTACGACTGGTCGGACGACGCGAGCGGGCTCTTCGCCGTCGGGGTCGCGCTGATCCTGATGGGGACCTTCGTCGGCTCCGCCCTCGTCGCCGTCGCCGTCGGTGCCCTGCGCGGGGGGCCCGCGGAGCCGGGTGAGTGGCAGCGGGCCTTCACCGTGGTCCGCTGACGGCGGGGCCGGCACAGACGCCGACCCGGACACCGGCACAGACCCCGACCCGGACACCGACACAGACCCCGACGGCGCAAGCGGAACCGGGGTCGTCGGGTGCGGCGTCCTCTGGCGGGGTGGCCCGGCGTTCGCGAGAATGCGGCGTCCGTTGCCGCCCGGCGAGTCGTACGAAGCCGACGCGAACGTCACGGAGTCCCCCATGACGCATTCCGCACCACCGCAGCAGCACCCCCCGCCCCCTCCCCAGTCGCAGTACCTGAAGGAGATCAACTCCAGGCTCCGCCCCGGCACCGTCGTCCCCGCGCTGCTGCCGCCCACCGTCCGCGCCGACGCCCACGGAGTCCGTGAGGCGGTCGTACCGCCCGCCGCACCGCAGGCCCGGCAGGGCTCCCTCGCCGACATTCCCTTCGACAACGCCGCTCACGCCCCCGGCGACCCCGTGCTCGCCCGCCCGCGTGCCGACGGGACCTGGGAAGACGTCACCGCCGCCGAGTTCGCCGAGCACGTCCTCGCCGTCGCCAAGGGCCTCATCGTCCATGGGCTGCGCCCCGGCGACCGGATCGCGATCATGTCGCGTACGACGTACGAGTGGACGCTGCTGGACTTCGCCGCCTGGGCCGCGGGCCTGATCACCGTGCCCGTCTACCCCACGTCCTCCGCCATCCAGGCCCGCCACATCCTGCACGACTCCGGCTCGATCGCCTGCGCGGTCGAGAGCGTCGACCAGGCCCGGCTGATCAGCGGCCGGCGCCAGGACCTGCCGCACCTCGCCCACCTCTGGCAGCTCGACACCGGCATCCTCGGCCAGCTCGCCGCCGCCGGCCGGGACGTCCCCGACACCCTCGTGCGCCAGCGCCGCGCCGGCCTGGGCCCCGGCAGCGTCGCCACCGTCATCTACACCTCGGGCACCACCGGCCTGCCCAAGGGCTGCGTCCTCACCCACGGCAACTTCCTCGCCGAGGTCGACAACGCCATCGAGCTGCTCTATCCCCTCTTCACCGCCGTCATCGAAGACCCCCCGTCCACCCTCCTCTTCCTTCCCCTCTCCCACGTCCTCGGCCGTATGACCGCGATCGGCTGCCTCCGCGCCCGCGTCAAACTCGGGCACGCGCCCAGCATCAAGACCGAGGACCTGCTGCGCGACCTCGCCGGCTTTCGCCCGACGTTCTTCGTCGGCATCCCCTACGTCCTCGAAAAGGTCTACAACACCGGCCGCGCCACCGCCGAAGGCATCGGCCGCGCCGCCTCCTTCGACCGCGCCGCGAAGGTCGCCGTCCGCTACGCCGAGGCCCTGGAGGCCGAGCTGCACGGCGAGGGGCCGGGCCCCGGGGCCGGGCTGCGCGCCCTGCGCAAGCTGTACGACGCGCTCGTCTACCGCCGCATCCGGGCCGCCCTCGGCGGTCGCGTCAAGTACGCGATCTGCGGCGGCTCCCCGCTCGGCCGCCGCCTCGCCGCCTTCTACGCGGGCGCCGACGTCAAGGTCTTCGAGGGGTACGGGCTCACCGAGACCACCGCCGCCACCACCGTCACCCCGCCGCTGAAGCCCCGTTTCGGCACCGTCGGCTGGCCGCTGCCGGGCACCGGGATTCGCATCGCGCACGACGGCGAGGTGCTGGTGCGCGGCGGGAACCTCTTCTCCGGCTACTGGGACGCCGAGGCCGGCGTCACCCGGCTCGACACCGACGACGGCTGGTTCGCCACCGGCGACATCGGCGAGCTGGACGCCGACGGCTACCTGACGATCACCGGCCGCAAGAAGGACCTCATCGTCACGGCCTCCGGCAAGAACCTCGCGCCCGCGCCCCTGGAGGACCGGCTCCGGGCGCACCCGCTGATCAGCCAGTGCCTGGTCGTCGGCGACAACCGCCCGTACGTCGCGGCCCTCCTCACCCTCGACCCCGAGGGGCTGCAGCACTGGCGGATGATGCGCAAGCGCGAGTACGTACCGGCGCCGGACCTCGTGCGCGACCCGCTGCTCCGCGCGGATCTGCAGCGGGCGGTGGACTCGGCGAACGAGCTGGTCTCGCGCGCGGAGTCGATACGCCGGTTCGCGCTGCTGTCGGCGGACTTCACGGAGGAAGGCGGGTACCTGACGCCGTCGATGAAGCTGAGGCGGTCGGCGATCGTACGGGACTTCGGGCAGGTCATCGACGAGCTGTACACGGCCGAGGACTGACCGGGGGCGGGCGCCCGCCCGCCCCCGGGGAACGGGAGCGGGTACGGGCCGGGTGCCGGCGCGCGGGCCGGCACCGCGCGCTCCGGGTGCCGCCGGCCCGGGAGCCCGCCACGCAGCGGCCCGGCGTGCTACCGCCGTTCCGCTGCCGCCAGCAGCCGGCGCAGCGACGCCTTCGCCGGCGGGCCCCACGTCGCCTTGCCGCCCGCCCGGCCCTGTACGCCCGCCTCTCCGATGAGCAGCCCGGCCAGCGCCCGCACCACCGCTATGCCGCGGGCGCGGCGCAGCGTCGCCGCGTCGACGGACGGCCCGTACGCGGCGTAGAAGCGGTCTGCGGCGGCCTCGTCGGGGAGCAGGATCCACGTGGAGGCGAGGTCGAGGGCGGGGTCGCCGCGGCACAGGTCGCCGAAGTCGATGACGCCGCAGAGGGTGCCGTCGGCGGTGAGGACGTTCGCCGGGTGCAGGTCGCCGTGCAGCCACAGCGCCGGTCCCGCCCATGCCGGGGCGGCGACGGCGTCGTCCCAGACGGCCCGTACGGCATCCGCGTCGGCGACGAGCCCCAGCCCGGCCGCCTCGGCGAGCTGCTGCTCGAACCACCCGGTCGCCTCGGTCAGCGGCCCGCCGCGTCCCCGCCCGGCGGGGGCACCACCGGGGGCGGGCCGGTGCAGCGCGGTCAGGAACGCCGCCAGGGCGTCGGCCGCGGCCGGGCCGCGGGTGACCGGGGCGCGGTCGGCGGGCGTGCCGGGGACCCAGGTGGTGACGATCCAGGGGCGCCCGAAGCGCGCGGAGGGCTCGCCGAGGCGCTGCGGGACGGGCACGGGCAGCGGCAGGAGCGGGGCCAGGCCGGGGAGCCAGGTGTGCTCCTTGCGGAGCAGTTCGTCGGCGGACTCCGTCGCCCACGGGAGCCGTACGGCGAGGTCGTCGCCGAGCCGCCAGAGCTGGTTGTCCCAGCCGCGGGCGGCGAGGCCGAGGGGGCGGTCGGCGAGGTCGGGGTGCTGGTCGCGCAGCAGGTCGCGGATCAGCTCGGCGGTGATCTCGGGGTGGGCGGCGTCCGCCCCCGTCTCGTGCCCGGGCCCGGTGCCCGTCTCCGCGTCGCTCATACGGCGCCACCGTATCCGCCCCCGCCGGCACCCGGACATGAGAGAACCCCCGCCGGGAGGGCGGGGGTTCCTCAGGTCAGCCTGGGGCGTGCGTCACGACGGGGAGACGTTCGCCGCCTGCGGACCCTTCGGGCCCTGCTGCACGTCGAAGGTCACCTGCTGGTTCTCCTCGAGCGAGCGGAAGCCTTGGGCGTTGATAGCGGTGTAGTGGACGAAGACATCGGGACCGCCGCCGTCCTGGGCGATGAAGCCGAAGCCCTTTTCAGCGTTGAACCACTTGACGGTTCCGGTAGCCATGAGCCCTCCTTGGGCCAAAGGGTCGCCCTGCCCCAGAGCCTCGAAGA
This sequence comes from Streptomyces sp. CNQ329, assembly GCF_000482585.1. Lineage (NCBI taxonomy): Bacteria > Bacillati > Actinomycetota > Actinomycetes > Kitasatosporales > Streptomycetaceae > Streptomyces > Streptomyces sp. CNQ329. Next base: position 103,704 of record NZ_AXVU01000009.1, on the reverse strand, counting down.
AGCCTGAAAACGACACATGCCCGCGGCGTCAGAATCTCCGCAGGCACGGTACTGCAAGGAAACCAAACTGCAACTTGCGCTTGAGCCTAGCACGCGCGAGCCCGCCCCGGTAGGGAAAGGATCACGCTCCGGTGAGCCCCCGCACCCGCGTGCGGTAAGGGCTGGGTCTAGCCTCGGACCCGTGACAGCACCACCTCCTGACGCGGGAGCTAGGCGCCGGCCACGAGTCGGCCACATCCAGTTCCTGAACTGCGTTCCCCTCTACTGGGGCCTCGCCCGTACGGGCAGCCTGCTCGACCTGGAGCTTTCGAAGGACACCCCGGAACGGCTCAGCGAGCAGCTCATCGACGGGGAGCTGGACATCGCCCCCGTCACCCTCGTGGAGTACCTGCGACACGCCGACGACCTCGTCGCCCTGTCCGACATCGCCGTCGGCTGCGACGGACCCGTGATGTCCTGCGTGATCGTCTCGCAGCGGCCGCTGGCGGATCTGGACCGGGAGCGCGTGGCGCTCGGTTCCACCTCCCGCACCTCCGTGCGCCTGGCCGAGCTCCTGATCGACGAGCAGTACGCCATCGCGCCCGACTACTACTCGTGCCCGCCCGATCTCTCCCTGATGATGCGCGAGGCGCAGGCCGGCGTGCTCATCGGGGACGCCGCCCTGCGCGCCTCGCTGCACGACGCCCCGCGGCTGGGGCTGCACGTCCACGACCTCGGGCAGATGTGGAAGGAGTGGACCGGGCTGCCGTTCGTCTTCGCCGTGTGGGCCGTACGCCGCGACTTCCTGGCGCGCGAGCCCGAGCTGGTGGCGAACGTGCACCGCGCGTTCCTCGACTCCCGCGACCTGTCGCTGGCGGAGGTCGACAAGGTCGCGGAGCAGGCGGCGCGGTGGGAGTCGTTCGACCCGCCGCTGCTCGAACGGTACTTCCGCACCCTGGACTTCAGGCTGGGCGACCGGCAGTTGGAGGGCATCGACGAGTTCGCCCGCCGGGCCGGCTTCCCGGACGAGGCGCGGGTGCGGCTGCTGCCGGCGGCAGGGCCGTCCCCGGCCGGGTCCGCCTAAGCTGGGGTTCGCTCCAGGGGGCGTACGAGAGAACCGCAGGCGAGGCGGGTCCGGGGGGAGTCCATGCAGCCAGTTCAGAGCGGTGATCCCGAGGCCGTCGGGCCGTACCGGGTGCTCGGCAGGCTCGGCTCCGGCGGCATGGGCCGGGTCTTCCTGGGCCGCAGCCCGGGCGGCGCCACCGTGGCCGTCAAGGTCGTCCACCCGCACTTCGCGCACGACGACGAGTTCCGCACCCGGTTCCGCCGCGAGGTCGAGGCCGCGCGCCGCGTCGGCGGCGCGTGGACCGCGCCGGTGCTCGACGCCGGTCCCGACGACGACGTGCCGTGGGTCGCCACCGGGTACGTCGCCGGGCCCAGCCTCAGCGACGCCGTGGCCGAGCACGGGCCGCTGAGCGAGGAGACCCTGCGGCCCATGGGCGCGGGGCTCGCCGAGGCGCTGGCGGCGGTGCACGGGCTCGGGCTCGTGCACCGTGACGTGAAGCCCTCCAACGTCCTGCTGACCCTCGACGGTCCCCGGCTCATCGACTTCGGTATCGCCCGCGCCACCGACGGCACTACCTCGCTGACCGCCTCCGGCGCCTCGATCGGCTCGCCCGGTTACATGTCGCCCGAGCAGATCCTCGGCCGGCCCGTCACCGGCGCCGGCGACGTCTTCAGCCTCGGCGCCGTACTCGTCTTCGCGGCCACCGGGCAGTCCCCGTTCCCCGGGGACAGCGCCCCCACGCTGCTGTACCTGGTGGTGCACGAGGAGCCGCAACTGCACGGCATGACGGGCGAGCTGCGGGATCTGGCGCTCGCGTGCCTGTCGAAGGACCCCGCGGCGCGGCCGGAGCCGGCGGAGCTGGTGCGCGGGCTGACGGCGGGCGGTGAGGCGGCGCATCTCGTACGGCCCGGATGGCTGCCGCCGCCGGTCACCGAGCAGATCAGCAGGCGCGCGGTGGAGCTGCTGGCGATGGAGGCGCAGCCGGCGGCGGGGCCGGAGCGCCGGGACGACGGGCTGCCGTCGGGGCCGGTGCCGCTGCAGCAGGCGGAGTACGGGCCGGGGGCGTTCGGGCCGCCGCCGGTGCTGGAGACACCGGCGGCGGGGACCTCGGGCATGGACGCTGCGGGCGCGCCGGGCCACCCGACGCCGCCCGGTGCCCCGACGCCGCCCGGCGGCCCGACGCCCGCCGGCGCACCTGGCGCCGGGGCCGGCGCGCTCGGGGCAGTGGCGGCGACGGCCCCGGAACGGCGCGCGGAGGTCGGCCTGCGCTCGCGCCGGTTCAGTTGCACCCTGGTGCTCTCCGTCGCCGGCGCCCTGGCGGCGCTGACGCTCGGCCTGTTCTTCGTCCCCGGCCTCCTGGACGGCGGCGGGGACAGCCCGCAGGCCGGGGACGCCACCGGCGGCGCCACCGGCGGCAGCGGCGAGGACGACTCCGGCGGCAGCGGCACCGGCGGCGACTCCGGCGCGACCACCGAGAGCCCGTCCCCGGAACCGACGGGGAAGGAGGCCGACGCGGTACCGGAGGAGTTCGTCGGCGACTGGAAGGGCGAGATCCTCCAGGACAACGGCGTGCCCAACGGTGACGTCAGTGTGGAGATCGAGGCCGGGAAGAAGGGCGAGTACGTCGCGTACTTCGACTACTCCGTCTACGACGTCGCGCACTGCTACAGCCGCGCCAAGCTCACCGCCGCGACCGGCACCACCCTCACCCTCCACGAGGTGGACGACCCGGAGCGGAAGAGCACCGAGGGCGTCTGTGCGCCCGGCACGTCGACGGTGACGCTGACCCACAAGGGCGGCGCGACCGTCGAGTACCGCTCCGACGCCGACGCCGCGGGCAACCCGCGTTCGACGCTGACGAAGGGCGGCCGTTGAGGGACCGGGCCCTCCCCCTGCGCCGGAGTCGGTGACCTGCTCCGCGTAGGCTGGGGTCCGCTCGTACGCACCACTCGCGGAAGGGGCCGGTCACCGTGACCACCGATCTGCAGGCAGTCCTGGACCGCGCCGCCGCGGGGGGCCGCGTGACCCCCGGCGAGGCCCTCGACCTGTACCGCTCCGCCCCGCTGCATGCGCTGGGCGCCGCCGCCGACGCCGTACGCCGCCGGCGCTACGCCGGGACCGAGCACATCGCGACGTACATCATCGAGCGGAACATCAACTACACCAACGTCTGCGTCACCGCCTGCAAGTTCTGCGCCTTCTACGCCCCGCCCACCGCCAAGGACAAGGGCTGGATCCGCGGCCTGGACGACATCCTGCGCCGCTGCGAGGAGACCGTGCGGCTCGGCGGCACGCAGATCATGTTCCAGGGCGGCCACCACCCCGACTTCGGCGTGGAGTACTACGAAGAGCACTTCTCCGCGATCAAGAAGGCGTACCCGCAGCTCGTCATCCACTCCCTCGGCGCCTCCGAGGTCGAGCACATGGCCCGTATCTCGGGCACCACCGCCGAGGACGCCATCCGCCGCATCCACGCCGCCGGGCTGGACTCCTTCGCGGGTGCCGGCGCCGAGCTGCTGCCGGCCCGGCCGCGGCAGGCCATCGCGCCGCTGAAGGAGAGCGGCGAGCGGTGGCTGGAGATCATGGAGACGGCGCACGGCCTGGGCGTGGAGTCGACGTCCACGATGCTGATGGGCACGGGCGAGACGAACGCGGAGCGGATCGAGCACCTGCGGATGATCCGGGACGTCCAGGACCGTACCGGCGGGTTCCGGGCGTTCATCCCGTACACCTACCAGCCGGAGAACAACAAGCTGAAGGGCCGTACCCAGGCGACCACGCTGGAGTATCTGCGGATGATCGCCATCGCGCGGATCTTCCTCGACAACGTCGCGCACATCCAGGGCTCCTGGCTGACCACCGGCAAGGACGCCGGCCAGTTGACGCTGCACTACGGCGCGGACGACCTCGGCTCGGTGATGCTGGAGGAGAACGTGGTCTCCTCCGCCGGGGCGCGGCACCGCTCGAACCTGCGCGAGATCATCGAGATGATCCGCGGCGCCGACAGGGTGCCCGCGCAGCGTGCGACCACATATGAGCATCTTGTGGTGCACGACGACCCGGCGCACGACCCCGTGGACGACCGTGTCGTCTCGCACCTGTCGTCCACCGCCATCGAGGGCGGGACGGCGCACCCGGAACTGACGCTGGTGGAGGCCGACCGGTGACGCGCGCGACCCTGGAGAAGCAGCCGCACGAGGTGGCGGCGATGTTCGACGACGTCGCCGCGAACTACGACCTCACCAACGACGTCCTCTCCCTCGGCCAGGCCCGGCTGTGGCGCAGGGCGGTCGCCCGCGCGGTCGACGCCCGGCCGGGGCAGCGGGTGCTGGACCTGGCGGCGGGTACGGGCACGTCGTCGCTGCCGTTCACGGCGGCCGGCGCGTACGTGGTGCCGTGCGACTTCTCGCTGGGGATGCTGCGCGAGGGCAAGCGGCGCCACCCGCGGCTGCCGCTGACGGCGGGGGACGCGACGCGGCTGCCGTTCGCGGACGGCGTCTTCGACGCGGTGACGATCTCCTTCGGGCTGCGCAACATCCAGCAGACGGCCGCGGCGCTGCGGGAGATGCGGCGGGTGACCCGGCCGGGCGGCCGGCTGGTGATCTGCGAGTTCTCACACCCGACGTGGGCGCCCTTCCGGACCGTCTACACGGAGTACCTGATGCGCGCGCTGCCGCCGATCGCGGAGCGGGTGAGCAGCAGCCCGGACGCGTACGTCTACCTCGCGGAGTCCATCCGCGCCTGGCCGGACCAGCCGGCCCTGGCCGGCCGGCTCGCCGCCGCGGGCTGGACCCGCCCGGCCTGGCGCAACCTCAGCGGCGGAATCGTCGCCCTCCACCGCGCATACGCACCGAGCTGAGGCTTCCGCGGGGCGGACGCGGCGGTGTCGGGGGCGGCACTTAGAATGCGGGGAACGACCCGCTTTACCTGGGAGCCGCCGTGACCGACGCCTCTGAGTCCACCCGCACCGCCGATGTGATCGTCGTCGGGGCCGGGCCGGGCGGCTCGACGACCGCGTACTACCTCGCCAAGGCCGGGCTCGACGTCCTGCTTCTGGAGAAGACCGCGTTCCCCCGCGAGAAGGTCTGCGGCGACGGGCTCACCCCGCGGGCGACGAAGCAGCTCCTCGCCATGGGCATCGACGTCTCGGAAGAGGCCGGCTGGCTGCGGAACAAGGGCCTGCGCATCATCGCCGGGGGCAACAGGCTCCAGCTCGACTGGCCGGACCTGGCCGCCTACCCGGACTACGGGCTGGTCCGCAAGCGCGACGACTTCGACCAGCAGCTCGCCCAGCAGGCCCAGAAGGCGGGCGCCCGGCTGTACGAGCGGTGCAACGTCGGACAGCCGGTCATCGACGAGCGCACGGGCCGGATCACGGGCGTCCACGCCAAGCTCGGCGAGGAGAAGACGCCCGTCACCTTCCACGCCCCGCTGGTCATCGCCGCCGACGGCAACTCCTCCCGGCTCTCCCTGGCCATGGGCCTCCACCGCAACGAGAAGCGCCCGATGGGCGTGGCCGTGCGGACGTACTTCACCTCCCCGCGGCACGAGGACGACTATCTGGAGTCCTGGCTGGAGCTGTGGGACACGCGCGGCCCGGTGGACCGCCTGCTGCCCGGGTACGGCTGGGTGTTCGGCATGGGCGACGGCACGTCCAACGTCGGCCTCGGCATCCTCAACTCCTCCGCCGCCTTCAAGGAGCTGGACTGGCGGGACGTGCTCAAGGCGTGGTGCGCCTCGATGCCGGAGGAGTGGGGCTACACCCCGGACAACATGACCGGCCCCATCCGCGGCGCCGCCCTCCCCATGGCCTTCAACCGCCAGCCGCACTACGACCGCGGCCTGCTCCTCGTCGGCGACGCCGGCGGCATGGTCAACCCGTTCAACGGCGAGGGCATCGCGTACGCGATGGAGTCCGGCCAGATCGTCGCGGACCTCGTCGTCCAGGCCCAGGGCCGCGCGACGTACGGCCAGCGCGAGCTGGCCCTCAAGCGCTACCCGAAGGTCCTCAAGGACACCTACGGCGGCTACTACCAGCTCGGCCGCGCCTTCGTCCGCCTCATCGGCAACCCGAAGGTCATGAAGCTCGCCACCGAACGCGGCCTCACCCACCCGGTCCTGATGCGCTTCACCCTCAAGCTGCTGGCGAACCTCACGGACCCCCAGGGCGGCGACGCCATGGACCGCATCATCAACGGCCTGACGAAGGTCGCCCCGCGAGCTTGAGAATGCGCGCACACGCGCAGCACCACCGCACACGAGAGCCCCCTCGCCGCTGACGGCGGGGGGGCTCTCGTGGTGCGTGGGTGTGGTGCCGAGGGTCAGAGGACCCGGGCGGCCGAGGTGGGCATGTAGTACGACATCTCCTGGATCACCACGCCCTTCGACGGGTTGGCCGCGTCCAGGTACTTGCCGTCGCCGATGTAGACGGCCACGTGGTACGCCGAGCCGGTGCCGCCCCAGAAGACCAGGTCGCCGGGCTGGACGTCGGAGACCGCGACCGGGGTGCCGACCGTGGACTGTTCCGCGGCCGTGCGGGGGAGTTCCACGCCCACGGTGCGGAAGGCGGCCTGGGTCAGGCCCGAGCAGTCGTACGACGACGGGCCGGTGGCGCCCAGCACGTACGCCTTGCCGACCTGGGCGTTGAGGAAGTCCAGCACCGTGCCGACGCTGCCCGACGCGGCCGGGGCCGCCGCGGAGGTCTCCTCGGCGGGGGCGGTCTCGGTGGTGGGGGCGGAGGAGGCGGTGGCGAGTTCCTCGCGCTCCGCCGCGCGGGCCGCGGCGCGCTCCTGGGCGCGCTTCTCGGCGGCGCGGGCCTCCGCCTTCTTCTTGGCCTTGGCGGCGGCCTTGCGGGCGTCCTCCGCGGCCTCCTGCGCGTCCGCGCGCAGTTCGAGGCGCAGGGCCGCGGTCCGGGTGGCGTCGGCGCTCTGCTCGACTCCGGTGGTGAGTGCGGTGCTCATGTCCACGGCGGGGAGTTCTGCGGTCGACTCCGTGGCCGTCGATCCGGTCGTCCTGCTGGTGTCTGCGAGGGCGGGAGCGGACGCCGCCGTCGCGACCATCGTGCCGAGGGCGCCACCGGCGACTCCGGTGCGGACGACCCACGCGGGGGCCTGCCGGCGCCGGGGCTTCCGGTGGCTGGGTATGTGCGGTTTACGGGACATGGACACCAGCGCTATCAGGGGGAAGGTCCGTGTTTCAACAGTCGTGGGATGCGCCACACTTGGCGGCCCTGCTGGCGAAATAGGTGATTTGGGCTGTCTGTTCCCGGCCCGCTTCCCGGCTCCCGCTCTCCCGCGCGTCGTTACCCGCGCGATACGCACGGGATTTGGGCCGCGCGCCGAACGTTGCCGGACGGTTATCACTTCTCCGGCCGCAAACCAAGCAAGGGCCGTTGCCGCGGAACGCCCCTGTGGTCCACATCACTCCGATTCGTTTTCGCGTCCCGCACCCCCCGCGGGGGCCTTGAGAGGGCGTGCGCAAGCGACCGGAGGCCGGAAAATCAATTGAGCGGGAGGGTGCTCGAATTTGCCTCCGGTCGCACCTCGGTGAAATCATCCGCCTCCCGAACCCCACCGCCCCCACGCCGCTGACCTGCGGCTGCCCTCCGGTGGCGGAGATCCGGTGATCGTTCCTTCGCACCGCGTGATCCCTCCGGCGGGCATTCGCCGGTCCGATCGATCACCGGGTGGTTAAGATCACAAAGCTTAGGGGACCCCCGTGTCACAGATCACAGCGCAGTGGGCATAAGATGCCCATCAGTAGGGCTTGTGAACTGCCTCACATGTGCGCGATCTTGGTGGGGCAGGAACGCGAGTCCGGTGTGGACTGGCAGGCAGTCATCGTCGACTGGAGAGGAGCGGGGCAGCGGTGAACGTATACACGCCGATCCTCGTGCTCGGGGCCATTGCGACGGCCTTCGCGGTGTTCTCCGTGGTCGCTGCGGCGCTCGTGGGCCCGAAGCGCTACAACCGGGCCAAGCTCGAGGCCTACGAGTGCGGCATCGAGCCGACACCGACGCCGCCCGGCGGGGGCCGCTTCCCGGTCAAGTACTACCTGACGGCGATGTTGTTCATCATCTTCGACATCGAGATCGTCTTCCTCTACCCCTGGGCGGTGTCCTTCGACGCCCTGGGGATCTTCGGGCTCGTGGAGATGCTGCTCTTCGTGCTCACTGTCTTCGTCGCCTACGGCTACGTGTGGCGGCGCGGTGGACTGGAATGGGACTAGGAGGCACCACGAATGGGACTTGAGGAAAAGCTCCCGAGCGGGTTCATCCTGAGCACGGTCGAGGAGGTCGCCGGACTGGCACGCAAGTCGTCGGTCTTCCCCGCGACCTTCGGCCTCGCGTGCTGCGCGTTCGAGATGATGACCGCCGGCGCCGGCCGCTACGACCTGGCACGCTTCGGCATGGAGGTCTTCCGTGGCTCGCCCCGCCAGGCCGACCTGATGATCGTCGCCGGCCGGGTGAGCCAGAAGATGGCACCGGTGCTGCGCCAGGTGTACGACCAGATGCCCAACCCCAAGTGGGTCATCTCCATGGGCGTCTGCGCCTCGTCCGGCGGCATGTTCAACAACTACGCGATCGTGCAGGGCGTCGACCACGTCGTGCCGGTCGACATCTACCTGCCCGGCTGCCCGCCGCGCCCCGAGATGCTCATGGACGCGATCCTCAAGCTCCACGCCCAGATCCGTCACGACAAGCTCGGCGTGAACCGGGAGCAGGCGGCCCGGGAGGCCGAGGAGGCCGCGATGAAGGCGCTGCCGACGATCGAGATGAAGGGTCTTCTCCGGTGAGTGAGGAGAACGCGGACGGGGTCAACCCCGACCAGGACGTGAACGCGGAGAACCTGCCGGGCAGGCGCGGCGAGCACGGCGAGACCATCCGCGTCCAGCGCGGCATGTTCGGCTCCGAGAACGGGGGCGACACCTCCGGCTACGGCGGCCTGGTGCGCAGCGTCCGGCTGCCCGGCGAGGCCGTGCGTCCGTACGGCGGCTGGTTCGACGAGGTCGCCGACGAGCTGGAGGGCGCCCTCGACGAGCAGGGGCTCCTCCCCGAGAACGCGATCGAGAAGACCGTCGTCGACCGCGGTGAGCTGACCTTCCACGTCGACCGCACACACCTGGTGCGCGTGATGCGCACCCTGCGCGACGACCCGGCCCTGCGCTTCGAGCTGTGTACCGGCGTCTCCGGCGTGCACTACCCCGGAGACAAGGGCCGCGAGCTGCACGCCGTGTACCACCTGCGCTCGCTCACCCACAGCCGGCTGCTCCGGGTCGAGGTCAGCACGCCCGACCACGACCGGCACATCCCGTCCGTCGTGGAGGTCTACCCGACGAACGACTGGCACGAGCGCGAGGTCTACGACTTCTTCGGCATCGTCTTCGACGGCCACCCGGCGCTGACCCGGATCTTCATGCCGGACGACTGGCAGGGCCATCCGCAGCGCAAGGACTACCCCCTCGGCGGCATCCCCGTCGAGTACAAGGGCGCCCAGATCCCGGCTCCCGACCAGCGGAGGTCGTACCGATGAGCACCACCCACGCGACCGGGGCGGCCCGGGAGACCACCGAAGGCACCGTCTACACCGTCACCGGCGGCGACTGGGACGAGGTCGTCGAGTCGGTGCACCGGGCCGACGACGAGCGGATCGTCGTCAACATGGGCCCGCAGCACCCCTCCACCCACGGCGTGCTGCGGCTCATCCTGGAGATCGACGGCGAGACCGTGACGGAGTGCCGCTGCGGGATCGGCTATCTGCACACCGGGATCGAGAAGAACCTCGAATACCGGACCTGGACCCAGGGCTCCACCTTCGTGACCCGCATGGACTACCTGACCTCGTTCTTCAACGAGGCCGGGTACTGCATGGCGGTGGAGAAGCTGCTCGGCATCACCGACGAGGTGCCCGACCGGGCCACCGTCATCCGGGTGCTGCTGATGGAGCTGAACCGGATCTCCTCCCACCTGGTGGCCATCGCCACCGGCGGCATGGAGCTGGGTGCCACCACGGTCATGGTCTACGGCTTCCGCGACCGCGAGATGATCCTCGACCTGTTCGAGCTGATCACCGGCCTGCGGATGAACCACGCGTTCATCCGCCCCGGCGGCCTGGCCCAGGACCTGCCCCCGGGCGCCGTCGACTCGATCCGCGAGACGATCAAGACGCTCCGCAAGAACTTCCCGGAGTACGACAAGCTGGCCACCAACAACCCGGCGTTCAAGGCCCGGATGCAGGACATCGCGCATCTGGACCTGACCGGCTGCATGTCCCTGGGCGTCACGGGCCCGGTGCTGCGCGCCACCGGGCTGCCGCACGACCTGCGCAAGACGGACCCGTACTGCGGCTACGAGACGTACGACTTCGACGTCCCCACCGCCGACACCGCCGACGCCTACGGCCGCTTCCTCATCCGGCTGGAGGAGATGCGCCAGTCGCTGCGGATCGTCGAGCAGTGCGTGGACCGGCTGGAGCCGGGCCCGGTGATGGTCGCCGACAAGAAGATCGCCTGGCCCGCGCAGCTCGCGCTGGGTCCCGACGGGCTCGGCAACTCGCTGGACCACATCAAGAACATCATGGGGACCTCGATGGAGGCCCTGATCCACCACTTCAAGCTGGTCACCGAGGGCTTCCGGGTGCCGCCCGGGCAGGCGTACGTGGCGTTGGAGTCACCCAAGGGCGAACTGGGCGTGCACGCCGTCAGCGACGGCGCCACCCGGCCGTACCGGGTGCACTTCCGTGAGCCCTCGTTCGTGAACCTGCAGGCCATCGCGGCCATGACCGAGGGAGGCCAGGTGGCCGACGTGATCGTGGCGATCGCATCCCTCGACCCCGTGCTGGGAGGCGTCGACCGATGACGACTGCGGAACCTGACCTGAGCAGCCAGGCGGCCGTACCGCTGGGCATGCCCCAGTTGCCGGCCCCCGACTACCCCGCCGAGGTGCGCGAGCGGCTGGCCGCGGACGCCCGGGAGATCATCGCCCGGTATCCGGACAGCCGTTCGGCGCTGCTGCCGATGCTGCACCTGGTGCAGTCGGAGGAGGGGCACGTCACCCGCACCGGCATGCAGTTCTGTGCCGAGATGCTGGGCCTGACCGCCGCCGAGGTGACCGCGGTCGCCACCTTCTACACCATGTACCGGCGCAAGCCCTCCGGCGACTACCAGGTCGGGGTCTGCACCAACACGCTCTGCGCGGTCATGGGCGGCGACGCCATCTTCGACGAGCTGAAGGAGCACCTGGAGGTCGGCAACCAGGAGACCACCGAGGACGGCAAGGTCACTCTGGAGCACATCGAGTGCAACGCCGCCTGCGACTTCGCCCCCGTGGTGATGGTCAACTGGGAGTTCTTCGACAACCAGACCCCCGAGTCCGCCAAGCGGCTCGTGGACGACCTGCGCGCCGGTAACGAGGTGCGTCCCACCCGCGGCGCGAAGCTGTGCACGTTCAAGGAGACCGCGCGCATCCTGGCCGGCTTCCCCGACGAGCGCCCCGGCGTCGTCGCGGAGTCCGGCGGCGCGGGCCCCGCCTCGCTCATGGGCCTGCGCATGGCCAAGGGCGAGGAGCCCGCCGCGCGCGTGGTCAGCCAGCGGGCCCACCCGCACCCGGAGAACCCGCCGCCGGACGCGCTGGAGGACCAGCCGCCCGCCGGCCACCCCAGTTCGCACGACGCGCCGCAGCAGACCTCGGCGTCCGACCCGGCGCACCCGCACACCGCGTCCGCGGATGAGCCCACCGAGGAGGAGGGCGCGTGATGACCGTCGACTCGCCGGAGAAGCTGCTGACCCCGGTGCTCTCCGCCTTCTGGGACCAGCCCGAGTCCTGGACCCTGGAGACGTACCGGCGCCACGAGGGGTACGAGGGCCTGCGCAAGGCGCTCGCGATGTCGCCGGACGACGTCATCGCGTACGTCAAGGACTCCGGCCTGCGCGGTCGCGGCGGCGCAGGCTTCCCGACCGGCATGAAGTGGCAGTTCATCCCGCAGGGCGACGGCAAGCCGCACTACCTCGTCGTCAACGCCGACGAGTCGGAGCCGGGCACCTGCAAGGACATCCCGCTGCTCTTCGCCAACCCGCACTCCCTCATCGAGGGCATCGTCATCGCCTGTTACGCGTTCCGCTCCAGCCACGCGTTCATCTACCTGCGCGGCGAGGTCGTACCGGTGCTGCGCAGGCTGCACGAAGCGGTGCGCGAGGCGTACTCCGCGGGCTTCCTCGGCAAGAACGTCCTGGGCTCCGGGCTCGACCTGGACGTCACGGTGCACGCCGGCGCCGGAGCGTACATCTGCGGTGAGGAGACCGCGCTGCTCGACTCGCTGGAGGGACGGCGCGGCCAGCCCCGGCTGCGTCCCCCCTTCCCCGCCGTCGAGGGCCTCTACGCCTGCCCCACCGTGGTGAACAACGTCGAGTCCATCGCCTCTGTTCCCGCGATCATGAACAAGGGCAAGGAGTGGTTCCGCACGATGGGCAGCGAGAAGTCCCCGGGCTTCACGCTGTACTCGCTCTCCGGCCACGTCGCCAGCCCCGGTCAGTACGAGGCGCCGCTCGGCATCACCCTGCGCCAACTGCTCGACATGGGCGGCGGCATGCGCCCCGGTCACCGGCTGAAGTTCTGGACCCCCGGCGGCTCGTCCACCCCGATGCTCACCGAGGAGCACCTGGACATCCCCCTCGACTACGAGGGCGTCGGCGGCGCCGGCTCGATGCTCGGCACCAAGGCGCTGCAGTGCTTCGACGAGACGACCTGCGTGGTACGGGCCGTCACCCGCTGGACCGAGTTCTACGAGCACGAGTCCTGCGGCAAGTGCACGCCCTGCCGCGAGGGCACGTACTGGCTCGTCCAGCTCCTCCGCGACATCGAGGCGGGCAAGGGCTCCCTGGCCGACCTGGACAAGCTCTTCGACATCGCCGACAACATCAACGGCAAGTCGTTCTGCGCCCTCGGCGACGGCGCCGCGGCGCCGATCTTCTCCTCGCTGAAGTACTTCCGCGAGGAGTACGAGCAGCACGTCACCGGCGGCGGCTGCCCGTTCGACCCGGCCAAATCCACCGCCTGGGCCGACGCCCCCGGCTCCACGACCCACCAGGAGGTGACCGCGTGACCGTCACGGAGCCGGAGAAGGCACCGGAGAAGGCTGCCGCACCGGAGAACATGGTCACGCTGACCATCGACGGCGTCGAGGTCAGCGTGCCCAAGGGCACCCTGGTCATCCGGGCCGCCGAGCAACTCGGCATCGAGGTCCCGCGGTTCTGCGACCACCCGCTGCTCGACCCGGTCGGTGCCTGCCGCCAGTGCATCGTCGAGATCGAGGGCCAGCGCAAGCCGTCGGCGTCCTGCACCATCACCTGCACCGACGGGATGGTGGTCAGGACCCAGCTCACCTCCGACGTCGCCGAGAAGTCGCAGCGCGGCGTGATGGAGCTGCTGCTCATCAACCACCCGCTGGACTGCCCGGTCTGCGACAAGGGCGGCGAGTGCCCGCTGCAGAACCAGGCGATGTCCACGGGGCAGGCCGAGAGCCGCTTCGAGGGCCAGAAGCGCACGTTCGAAAAGCCCGTGCCGATCTCGGCGCAGGTGCTCCTCGACCGCGAGCGCTGCGTGCTGTGCGCGCGCTGCACCCGGTTCTCCAACCAGGTCGCGGGCGACCCGATGATCGAGATGCTGGACCGCGGCGCGCTGCAGCAGGTCGGTACGGGCGAGGGCGTGCCCTTCGAGTCGTACTTCTCGGGCAACACCATCCAGATCTGCCCGGTCGGCGCGCTCACCTCGAAGATGTACCGCTTCCGCTCGCGCCCCTTCGACCTGGTGTCCTCGCCGTCCGTCTGCGAGCACTGCGCCGGCGGCTGCGCCACCCGCACCGACCACCGCCGCGGCAAGGTCATGCGGCGGCTCGCCGCCAACGACCCCGAGGTCAACGAGGAGTGGATGTGCGACAAGGGCCGCTTCGGCTTCCGCTACGCGCAGCTCCCCGACCGCCTCACCCACCCGCTGGTCCGCGACGAGGACGGTGAGCTGCAGCCGGCGAGCTGGCCCGAGGCGCTGCGCGCCGCGGCCGCCGGCCTGGCGGCGGCCCGCGGGCGGGCCGGGGTGCTCACCGGCGGGCGGCTGACGGTGGAGGACTCCTACGCGTACGCGAAGTTCACGCGCGTCGCGCTCGACACCAACGACATCGACTTCCGCGCCCGGGTGCACAGCGAGGAGGAGGCCGGGTTCCTGGCCGCGCAGGTCGCGGGTACCGGACGCGGTGTCACCTACGCCGCGCTGGAGAAGGCGCCCGCGGTGCTGCTCGCCGGCCTGGAGGCCGAGGAGGAGGCGCCCGGCGTCTTCCTCCGGCTGCGCAAGGCGTGGCGGAAGAAGGGCCTGAAGGTCTACGCGCTCGCGCCCTTCGCCACCCGCGGTCTGACGAAGGCCGGCGGCACGCTGCTGCCGGCCGCCCCGGGCACCGAGCCGAGCTGGCTCGACGCCCTCGGCTCCGGCGCGGGACTCGGCGAGGACGGCAAGGCCGCGTCGGACGCGCTGCGCCAGGAGGGCTCGGTGATCCTCGTCGGCGAGCGGCTGGCGGGGGTACGCGGCGCACTGTCCGCCGTGGTGCGTACCGCGGAGGCCACCGGCGCCACCCTCGCCTGGATCCCGCGCCGCGCCGGCGAGCGCGGGGCGATCGAGACGGGCGCGCTGCCCGGGATGCTGCCCGGCGGCCGGCCGGACACCGACACCGAGGCGCGCCGCGAGACCGCCGCCGCGTGGGGCCTGGCCGACCTGCCACAGGCGCCCGGCCGCGACACGGGCGCGATCCTCGACGCCGCGGCGGCGGGGGACATCGGCGCGCTGCTCGTCGGCGGCGTCGAGGTCGCCGACCTGCCGGACCCGGCGAAGGCGCGCGAGGCGCTGGACCGCGCGGAGTTCGTGGTCAGCCTGGAGCAGCGGCCCAGCGAGGTCACCGAGCGGGCCGACGTGGTCTTCCCGGTGGCCGCCGCGGCCGAGAAGCAGGGCACCTTCCTCAACTGGGAAGGCCGCGCCCGGCCGTTCGAGGCCGCGCTGAAGCCGGACCAGATGGTCCGCCGGCTCGCCCCCGCCGACCAGCGGGTGCTGCACATGCTCGCCGACGCCCTCGACGTCCACCTCGGCCTGCCCGACGCCCGTACGGCACGGGCCGAGCTGGACCGCCTCGGCGTGCGCACCGGCGGCCCGCGCCCCACGCCGCCGGACGAGCGCGCCGCGCCGCTGCCGCAGCCCGGCGCCGGCGAGGCGGTGCTCGCGGGCCACCGGCTGCTGCTCGACGAGGGCCGGCTGCAGGAGGGCGACGCCGCCCTGGCCGGCACCCGCCACGAGGCGGCGGCCCGGCTCTCGCCCGCCACCGCCCGGGCCACCGGCGTCGCCGACGGCGACCCGCTCGCCGTCACCGGTCCCGCCGGCACGGTGACGCTCCCGCTGCGGATCACCGCGGAACTGCCCGACCAGGTCGTGTGGCTGCCGCTGCAGTCGACGACCCCGGGCGTGACGGCGGCCACGGGCGCGAACCCCGGCGACCTGGTCCAGGTTTCCGCCGTATCCAAGGAGGTCGAAGCGTGACTGTGATGCGGACGCGAACCTGCGCAACGTATACGACGGAGGCACGACGGTGATCGCAAGCGCACCCGCGGCGCACGGCGCGAGCGTCCTCGCCGCGGAGGAACTCGGCTACTTCGGGGGCGACCCGTGGTGGCTGATCCTCCTCAAGGCGGTCTTCTGCTTCGCGTTCCTGGTGGTGATGGTCCTCGCGGCCATCGTCTTCGAGCGCAAGGTGCTGGGCTGGATGCAGTTGCGCATCGGCCCGAACCGGCACGGTCCCTGGGGCCTGCTGCAGTCGCTCGCCGACGGCGTGAAGCTGATGTTCAAAGAGGACATCATCCCCAAGGGCGCCGACCGGGCCGTCTACATCCTGGCGCCGCTCCTCGCGACCATTCCCGCCTTCATGGCCATCTCGGTCATCCCCTTCGGCCCGGCCGACAACCAGGTGTCGATCTTCGGGGAGCGCACCGCGCTGCAGCTCACCGACCTCCCGGTCGCCATGCTGTTCGTGCTGGCCACCGCCTCCATCGGGGCCTACGGCGTCGTCCTCGCCGGCTGGGCGTCCAACTCGACGTACCCGCTGCTCGGCGGCGTCCGCGCGACCGCCCAGGTGATCTCGTACGAGGTCGCGATGGGCCTGTCGTTCGCCGCCGTGTTCCTCTACGCCGGGTCGCTGTCGACCTCGGAGATCGTCGCGGCCCAGGACAACCGCTGGTTCGCGGTGCTGCTGCCGGTCTCGTTCCTCGTCTACCTCGTCTCGATGGTCGGCGAGGCGCACCGGCTGCCCTTCGACATGCCGGAGTCCGAGGGCGACCTGGTCTCCGGGTACTCCACCGAGTACTCGTCGATCAAGTTCGCGCTCTTCATGCTCACCGAGTACGTGCACGTGATCACGCTGTCCGCGGTGGCCGTCACGCTCTTCCTCGGCGGCTGGCGCGCGCCCGCGCCGCTCAGCACCGTGTGGGAGGGCGCCAACACCGGCTGGTGGCCGATGCTCTGGTTCTTCGGCAAGGTGCTCGCCTGCATGTTCCTCTTCATGTGGCTGCGCGCCACGCTCCCGCGGGTGCGTTACGACCAGTTCATGAAGCTGGGCTGGAAGGTCCTCATCCCGGTCTCCATGGTCTGGCTGATGCTGGTCGCCACCGTCCGGGCGCTGCGCAACGAGGACGTGGACTTCACCGAGATCGTGCTCTACATCGCCGGCGGGCTGCTGGTGATCCTGCTGCTCTCCTTCGTCGTGGACATCTTCCGCGACCGCAAGGACAAGGAGGAGGAGGCCCGCGAGGCGGCCCGGCCCAAGCCGGAGTTCGACCCGATGGCGGACGGCTACCCCGTACCGCCGCTGCCCGGTCAGACCCTCCCGCCCGTGCCCCGCCGCCCCGCGCGCCACGAGCGCGAGCTGGTGGGCACGAAGGGCCCCGGAGGCGACACTGAGGAGGCCGACAATGGCTGACGAGAAGAAGGACAAGCAGGGGTTCGTCAACCCGGTGGCCGGCTTCGGCGTGACCTTCAAGGCCATGTTCAAGAAGCGGCTGACCGAGCAGTACCCCGAGTACAAGAAGCCGACGGCGCCCCGCTTCCACGGCCGCCACCAGCTCAACCGGCACCCGGACGGGCTGGAGAAGTGCATCGGCTGCGAGCTGTGCGCCTGGGCCTGCCCGGCGGACGCGATCTACGTCGAGGGCGCGGACAACACCGACGAGGAGCGCTACTCGCCGGGGGAGCGCTACGGCCGCGTCTACCAGATCAACTACCTGCGCTGCATCCTGTGCGGGCTGTGCGTCGAGGCGTGCCCCACCCGGGCGCTGACCATGACCAACGAGTACGAACTGGCCGACAGCAGCCGCGAGTCGCTCATCTACACCAAGGACGAGCTGCTCGCCGGCCTGCGGGAGGGCATGGTCGACACGCCGCACGCCATCTACCCGGGGATGACGGAGAAGGACTACTACAGCGGTCTCGTCTCCGAGGCCGCCCCGGGTACGGAGCGCCAGGTCGCCGTCAGCAAGGGCGAGCCGGCGCCGGACCCGGAGCCGCAGTCCGAAGGAGCCCAGGCATGAACGCCCTCGCCCAGGCCGGCTACACCACGTCCACCGGGGAGGCGACCCAGTTCTGGGTGCTGGCCATCTTCGCCGTCGCCGGTGCCCTGGGCACCGTGATGATGAAGAAGTCGGTGCACTCGGCGCTCTGCCTCGCCGGGACGATGGTGATCCTGGCGATCTTCTACCTCGCCAACGGCGCGTACTTCCTCGGCGTCGTCCAGATCGTCGTCTACACCGGCGCGGTCATGATGCTCTTCCTCTTCGTGCTGATGCTCGTCGGTATCAGCGCGGCGGATTCGCTGAAGGAGACCATCAAGGGACAGCGCTGGCTGGCGATGCTCTGCGGCATCGGCTTCGGCGTGCTGCTGATGGCCGGCATCGGCAACGCGAGCCTCAGCACCTTCGAAGGGCTCGGGGACGCCAACGCCGGCGGCAACGTCGACGGCCTGGCGGCGCTGCTCTTCCACGACTACGTCTTCGCCTTCGAGCTGACCGGCGCGCTGCTGATCACCGCGGCGGTCGGGGGCATGGTCCTCACCCACCGGGAGAAGACCGAGCGCACCCTCACCCAGCGCGAGCGGGCCGAGCAGCGCGTACGCGACGGCGTCCAGGTGCCGCCGCTGCCCGCGCCCGGCGTCTACGCCCGCCACAACGCGGTGGACATCCCGGCTCTGCTGCCCGACGGCACGCCGTCCGAGCTGACCGTCAACCGCACGCTGCGCGACCGCAGCCAGATCCGCGACGTCTCCGCGCAGGCGCTGGCGGATCTCGCGGCCATAGAGCAGCGCACCGCCGACTACCAGGGCAAGGCCCTGGAACCGGACACCGGCGACGGCGACGGGAACGGCCCCGTCGGCGCGAACGCCGGTGGCAAGGCCGGAGAAGCGAACAAGGAGATGCCGTGAATCCGGTCAACTACCTGTATCTCGCCGCGCTGCTGTTCACCATCGGTGCGGCCGGGGTGGTCATCAGGCGGAACGCCATCGTGGTGTTCATGTGCATCGAGCTGATGCTGAACGCCTGCAACCTGGCGCTGATCACGTTCTCCCGGATGCACGGGAACCTCGACGGCCAGATCATCGCCTTCTTCACCATGGTCGTCGCCGCCGCGGAAGTCGTGGTCGGCCTGGCGATCATCGTGTCGTTCTACCGCTCCCGCCACTCGGCCTCGGTCGACGACGCCGCTTTGATGAAGCTGTAAGGGGACGCACCAGTGGAGTCACTCATCGGATTGCTCGTCGCGGCGCCGTTGCTCGGCGCGGCGGTGCTGCTGTGCGGCGGAAAGGTCCCACGGATCGACCGTGCCGGCCACTGGCTCGGTACGGGCCTGGCCTTCACCTCCTTCCTCCTCGGCCTGGTCCTCTTCGCCGACATGCTCGGCAAGGACGGCGAGGAGCGGGCCCTGCACAGCCACCTCTTCACCTGGATTCCGGTCGAGGGGTTCCAGGCGGACGCGGCGTTCCAGCTCGACCAGCTCTCGATGACGTTCGTGCTGCTGATCACCGGCGTCGGCTCGCTCATCCACCTGTACTCCGTGGGCTACATGGAGCACGACGAGCGCCGCCGCCGGTTCTTCGGCTATCTGAACCTCTTCCTGGCGGCGATGCTGCTGCTGGTCCTCGCGGACAACTTCCTGCTGCTGTACGTCGGCTGGGAGGGCGTCGGCCTCGCCTCGTACCTGCTGATCGGCTTCTGGCAGCACAAGCCGAGCGCGGCGACGGCGGCGAAGAAGGCGTTCATCGTCAACCGTGTCGGCGACGTCGGCCTGTCCATCGCGATCATGCTGATGTTCGTCACCTTCGGTACCTTCGCCTTCGAGCCGGTGATGAACTCGGTCGGCGAGACGAGCGAGGGCAGGCTGACGGCGATCGGCCTGATGCTGCTGCTCGCGGCGTGCGGCAAGTCGGCGCAGGTGCCGCTGCAGTCCTGGCTGGGCGACGCGATGGAGGGCCCCACGCCGGTCTCCGCGCTGATCCACGCCGCGACGATGGTGACCGCGGGCGTCTACCTGATCGTCCGTTCCGGCGCGATCTTCGACGCCGCGCCGGACGCGCAGCTCGTCGTCACGGTCGTCGGCGCGGTCACGCTGCTCTTCGGTGCGATCGTCGGTTGCGCGAAGGACGACATCAAGAAGGCGCTGGCCGGCTCGACGATGTCGCAGATCGGCTACATGATCCTGGCCGCCGGGCTCGGCCCGATCGGCTACGCCTTCGCGATCATGCACCTGGTGACCCACGGCTTCTTCAAGGCCGGGCTCTTCCTCGGTGCCGGCTCGGTCATGCACGGCATGAACGACGAGGTCGACATGCGCAAGTACGGCGGCCTCAGGAAGTACATGCCGGTCACGTTCGTCACGTTCGGCCTCGGCTATCTGGCCATCATCGGCTTCCCGGGGCTCTCCGGCTTCTTCTCCAAGGACCTCATCATCGAGGCCGCGTTCGCCAAGGGCGGCACGCAGGGCTGGCTCCTGGGCGGCGCGGCGCTGCTGGGTGCGGCGATCACCGCGTACTACATGACGCGCGTGATGCTCATGACGTTCTTCGGCGAGAAGCGCTGGGAGGCTGACGCGAACGGCGCCATGCCGCATCCGCACGAGTCGCCGAAGTCGATGACGATCCCGATGATCGTGCTGGCGATCGGCTCGGTCGGCGCGGGCGCGTTCTTCGACATCGGCGAGCGGTTCGTGCACTGGCTGGAGCCGGTCACCGGCTTCGAGCACGGGCACCTGCCGGAGGGCCTGAGCGTCGGCCTGATCACCGGCGCCACCGTCACCTGCATGGTGATCGGCGTCACGGTGGCCTGGCTGCAGTACGGCCGCCGCCCGGTCCCCGCCGCCGCACCGCGCGGCTCCCTGCTCACCCGCGCCGCCCGGCGCGACCTGCTGCAGGACGACTTCAACCACGTGGCGCTGGTCAAGCCCGGCGAGTACCTGACCCGCGGCCTGGTCTACCTGGACCACAAGCTGGTCGACGGCATCGTCAACGGAACCGCGGCGGCGTTCGGCGGGCTCTCCGCCCGGATGCGGCGGGTCCAGAACGGCTACGCCCGCAGCTACGCGGTCTCGATGTTCGGGGGCGCGGTGGTGCTCATCGCCGCCACCCTGCTGATGAGGGCGGTCTGAACCCATGGCTGATTCTTCCTTCCCGCTGCTGACGCTCACCGCGGCGGTCCCGGCCGTGGGCGCGATCGCCACCGCCGCGGTGCCCGCCGCCAAGCGCGAGCTGGCCAAGTGGCTCGCGCTGGGCGTATCGCTGGTGACGCTGGTGCTCGCCGCGGTGATCGCGGTCCGCTACGACCCGAACGGCGACCGCTTCCAGCTCACCGAGTCGCGGTCATGGATCGCCGACTTCGGGGTGAGATACGAGCTGGGGGTCGACGGCATCGCCGTCGTGCTGGTGGCGCTGACGGCGGTGCTGATTCCGTTCGTCATCCTCGCCGGCTGGCGCGACGCGGACCCCGCGGAGACGAACTCCTCGCGCTGGCGCCCCACCCAGGGCTTCTTCGCGCTGATCCTGGCCGTCGAGGCGATGGTGATCATCAGCTTCCTGGCCACGGACGTCTTCCTCTTCTACATCTTCTTCGAAGCCATGCTCATCCCGATGTACTTCCTCATCGGCGGCTTCGGGGACAAGGCGCACGAGCACGGTGAAGAGGAGGCGGCGCGGCAGCGTTCGTACGCGGCCGTGAAGTTCCTGCTCTACAACCTGGCCGGCGGCCTCATCATGCTGGCCGCGGTCATCGGGCTGTTCGTCGTCACCAACGACCAGTTGGGTGCGGGCACGTTCTCCCTGCAGGAGATCCTGCAGGCGCGCGCCGACGGCGACCTGGAGATGTCGACGAGCACCGAGCGGCTGCTCTTCCTCGGCTTCTTCTTCGCTTTCGCCGTCAAGGCGCCGCTGTGGCCGCTGCACACCTGGCTGCCCAACGCCATGGGGGAGTCGACGGCCCCGGTCGCCGTGCTCATCACCGCGGTGGTCGACAAGGTCGGCACGTTCGCCATGCTCCGCTTCTGCCTCGGGCTCTTCCCCGAGGCGAGCGACTGGGCGACGCCGGTGGTGCTGGTGCTCGCGGTGGTGAGCATCCTGTACGGCGCGCTGCTGGCGATCGGGCAGCGCGACATCAAGCGGCTGATCGCCTACGCCTCGATCTCCCACTTCGGCTTCATCGTGCTCGGCATCTTCGCGATGACCAGCCAGGGCCACACCGGGGCGACGCTGTACATGGTCAACCACGGCATCTCCACCGCCGCCCTGATGCTGGTCGCCGGATTCCTCATCTCCCGGCGCGGCTCGCGGCTCATCGCCGACTACGGCGGCGTGCAGAAGGTGGCGCCGGTGCTGGCCGGCACGTTCCTGATCGGCGGTCTGGCCACGCTGTCGCTGCCGGGGCTGGCGCCGTTCGTCAGCGAGTTCCTGGTACTGGTGGGCACGTTCAGCCGCTACCCGGCGATCGGCATCATCGCCACCGTGGGCATCGTGCTGGCCGCGATCTACGTCCTCGTGCTGTACCAGCGCACGATGACGGGGCCGGTCGCCGAGAGCGTCGCGAAACTGCCCGACCTGCGGATGCGCGAGATGCTGGTGGTCGCGCCGCTGATCGCGCTGCTCATCGGCCTCGGCGTGTATCCGAAGCCGCTCACCGAGATCGTCAACCCGGCCGTCGAGCACACCATGTCCGACGTGCAGAAGTCCGACCCGGAGCCCGATGTGAACCCTGTGGAGGCCGCGCATGAGTAGGGGTGTCCACAGCCTGTGGATGGCGCAGGACGGTATCGACAAGATCGAGGCGCCGCACATCGAGTACGAGCTGCTGGCGCCCACGCTGATCGTGATCGGCGCGGCCGTGGTGGGCGTCGCCATCGAGGCGTTCGTCCCCCGCCGGCACCGTTACGTCGCACAGGTCGGGCTCGCGGTGCTCGCGATGGCCGGCGCGTTCGGCGCCGTCATCGCCCTGGCCGCCACCGGCCACGGCACCGACGAGGCGCAGACCGCCGCGATGGGCGCGCTGGCCGTCGACGGCCCGGCGCTCTTCCTGCAAGGCGTCATTCTGCTGGTCGGCGTGCTCGGGGTGTTCACCTTCGCCGAGCGCCGGCTGGACCCGGTCGCGCACGGCAAGCAGGTCGACTCCTTCGCCGCGGAGGCCGCGGCCGTGCCCGGCGGCAAGGCGGAGCAGGCCGCGGTGAAGGCGGGGTTCACCACCACCGAGGTGTTCCCGCTGCTGATGTTCGCGACCGGCGGCATGCTGATCTTCCCCGCCGCGAACGACCTGCTGACGCTCTTCATCGCGCTGGAGGTCTTCTCCCTGCCGCTGTACCTGCTCTGCGCCGTCGCCCGCCGCAAGCGGCTGATGTCGCAGGAGGCGGCGGTGAAGTACTTCCTGCTGGGCGCCTTCTCGTCGGCGTTCCTGCTCTTCGGTATCGCGCTGCTGTACGGCTACGCGGGCAGCGTGCGGTACGCCGAGATCGCCGACGTCATCGCGGGCCACCCGCAGAAGATGACCCCGGCGCTCGCCGACACCATGGGCAACGACGCGCTGCTGCTCATCGGCGGCGCGATGGTCCTGCTCGGCCTGCTCTTCAAGGTCGGCGCCGTGCCGTTCCACATGTGGACCCCGGACGTCTACCAGGGCGCCCCCACGCCCGTCACCGGGTACATGGCCGCGGCCACCAAGGTCGCCGCGTTCGGCGCGCTGCTGCGGCTGCTGTACGTCGTGCTGCCGGGCATGAAGTGGGACTGGCGGCCGGTGATGTGGGGCGTGGCGATCGTCACGATGGTCATCGGCGCGATCCTCGCCGTCACCCAGACCGACGTGAAGCGGCTGCTGGCGTACTCCTCGATCGCGCACGCCGGGTTCATCCTGGCGGGCGTCACGGCGGCCAACGAGGACGGCATCTCCTCGGTGCTCTTCTACCTGGCCGCGTACGCCTTCGTGACGCTCGGCGCGTTCGCCGTCGTCACGCTGGTACGGGACGCGGGCGGCGAGGCGACCCACCTGTCGAAGTGGGCGGGGCTCGGCCGGCGTTCACCGCTGGTCGCGGCGGTCTTCGCGGTGTTCCTGCTGGCGATGGCGGGCATCCCGCTGACCAGCGGCTTCGCCGGGAAGTTCGCGGTGTTCAAGGCGGCGGCGGACGGCGGCGCGACGCCCCTGGTCGTCGTCGGCGTCATCGCCTCGGCCATCGCCGCGTTCTTCTACGTGCGCGTCATCGTGCTGATGTTCTTCAGCGAGCCGCGGCCGGAGGGCCCGGCGGTGACCGTGCCGAGCGCGTTCACCGTCAGCGCCATCGCCGTCGGCCTGGCCGCGACCCTGGTGCTGGGCGTGGCGCCGCAGTACTTCCTGGATCTGGCCGGGAACGCGGGGGTGTTCGTCCGCTGAACGGGGAGGGTCTGGGGGCGCCGCCCCCAGACCCCCGTCGCCGTCCGCCGGGGCTACGGGGTCCAGCCGGCCGGCTGCACCTGGCCGTGGACCCCGCCGAGGGCGATCCGCACCCCGTGCGGGCCGGGGGCCCAGCCGTCGATCTCGACGACGTCACCGTCGGCCAGCCACGGGCCCTCGCCCTTCGTCAGCTCCAGCAGCGAGCCCACCTGATCGGGTTCCGGGCCGCTGACGGTGCCGGAGGCGTAGAGGTCGCCGGTGCGCACGGAGGCGCCGTTGACGGTCATGTGCGCCAACTGCTGCGCGGCGGTCCAGTACATCGAGGCGAACGGCGGGCGGGAGACCGTTTCCCCGTTGATCCGTACCTCCAGGTGCAGGTCGTAGCCGTCGCCGTCGTCGCCGGTGTCGTCGAGGTAGGGCAGCAGCGGGTGCGTACGCTCCGGCGGGGCGACGCGGGCGGTTTCCAGGGCGTCGAGGGGGGTGATCCACGTGCCGACGGACGTGGCGAAGGACTTCGCCTGGTGCGGGCCGAGAGGGCGCTGCTCCCAGGGCTGGACGTCGCGCGCGGACCAGTCGTTGACCAGGCAGACGCCGAAGACGTGGTCGCGGAAGGCGGTACGGGGCACGGGCGTGCCCATCCGCGACGGTACGCCGACGACGAAGCCCACTTCGGCCTCGATGTCGAGGCGGACGCTCGGTCCGAACACCGGGCCGGCCGGCGCGGGGTCGCCGGCGGGCCTGCGCTGGCCCGCGGGGCGTACGACGGGGGTGCCGGCCGGGACGACCGTGCCGGAGCGGCCGTGGTAGCCGATGGGCAGGTGCTTCCAGTTGGGCGTCAGCGCCTCCTCGCCGGGGCGGAAGATCCGGCCGACGTTGGCGGCGTGGTGCTCGCTGGAGTAGAAGTCGACGTAGTCGCCGACCTCGAACGGCATGCGCAGCGCGACGAGGTCGAGTGCGTGCAGGTGGGGCTCGACGGCGGCGCGGTGCGCCGGGTCGGTCAGCCAGGAGGTCACCTCGGCCCGGACCGCCTGCCACACCGGCCGGCCCGCGGCCATCAGCGGCGCCAGTGTCGGGGCGGCGTACAGCGCGGTGTGCGGGGAGCCGAGGGCCGCCGCGACGGCGGCGGTGTCCAGTACGGATGCGCCGTAGCGCACGCCGACGCGGGGGTCTGTGCCGGCGGGCGCGGAGAAGACACCGTACGGAAGGTTGTGCGGCCCGAAGGGATCGCCTTCAGACACGTCGAGCGGGCTGTGCTCGGACATCGAGGAGTCCTGCCTCATCGTGGTCGGCGGGCTGGGGACCTCAGGTTACGACCCCCAGGTCGGCCTAGGGGAAGCCGCCCGACGTGATCGTCGCGTGACCGGCTACGCTGCGACGGTGGTGCATGGTGGTGCTAACGACACATCGACAATCTGTTCCACGTGAACGTCTGCAGACAGGAGGAGCCCTCGTGACCGTGGTCGCGCCCTTGGGGCTCAGCGTTCAGGACCGTGCCTTGGAAGCCGATGTCGAGGCCGGACTGGCGGCCGTCGAAGAGGGGCTTCTGGAGGCCACGAAGAGCGATGTGCCGTTCATCACCGAGGCCGCGCGGCACCTCGTGCGCGCCGGCGGCAAGAGATTCCGCCCCCTGCTGGTCATGCTCGCCGCGCAGTTCGGCGACCCGTACGCGCCGGGCGTCGCGCCCTCGGGCGTCGTCGTCGAGCTGACGCACCTGGCCACGCTCTACCACGACGACGTGATGGACGAGGCGGCCGTACGCCGGGGGGTGCCCAGCGCCAACAGCCGCTGGGCCAACTCCGTCGCCGTCCTCACGGGCGACTTCCTCTTCGCACGTGCCTCGCGGCTCCTCGCCGACCTGGGCCCGGAGATGGTCCGTATCCAGGCCCAGGCGTTCGAGCGGCTGGTCACCGGGCAGATCCTGGAGACCGCGGGGCCGGCCGAGGGCCGTGACCCGGTCGACCACTACCTGGACGTGCTCGCCGGCAAGACCGGCTCGCTCATCGCCGTCTCCGGCCGCTTCGGCGCACTGCAGGCGGGCGCGGACGAGTCGGTGGTGGAGGTGCTCACCCAGTACGGTGAGCGCATCGGCATCGCCTTCCAGCTCGCGGACGACCTTCTCGACATCACCAGCGACGGCACCGAGTCCGGGAAGACCCCGGGCACGGACCTGCGCGAGGGCGTCGCGACGCTGCCGGTGCTGCACCTGCGCGCCGCCGCCCGGCGCCATCGCAGGCCGGCGGACCTGGAGCTGGCCGCGCTGCTCGCCGGGGACCTGACGGACGAGGCGCTGCACGCGGAGGCCCTGGCCCGGCTGCGGGTCCACCCGGCGGTGGAGCAGGCCAGGCGGGACACCGTGCGGTACGCGGCGGAGGCGCGGGCGATCCTCACGGCGCTGCCGGCCTGCCCGGCCCGCGCGGCACTGGAGGGGCTCTGCGACGCCGTGGTGGACCGCGCGGGGTAGCGGAGTCCACGTCTCCGCCCCG
This sequence comes from Streptomyces sp. CNQ329, assembly GCF_000482585.1. NCBI lineage: Bacteria > Bacillati > Actinomycetota > Actinomycetes > Kitasatosporales > Streptomycetaceae > Streptomyces > Streptomyces sp. CNQ329. The sequence goes on along the minus strand of NZ_AXVU01000009.1, from coordinate 77,217 downwards.
GGGACGGCCGGCCGACAGATGGCCCGTACACCTATCAGGGTGAGTCCCCCCTCGGGGCTGATGCCGTCATACGACAGGAGTAATCCAAGCTGCACCCACGGGCTGACGCCCCGGGCCGTCTGATTTGTTGTGATGGGTGGGAAGCCGTGACGCAGCGAATGAATTTCCGCGAATCACCGCGGAGACGGAGGTACTTCCCATGGCACTGATCCCACCGGAGCGACCTGCCGACGAGGCGGAGGACCGCGCCGCGGACCTCGCCGCGGCGCGGCGCAGAAAGGCCGTGCGCTACGGGGTGCCCCTGGGCATCGCGGGAATCGCCGCCGCCACCATCGGCCTGGTGCCCGCGCTCGCCCAGGACGACGGGCCGAGCACGGACGACGTGACGGCGAAGGAGCTGATCGCCAAGGCGCTGGCGTCGGAGGTCGAGTCGGTCGACGGCACGGTGAAGGTCAGCACGGATCTGGGGCTGCCGTCGCTCCCCTTCGGCGGCGGTGGCGCGGACCTCTCGCGGCTGCTCGCCGGCGAGACCAAGCTGCACGTCGCGGCGGACGGCCCGGAGAAGCAGCGGGTCACGCTCACCGGCTCCGACGGGGGCCACACGGTGGTGCACAACGGCAAGGACGTGTGGACCTTCGGCGGTGACTCGGACGAGGTCCACCACTCCACGGTCCCGGCGGACGGCGGGAAGAAGGCCGCGGAGCACGACGGCTTCGCCCTCCCGAAGGACCTGGAGGACGCCACCCCGCAGGAGCTGGCGGAGCGGCTGCTGAAGGCCGCGGCCGGAACCACGGACGTGACGGTCGGCGGCACGGCGCAGGTGGCCGGGCAGGACGCGTACGAGCTGCGGCTGACGCCGAAGCAGGACGAGTCGACGGTCCGGGACGTCACCATCGCGGTGGACGCCGACAACGGCGTGCCGCTGCGGGTGACGCTGACGGCGGACGACGGCAAGGCGGTCGTGGACGTCGGCTTCACGAAGGTCGACTTCAACGAGCCGGCCGCGGATCTGTTCGCGCCCCCGGCGGGCGCCGAGGTGACGGAGAGGGACCTCGGCGAGCACTCCGGCGAGGGCTTCGGCGGCTTCGGGGAGGACCTCGGCAAGGGCTTCGGCGGCGACTGGGCCGGCGGCGACTGGGCCGAGGGCGGCCTGTCCTCCGGCCTGGAGGACGTCACGATCCACGGCGAGGGCTGGGGCTCGATCGCCGAGGTCTCCGTGCCCGGCGGCGTGCTGGGCGAGGACGGGGTCGGGGCCGCACTCGACTTCTTCACGGACAAGTCGGACTCCGGCCGGGTCTTCGAGAGCCGGCTGGTCAACGTGCTGATCACCGACGACAAGGTCTACGTCGGCGCCGTCAGCCCGGAGGCCCTGGAGGCCGCCGCGGACTGACCGCGCCACCGCCCGAAGGCCGCCGCGCGCCTGCTCAGGCGAGCGGCGGCCTTCGGCGTGTTCCCGCGCCCGCGTCAGTGCACACAGAACTCGTTGCCCTCCGGGTCGGTCATGACCGTCCACTCCCCGCCCTGCTCCTTGACGTGCCGGACGATGACGGCGCCCAGCTCCGCCAGCCGGGCCGTCTCCTCCTCGCGCCGCCCGGACTCGGGGTGGAGGTCGAGGTGCAGGCGGTTCTTGGCCGTGGGCTTGCGCTCGGGGACCTGGTTGAAGAGCAGCCGCCGGCCGAGCCCGGCTCCCGAGGCGGGGTCGTACGGGTCGTCGGGGTGGCGGACGGCGGCGGCGGTGCGCCAGGCGCGGCGGTCGCGGTGGCGGGTGAGCACGTCCTCGGTGAGGGCGCCGGCGGTGAGGAGCTGCTCGATGAGCGGGCTGTTGTCCTCCACCTCGTACCCGAGGGCGGCGGCCCAGAAGTCGGCCTGGGCGTGCGGGTCGGAGGCGTCGATGACCACTTTCCAGTGCGTGGGAGCCATGTACTGGTTATACTGGTTACATGGTGGACGAGGCAAGCTCCCGCGCCCCGGGCGTCGCGATGCGCCCCCCGGACGGCCAGGTCTTCCACTTCGACCCCGGTGCGCTGTGCCTGGAGTTGCTGACCACGGGCGGCCCGGGCGTCTTCGCGCGGTACGAAGTGCTGCACACCCCCGCGGACGTCGTCGCCTGGGCGGCGGCCAGCAGGCTGCGCCCGGCCCCGGAACTGTCGGTCACCGACGCCGGCGTCGCGGAGGTGCGCCACCTGCGCGACGCCCTCTTCCGCCTCACCCGAGCCCGCGCCCACGCCGGCCCCCTCCCCGCGGCGGACCTCACCACCCTCAACACCGCCGCCGCCGAACCTCCCCTGGCCCCCCGCCTCACCCCCGACGGCACCCCGTCCTGGTCCCCGGGCCCGGCGACGACGGCCCACCTGCTCTCGACCGTCGCCCGCGACGCGGTCGACCTGTTCTCCGGCCCGTACGCCCACCGCATCCGCGAGTGCGCGGGCGAGCGCTGCCACCTCCTCTTCGCGGACACCTCGCGCCCGGGCCGCCGCCGCTGGTGTTCCATGGAGAGGTGCGGCAACCGCCACAAGGTCCGCACCCTCAGAGCCCGCCGCGAAGCGGACCACCCCTGAAAGGCCGGACATGAAGCGACTCCTCGCAAGGGCCTGGAAGCTCGTGCGCGGTTCCGTGCAGTGGCGCATTCTCTGGTTCACACAGGCCAAGTTCATGATCGGCGTGACGGGCGTGGTGCGGAACGAGCAGGGGCAGGTGCTGCTGCTCAAGCACCGGATGTGGCCCGACGCCCGGCCGTGGGGGCTGCCGACCGGCTTCGCGGTCAAGGGCGAGGAGTTCCCGCAGACCGTCGTCCGGGAGGTCCGGGAGGAGACCGGCCTCGACGTCGTGCCGGGCCGGCTGGTGCGGGTGACCAGCGGCTACCGGCTCCGCGCCGAAGTCGCGTACGAGGCGCGGCACGTGGGCGGAACGCTCAGGCTCGACCACTTCGAGATCCTGGCGGCGGAATGGTTCAGCCCGGACGCGCTCCCGGAGGGGCTGCAGGAGTCCCACCTCCGGCTGATCAGAGAGGGCGCGCCGACCTGACGGCTCAGCCCCAGGTGAGGGGGTCGAGGTGGAGGTAGAAGCGGAGGCGGCCGGGATCGGGGGCGACCCCGTAGTGCTCGGCGAACTCCGCGTCCCGGGCTCGGGCTTCGGCTTCAGTCGGCCACGTTTCCCGGGAGTTGGCCAGGAGCAGCGCCAGGTCCGTGTGGCGGTCGGCGAGTCCGAGGCGGCCCAGGTCGACGAAGCCCGACACGTCCAGGGTGTCCGGGTCGAGCACGATGTTCGGCAGGGTGAGGTCGCCGTGGCAGACCACCGTGTCGTCGGCGGCCTGCTTCCGGCGCCGGGACACCTGCGGTTCGAGGCGGGCCAGCAACTCCGCCGCGGGGGTGTGCTGCTGCTCCTCGGGGAGGAACTCGGGGTGCACCGCGCCGCGGGCGACGACGTCGCGGGCGACGCCCATCACGTCGTCCAGGTCCCTGCGGTACGGGCAGCGGGTGGCGGGGAGTGCGTGGAGGGCGCGTACGGCCTCGGCGATGCGGATCCAGCAGGCCCGCAGGTCGTCGGCCGGCAGCCGGTCCGCGGGAACGCCGGGGACGGCCGCGGTGACCAGACGGGCCCCGGTGCCGTCGGAGTGCCAGTCGAGGACCCGGGGCCCCTTCACGCCCTGGCCGGCCAGCCACGCGACGCGGTCCCGCTCGGCGGCGAGCGCGGCGGCGCCGGCGGGGTCCGTCGCGGGCACGTGCTTGGCGTAGCGGGCGCCGTCCGCGCTGCGGAAGACGGCCGCCCCCGACTCGCCTGTGGTGACCGGAATCCAGTCGTCGTGCGTCATGCCTTGCGGTCCATTCGGTAGTGCAGAACGAGGAAGGGGGTGCCGGCCGCGGTGCCCACGGCCACCGGGCCCGCGCCCGTCAGCCGGGTGCCCGCCCGGCCCGCGGCGGCGGCCAGCGCTCCGCTCATGGCGATGCGCTGCCACAGCGCCGGGATCTCGCCCGGCCGCTGCCGCATCCGGGCGACCGCCTCGGCCGCCCCGAGCCCGACCGCCCCGGCCGCGGCCCCCGCGACGGCCGCACACGCGCCCCGCCCGCCGGCGAGCGCGGCCCCGGCGACCGCGCCGATGCCCCCGGCGGTCCCCACCTGCGCCGCCACCTGCGACGTGTCCACCCGATCACACCCCATCCCGGCACCCTACGTGCGGCCTGCCGGCCGGCCTCTCCCGTTCCGGCGGGGCGGGATCGGACGGGCTGTCCGAACCGCCCGCCGCGTCAGGCGCGCCGCGCCGGGTCCGCCGTCGCGCCCGTGCCGGGCGCGCCACGCACCGGATCTGCCGCCTCCGCCCCCGCGGCGGCAGCCGCCTCCGCCGCGGCCCGGCGCAGCTCCAGCCGGCCGCGATGCGCCGTGCGCAGCGCGTCGTAGGTGAGCAGGGCCAGCGCCAGCCACACCAGCAGGAAGCCCGCCCAGCGCTCCGCCGGCATCGACTCGCGGAAGTACAGCACTCCCAGCGCGAACTGCAGGGTCGGCGCCAGGTACTGCATCAGCCCGATCGTCGACAGCGGCAGCCGCACCGCCGCCGCGCCGAAGCAGATCAGCGGGAACGCGGTGATCACCCCGCAGCTCGCGAGAAGCAGCGCGTGGCCCAGGCCCTCGGTGTGGAGCGTCGCGTCCCCGCGGGCCCCGAGCACCAGCAGGAACACCAGCGCCGGCAGGAACTGCACCGTCGTCTCCGCGGCGAAGGACTCGATGCCCTCCAGCCCGATCCGCTTCTTGATCAGCCCGTACGTCCCGAACGAGAACGCCAGCACCAGCGCGATCCACGGCAGCCGCCCGTAGCCCACCGTGAGGACGACCACCGCCGCCGCGCCCACCCCGACCGCGGCCCACTGCAGCGGGCGCAGCCGCTCCCGCAGCAGCAGCACGCCGAAGGCGATGCTGACCAGCGGGTTGATGAAGTAGCCGAGGGCCGCCTCGACGACGTGGCCGGAGTTGACGGACCAGATGTAGACGAACCAGTTGACCGTGATCGTCGCCGCCGCCCCCGTGACCAGCCCCAGCCGGCGCGGCTCGCGCAGCAGCGGCCGGATCCAGGACCAGCGGCGCAGCACCAGCAGGAGGAGCACGCACGCGGCCAGCGACCACACCATCCGGTTGGCCAGGATCTCCGCGGGGCTCGCGGGCTCCAGCAGCGGCCAGAACAGCGGGATGACGCCCCAACTGCCGTACGCGGCGAAGCCGTAGAGGAGCCCGAGCCGGGCCTCGCCCGCCGCGCGCGTCGGAGCTTCACCTGGTGACCCCACGGCCCCTCCCCTTCCGCGGCCCGCACGGCTCGCGCCGTGACGACGGTAGCGGGCGGGAGAGCCCATTGTCATATCTGTATCAGCATTTGGGTCCTTACGGTCACGGCGCCGCGGACCCCGCCGCGGACCCCGCCGCAAGTCCTGCCGCGACCGCCTCCGCCAGCGGCGTCGCCGGCCGGCCGATGAGCCGGGCCAGCTCGCCCGGGGTCCCGGCGAGCAGCCCGCGGGACACCGCCGCGTCCGCGTCGACCAGCACGTCGGCCATCGGCTCGGGCAGCCCTGCGCCGAGGAGCGCCTGCCGGTGCGCGGCGGGCGGCAGGTCGCGGTACTCGACGGGCGTGCCGGACTGCCGGGCGACCTCGGCGGCGTACTCCGGCATGCTCCACGCCGTATCGCCGCTCAGCTCGTACGCCCGGCCCGCGTGCCCCTCGCCGGTCAGCACCGCGACCGCCGCGGCGGCGTAGTCGGCGCGGGCGGCGGAGGCGATCCGCCCGGCGCCCGCGCCGCCGGTGACCGCGCCGCTTTCGAGGACCGGGGCGAGGTGCTCGGTGTAGTTCTCGTGGTACCAGCCGTTGCGCAGGAAGACGTACGGCAGGCCGGAGCCGCGGATGAACTGCTCGGTGGCCTTGTGCTCGTCCGCCAGCAGGAAGTCCGCCTTCGGCCCGCCCAGGATGCCGGTGTACGCGAGCAGCGCCACGCCCGCCGCCGCGGCGGCGTCGACGACCGCCCGGTGCTGTGGCACCCGCCGCCCGACCTCGCTGCCCGAGACGAACAGCACCCGCTCGCCCGCGCGGAAGGCGTCCGCGAGCGTGGCGGGCTCGTCGTAGTCGGCGACCCGCACCTCCACCCCGCGCGCCGCGAGGTCCGCGGCCCTGTCCCGGGTGCGTACGACGGCGGCCACCCGCTGCGCGGGGACCTGCTCCAGCAGGGCCGCGACGACGAGGCGGCCGAGGTGTCCGGTGGCTCCGGTGACGGTGATCTTCATGTCCGCCACCGTAGGCTGCATACTTACGAGAAGAAAGTACCCACTTCAACGTAAGGTACTGGTGTGGAGGTAAGCATGCAGGCAGGCATGGAGGCGGCGGACGCGGCCCCTCGTCTGCGGGGTTTTCCGGACGTCATCACGGCCGACTGCCCCGCGCGGAACATCATGGAGCACGTCGTCAGCCGCTGGGGCGTGCTGGTGCTGCTCGCGCTGCTGGAGGGGACGATGCGGTTCAGCGCGCTGCGGCGGCGGATCGGCGGGGTGAGCGAGAAGATGCTCGCGCAGACCCTGCAGACCCTGGAGCGCGACGGCCTGGTGCTGCGCGAGGCCAAGCCCGTCATCCCGCCGCACGTGGAGTACTCGCTGACCCCGCTCGGCGAGCAGGCGGCCCTGCTGGTACGGCCGTTGGCGGTCTGGGCGAACGACAGCGTGCCGGCGGTGACGGCGGCACGGGAGGGGTACGACGAGGCCCGGGCCTGAGGGAACAGGCCCGGGCCCGGGTCGTCGGAGCCGGCGCGCCCCGGACGGACGCCCGCCGGCGCGGGGTCGGCTACCGGCTCAGCCGAGCACCGTCCACGTGTCGCCCCCGGCGAGCAGCCCCGCCAGGTCGCCCTTGCCCTTGCGCTGCACCGCCTCGTCGAGCTGCTCGGCCATCTCCGTGTCGTACACCTGCCGGTTCACGTCCCGCAGGACGCCGATCGGCGTGTGGTGCAGCGTGTTGGGATCGGCCAGCCGGGAGAGCGCGAACGCCGTCGTCGGGGTGGCGGCGTGCGCGTCGTGGACGAGGACGTCCGCCTCGTTCTCCGGGGTCACCTCCACGATCTCCAGGTCGCCCGTGGCCGGGTTGCGCACGACGCCCTTGTGGTCGTCGGCGCCGAAGCGGATCGGCTGCCCGTGCTGGAGCCGGATCACCGCCTCCTGGGCCTGCTGGCGGTCCTTCAGCACCTCGAAGGCGTTGTCGTTGAAGATGTTGCAGTTCTGGTAGATCTCGATCAGCGCCGTGCCCGGATGGGCCGCCGCCGCGCGCAGCGTCTCGGTGAGGTGCTTGCGGTCCGAGTCGACCGTGCGGGCGACGAACGACGCCTCCGCGCCCAGCGCCACGGAGATCGGGTTGAACGGCGCGTCCAGCGAGCCCATCGGCGTGGACTTGGTGACCTTGCCCACCTCGGAGGTCGGCGAGTACTGCCCCTTGGTCAGCCCGTAGATCCGGTTGTTGAAGAGCAGGATCTTGAGGTTGACGTTGCGGCGGAGCGCGTGGATCAGGTGGTTGCCGCCGATGGACAGCGCGTCGCCGTCGCCGGTGACGACCCACACGGACAGGTCGCGCCGGGTGCCGGCCAGGCCGGTGGCGATGGCCGGGGCGCGGCCGTGGATGGAGTGCATCCCGTAGGTGTTCATGTAGTACGGGAAGCGGGACGAGCAGCCGATGCCGGAGATGAAGACGATGTTCTCCTTGGCCAGGCCCAGCTCCGGCATGAACCCCTGGACGGCGGCGAGGACGGCGTAGTCCCCGCAACCGGGGCACCAGCGCACCTCCTGGTCCGTCTTGAAGTCCTTCATGGACTGCTTGGCGTCGGCCTTGGGGATCAGCGAGAGGGCGTCGATCGCCGGTCCCTCGGCGGTCGTCTCAGCCATTGTCGATGGCCTCCTTGAGGGCGGTGGCGAGCTGCTCGGCCTTGAACGGCATGCCGTTGACCTGGTTGTAGGAGAAGGCGTCCACGAGGTACCTGGCGCGGATCAGGGTCGCGAGCTGCCCGAGGTTCATCTCGGGGACGACGACCTTGTCGTACGCGGCCAGCACCTCGCCGAGGTTGGCCGGGAACGGGTTGAGGTTGCGCAGGTGCGCCTGGGCGATGGGGTCGCCGGCGCGGCGCACGCGGCGTACGGCGGCGGTGATCGGCCCGTACGTCGAGCCCCAGCCCAGCACCAGCGTGCGCGCCGTGCCGTCCGGGTCGTCGACCTCGATGTCGGGCACCTCGATGCCGTCGACCTTCGCCTGGCGGGTGCGCACCATGAGGTCGTGGTTGGACGGCGAGTACGAGATGTTGCCGGAGCCGTCCTCCTTCTCGATGCCGCCGATGCGGTGCTCCAGGCCCGGGGTACCGGGGATCGCCCAGGGGCGGGCGAGGGTCTGCGGGTCGCGTTTGTACGGCCAGAAGACCTCGGTGCCGTCGTCCAGGGTGTGGTTCGGCTTGCCGGCGAACTGCACCCGCAGGTCCGGCAGCTCGTCGACCTCCGGGATGCGCCAGGGCTCGGAGCCGTTGGCGAGGTAGCCGTCGGAGAGCAGCATCACCGGCGTGCGGTACGTCAGCGCGATACGGGCCGCGTCCAGCGCCGCCGTGAAGCAGTCGGACGGCGTGGCCGGCGCGACGATCGGCACCGGCGCCTCGCCGTTGCGCCCGTACATCGCCTGCAGCAGGTCCGCCTGCTCGGTCTTGGTGGGCAGCCCGGTCGAGGGGCCGCCGCGCTGGATGTCCACGATCAGCAGCGGCAGCTCCAGCGACACCGCCAGGCCCACGGTCTCGGCCTTCAGCGCCACGCCGGGGCCGGAGGTCGTCGTCACGCCCAGCGCGCCGCCGAAGGCCGCGCCGAGCGCGGCGCCGATGCCGGCGATCTCGTCCTCGGCCTGGAAGGTGCGTACGCCGAAGTTCTTGTGCCGGCTCAGCTCGTGCAGGATGTCGGAGGCCGGCGTGATCGGGTACGAGCCGAGGAACAGCGGCAGGTCCGCCTGCTGCCCCGCGGCGATCAGGCCGTACGCGAGCGCCAGGTTCCCGGAGATCGAGCGGTACGTGCCGGGGGGGAAGGCGGACTGGGCCGGGGACACCTCGTAGGAGACGGCGAAGTCCTCGGTCGTCTCGCCGAAGTTCCACCCCGCCCGGAAGGCGGAGATGTTCGCCTCGGCGATGTCTGGCTTCTTGGCGAACTTCGTCCGCAGGAACTCCACCGTGCCCTCGGTCGGGCGGTGGTACATCCAGCTCAGCAGGCCGAGGGCGAACATGTTCTTGGAGCGCCCGGCGTCCTTGCGGGACAGCCCGAACTCCTTCAGGGCCTCGACCGTCAGCGTGGTCAGCGGCACCTCGTGCACGCTGTAGCCGTCGAGGGAGCCGTCCTCCAGAGGGCTCGCCTCGTACCCCACCTTGGCCATGGCGCGCTTGGTGAACTCGTCGGTGTTGATGATCACCTCGGCGCCGCGCGGGACGTCGCCGATGTTCGCCTTCAGGGCGGCCGGGTTCATGGCGACCAGCACGTTGGGCGCGTCGCCCGGGGTGAGGATGTCGTGGTCGGCGAAGTGCACCTGGAAACTGGAGACCCCCGGCAGCGTGCCTGCGGGGGCGCGGATCTCGGCGGGGAAGTTCGGGAGCGTCGACAGGTCGTTGCCGAACGACGCCGTCTCCGAGGTGAAGCGGTCCCCGGTCAGCTGCATCCCGTCTCCGGAGTCACCGGCGAACCGGATGATCACCCGGTCCAGGCGCTTGACCTCTTTGCTGTTGACCTCGCTGGTCACCTTCGTGGACCTCCCTCGCGGCGGCCGTTCGGGAACGGGATTCCGGCCACCTGACCCAGCGACCATCGTACGTCGGTTAGGCATGCCTTCCTGGGTCTGTCCGCAAACTGGACAGTGGTGAGACGGCAGGGTATATCCGCTTTTGTCGCCATCTAGCGCCCTGTCAGGCTCCTCCGCCGGTGTGACAATCCCTTGTCACCGGAGGCCGGGTTGCCAGCTCAGGGCGCGGTCAGGAGTTGAGATAGGTGAGGACCGCGAGCACCCGGCGGTGATCTCCCTCACTCGGCGCCAGTCCGAGTTTCATGAAGATGTTGCTCACGTGCTTCTCCACCGCGCCGTCGCTCACGACGAGCTGCCCGGCGATCGCCGAGTTCGTCCGCCCCTCGGCCATCAGGCCCAGCACCTCGCGCTCCCGGGGGGTCAGCCCGGCGAGCACGTCCTGCTTGCGGCTGCGGCCCAGCAACTGGGCGACGACCTCCGGGTCGAGCGCCGTGCCGCCCTCGGCCACGCGCACGACGGCGTCCACGAATTCGCGGACCTCCGCGACCCGGTCCTTCAGCAGATATCCGACCCCGCGGCTGGAGCCGGCGATCAGCTCGGTGGCGTACTGCTCCTCGACGTACTGCGAGAGCACCAGCACACCGACGTCCGGGTGGTCGCGCCGCAGTTCCACGGCGGCGCGGACCCCTTCGTCGGTGTGCGTCGGCGGCATGCGTACGTCGGCGACGACGACGTCGGGCGCGCGCCCCTCGGCGGCCAGCTCCCCGACCGTCTTGACCAGCGCCACCCCGTCGCCCACCCCGGCGACGACCTCGTGACCCCGGTCGGTGAGCAGCCGGGTGAGCCCCTCCCGCAGCAGCACCGAATCCTCGGCGATGACCACCCGCACGCTGTCCTCCACCGTTGCCTGCCCCCCATACGAAGATGTGTCGGCCTCCAGCATCCCAGGATTCCCCGCGAGGCGAGGCGCCGGAAGCGGATGGCGGCAGGTAAGGGGCGGGAAACGCCGCGGCCGGGGGTGCTCACGCCCGCCAGGGAAGCTCCGCCGTGACCACCGTCGGGCCGCCGGGCGGCGAGTCGACGACCAGCAGCCCGTCCACCGACCCCAGCCGCTCCGCCAGCCCCGTGAGCCCGGAGCCCGCGTCCAGCCGCGCACCGCCGTTGCCGTCGTCCGTCACCTGGATCATCAGCCGGCCGTCCGCGCGCCACAGGTCCACCATGGCCCGGCTCGCACCGCTGTGCTTGCTGATGTTCTGCAGCAGCTCGGAGGTCGTGTAGTACGCGATGCCCTCGATCGACTGCGCCGGCCGCTCCAGCAGGTCCACCGTCACCGACACGGGCACCGTGCAGCGGGCGGCGACCGCGGAGAGCGCGGGGCCGAGGCCGCGGTCGGTGAGGATCGCCGGGTGGATGCCGCGGGCGAGGTCGCGCAGCTCCTGGAGGGCGAGTTTGACCTCGCCGTGGGCCTCGCCGACCATCTCGGCCGCGGCCTCCGGGTCCTCCAGCAGTTTCTCCTTCGCCAGGCCGAGGTCCATGGCCAGCGCGACGAGGCGGGCCTGGGCGCCGTCGTGCAGGTCGCGCTCGATGCGCCGCAGGTCCGCCGCCGACGTGTCCACCACGACCGCGCGGTCGGTCTCCAGCTCCTGCACCCTGGTCGCCAGCTTCGACGGGCCCAGCAGCCCGACGACCATCGCCCGGTCCACGTACGACAGGCTGCGCACCACCCACGGCGAGGCCAGCAGGAACACCGCGCCCACGCCGACCGCGAAGAGCTGCTCCAGCGGCGAGTCCAGGTACCAGCCCTCTCCCTCGGCGTTCCCGTACACCTGCAGCCCGTCCTGGCCCCAGTGCGCCGGGAAGACCCACTGCCACAGCGGGTACGTGACCATCGACCAGCTCCAGAACATCATGGCCAGGGAGATCGAGAACGAGCACACGGCCCAGAACATGTGCAGCAGCCCGTAGAGCATCGTCCGCCACGACTCACCGCTGCGGAACAGCGACCCGACCCAGCCCATGAACCCCGACGCCCGCCGGTGCAGCGGCTCCGGATCCTCCACGTGCACGCCGAGGAGCAGCCGCGCGCGGGTCCGCTCGAAGTAGCCCATGCCGCGACAGCCGGCCAGCATCGCGGCGAGCACGGGGACGCCGAGGAAGGTGATCAGCAGGCCGACGCCCAGCGACAGCAACGTGATCGTGTAGACGAAGAACACGATCGACACCGGCAGGCTGAGCAGGTGGTAGAGGAATTCGCGCCAGACGCGTGCCTCGAAGGGCGCGCGCAGGGCGAGAGGAAGCCGCGGGCGGCGGGCCTCGGGGGCGTACGCGGTGCTGTCCATCGTCGAAAGTCCTTCTGCCGGAGCGCTGGTGACGAATCTGTCGAGCTTGTGCCTCCAGCCTCCCCGGCGGGGGCGCCGCGGGCCATGGAGCAGGTCGGTCTGTCGGTACGGGGGAAAACCCCACCCCCGCCCGGTGGGGCTACGCGCGCGCCTGCGCCGCCGGCTCGCGGTTGCGCCAGGGGAGTTCGGCGGTGACGACCGTGGGTCCACCGGGCGGCGAGTCGACGACCAGCAGCCCGTCCACCGAGCCCAGCCGGTCCGCCAGCCCCGAGAGCCCCGTGCCGCCGTCCAGCCGGGCGCCGCCCTTCCCGTCGTCGGTGACCTGGAGCATGATGCGCCCCTCGGCCCGCCACACGTCGGCGCTCGCGGTCTTCGCGCCGCTGTGCTTGCTGATGTTCTGCAGCAGCTCGGAGACCGTGTAGTACGCGATGCCCTCGATGGCCTGCGCCGGGCGTTCCCTGAGATCGACGGTGACCGCGACGGGCACCGTGCAGCGGGCGGCGACCGCGGAGAGCGCGGGGCCGAGGCCGCGGTCGGTGAGGATCGCCGGGTGGATGCCGCGGGCGAGGTCGCGCAGCTCCTGGAGGGCGAGTTTGACCTCGCCGTGGGCCTCGCCGACCATCTCGGCCGCGGCTTCCGGGTCCTCCAGCAGTTTCTCCTTCGCCAGGCCGAGGTCCATGGCCAGCGCGACGAGGCGGGCCTGTGCGCCGTCGTGCAGGTCGCGCTCGATGCGCCGCAGGTCCGCCGCCGACGTGTCCACCACGACCGCGCGGCCCTCCTCCAGCTCCTTGATCCGCCGCTCCAGCGGATCCGACGGCGCCAGCAGCCCGCGCACCATCGCCCGGTCCCCGTCCGCCAGCCCACGCGCCAGCCACGGCAGCAGCGGCCACAGCACGAACAGCGACACGATCACCACGGCGAACGTGAGGATCCCCCACGGCAGCCGGATCACGCTGTACAGCGTCGTCCGCCAGCCCACCGGGTCCTTCAGCGTCGCCCACAGCCACGGCAGAAAGCCGCCGTAGGTGCTGCGCCGGATCGGCGTCGGCGCGTCGACGTGCACCCCGAGCAGCGCCCGCGCCCGCGCGCGCTCCCACGACCCGAGCAGGCGGGCCCCGGCAAGGCCCCCGGCCAGCAGCGGCAGGCCGATGACGGTGATCGAGAGCAACGCGCCGGCGTACAGCCAGATCGAGACGTAGGTGAAGGCGAAGAGCGCCATGGGGAGGTTCACCAGCAGATGCACGACCTCAAGCCAGGTCGTGCCGCTGAGCGGCGGGCGCGGCGGGGGCAGCGGCTCGCCGCCGCGCGGCTTGGCCAGCGGCTCCGTGCCAAGGCGGCTGTGCGTCATTCTCCCAGGGTGCCGCGCCGGGGCACGGAGGCGCCATGGGGGGTGTACCGGGGAACGCACGGGGGTTAACCCCACCCTTTACGGAGAAGTCTCCGTTTCGCCCCCCGGGGTGCGGGTCCGGTGGGGCGGGTGCGGCCTCCGCGGCGGCTGCGGCGCGAAGGAAGTGGCGTACACGAGAGGGGCACAGCCCGCGGGGCAGGGCCTACACTCCTTGCCCGTACAGGTCGATGTCTGACCGAATGAGCACGGTCATCCAGCCACAGCAGTCAGGGAGCGAAGCGGACGTGCCGGACATTGTCGCCGCCGACGCCGTCGCCGCCGGGTACTTCGACGGCTACGGGGTGGTCGGCCTCGTCGCCGTGCTGGGCCTGCTCTTCGTCGTGGTCGCCTTCGGCGCCGCCCGGCTGCTGCGGCCCGCGGTGCCGACACCGGAGAAGCTGCTGACGTACGAGTGCGGGGTGGACCCGGTCGGGGAGGGCTGGGCGCACACCCAGGTCCGTTACTACGTGTACGCCTTCCTGTACGTGATCTTCGCGGTCGACGTCGTCTTCCTCTTCCCCTGGGCGACCGTCTTCGCGGCGCCGGGGTACGGGGCCGTGACGCTCGTGGAGATGTTCCTCTTCCTCGGCTTCCTCGCCGTGGGCCTTCTGTACGCCTGGAAGAAGGGCGTCCTGGAATGGACGTGAACCCCGCCGCCGCCCCCGCGCAGAGCGTGGGCCTCCTCCAACGGCTGGCACCCCAGCCGATGAAGGTCGTGCTCAACTGGGGCCGCCGCTACAGCCTGTGGGTCTTCAACTTCGGCCTCGCCTGCTGCGCGATCGAGTTCATCGCCGCGTCGATGGCCCGGCACGACTTCATCCGCCTCGGCGTCATCCCGCTCGCGCCGGGCCCGCGGCAGGCGGACCTGATGGTGGTGTCCGGCACGGTCACGGACAAGATGGCGCCGTCGGTGAAGCGGCTCTACGAGCAGATGCCCGAGCCGAAGTACGTGATCTCCTTCGGCGCGTGCTCCAACTGCGGCGGGCCCTACTGGGACTCGTACGCGGTGACGAAGGGCGTGGACCAGATCATCCCCGTGGACGTGTACGTGCCGGGCTGCCCCCCGCGGCCGGAGGCGCTGCTGCAGGGAATCCTCAAGCTCCAGGAGAAGATCGCGCGGGAATCGCTTCAGGAGCGGTACGGAAACGAGGCCGCCGGATCCCGGGCGCCGGTGGGGGCGCTGACGAGCGGGCTGGTGAAGCCGCCGGAGGGCGGCTGATGACGGAGCAGGGGGAGGGCTGGCTCCCACGGCCGGCGGCGGACCTGTTCGGCGGGGAAGCGGTGGCGAAGGAGGCGTACGACGTCCTGACGGTGGACGTACCCGCCGCATCCTGGACCACGGCGCTGCGGACCGCCCGCGACGAGCTGGGCTGCACGTTCTTCGACTGGCTCAGCGCCGTCGACGAACCGGCCGAGGGCTTCCGCATCGCCGCCCACGTCGTCGCGGTCGGCACCCCGCCGCGGCGGCTGCTGCTCCGCACGACGGTGCCGCACGCCGCCCCGGAGCTTCCGACGGCGACGGACGTCTACGCGGGGGCGGCGTGGCACGAGCGGGAGACGCACGAGATGTTCGGCGTCGCCTTCCCCGGCCACCCCTACCTGGCGCGGCTGCTGCTGCCGGAGGAGTTCGAGGGCCACCCGCTGCGCAAGGACTTCGTCCTGGCGGCGAGGGTGGCGAAGGCATGGCCCGGCGCCAAGGAACCGGGCGAATCCCACGCGGGCGGCCCGAAGCGCCGCCAGATGCAGCCCCCGGGCGTCCCGGACCCCAACGACTGGGGCCCCCTGAAGGGCACCCTCCCCCCGGCCCCCACCCGCGCCACCCGCCGCGGCACCCCACCCCGCCGCCCCCGCGCGGCGGACCCGGGCTCCGCCTCGGAGGCGGCGCCCACCGAAGGCGGTCCACGAGGCGACACCGGCGCCCGCCCGCCCCGCGGCGCGCGGCGCACGCGCTCGGCGGGCGAGGGCTCGGCATCGCAGCGCCCCGCCGGCGCACCGGCGCCGGTGGACGAGGCTTCCGCGGCCGGACAGACCGGCACACAGAACGGCGGCCGTACCTCCGGTGATGCCGCGGGCGCGGCGCCCGGCGATGCGGGGGCCGGTCGTCGGCCCCGGGGCGCGCGGCGTTCGCGTTCGGCGAGCGAGGGTTCGGCGTCCCAGCGGGCCGCCGATGGTGCGTCGGTGCCGGAGGGCGAGGGTTCCGTGGCCGGGCGGGCCGAGGCGCAGGAGGGTGGCCGTACGGACGGCGGGGCCGCCGCCGCGGAAGCGGCGCCCGGCGGCGCCGAGCCGGGAACGGCGGGTACGGCCCCCGGCGAAGCCGGGGCCCGTCGCCCGCCTCGCGGTGCACGGCGCGCGCGCTCCGCAAGCGAGGGTTCCGCCTCGCAGCGGGCCGCCGGCGGCGGGCCCGCCGCGGCAGGGGGGCGGCGGCCCCGTACGAGCACGCCCGACGCCCCCTGGCAACGCCCCCGGTCCGACGACGAGCCGACCCCGCCCCAGAACCCGGCCCCGGACCGGGACACCCCGCCCGCCGCAGGCGAGCAGCGGGCTCCCGCGCCAGGCGAACCCGAAGAGCCGGCGCCGGAAGGATCCGCCCCGCCCGCCGCGGGCGAAGACGCCGGTGAGGGCCGAGGCGGTGAAGCGCCGTGAACGACGTGGTGGAGGTTCTGCTCACCCTTCTCGCCGTGCTGGTCGTCTTTCTGCTCTTTCCCCTCGTCGTCGGGCAGACCGAGCACAAGGTCATGGCCCACATGCAGGGCCGCGTAGGCCCCATGTACGCCGGCGGCTTCCACGGCTGGGCCCAACTCGTCGCCGACGGCGTCAAGTTCGTGCAGAAGGAGGACGTCGTCCCCGCCGGTGCCGACCGGCGGGTCTTCCAGCTCGCCCCCGTCGTCGCCCTTCTGCCGTATCTCCTCGTTCTCGTCGCCATCCCCTTCGCCCCCGACGGCGGCGTCGGGGAGGCCCTGGACGCCGGGATCTTCTTCGTGCTGGCCGTCATGGGCGTCGGCGTGCTCGGGTCCCTCATGGGCGGCTGGGCGTCCGCGAACAAGTACTCGCTGCTCGGCGGCCTCCGTACCGCCGCCCAGCTCCTCGCCTACGAGCTGCCCATGCTGCTCGCCGCCGCCTCCGTCGCCATGGCCGCCGGCACGGTCTCGCTCGTCGGGATCGTCGACGGATTCGAGTGGTGGTGGCTGCCGTGGCAGCTCGTCGGCGGGGTGGTGTTCTTCACCGCCGGCCTCGCGGAGCTGCAGCGTCCGCCGTTCGACGCCCCCGTCGCCGACTCGGAGATCATCTTCGGCGCGTACACCGAGTACTCCGGCCTGCGCTTCGCGCTGTTCCTGCTCGCCGAGTACGCCGGCATCGTCGTCCTCAGCGGGCTGACCGCCGTGCTCTTCCTCGGCGGCTGGCACGGCCCGTACGCCGACGGGCTCGGCTGGCTGTGGACGCTGCTGAAGACCGGCGTCCTCGCGTTCGCCGTGATCTGGCTGCGCGTCTCGTACCCGCGGCTGCGCGAGGACCAGATCCAGCGCTTCGCCTGGACGACCCTCATCCCGCTCGCACTCGCGCAGATCGCGCTGACCGGCATCGTGAAAGTGGTGATCTGACGGTGAAGGGGCTCGCCAAGGGGCTCGCGGTCACCCTGCGCACGATGACGCGGCGTTCGCACACCGCGCACTACCCCGACGACCTGCCCGCGCTGCCGCCGCGCAGCCGCGGCGTCATCGCGCTCTTCGAGGAGAACTGCACGGTCTGCATGCTGTGCGCCCGCGAGTGCCCGGACTGGTGCATCTACATCGACTCGCACAAGGAGACGGTGCCGCCCGCCGCCCCCGGCGGGCGCGAGCGCAGTCGCAACGTGCTCGACCGTTTCGCGATCGACTTCGCGCTGTGCATGTACTGCGGGATCTGCATCGAAGTCTGTCCGTTCGACGCGCTTTTCTGGTCGCCGGAGTTCGAGTACGCGGAGACCGACATCCACGAGCTGACCCACGAGAGGGAGCGGCTGCGCGACTGGATGTGGACGGTGCCCGTCCCGCCGGCGCCGGACCCGGCGGGGGAGGAGCCGAAGGAGCTGGGCGCGGCGCGCAGGGCCGCGGAGAAGGCGGAAGCGGCGCGCGCACGTGAGGCGGCGGAGCCACCGGCGGGGGAGGGCGACGCATGATCCTCGCCGCCGAGTCCCACGGCTTCCTGTCGCCCACCGGGGTCGAGATCGTCTTCCTTCTCACCGGCCTGGTGACCCTCGGCGCCGCCGTGATCACCGTGACCACCCGGCAGTTGGTGCACGCCGCGCTGTGGCTGGTGGTCGCGCTCGGCGGGCTGGCGGTGGAGTACCTGCTGCTGACGGCCGAGTTCGTGGCCTGGGTGCAGGTGCTGATCTACGTGGGTTCCGTGGTGGTGCTGCTGCTCTTCGGGCTGATGCTGACCCGCGCGCCGATAGGCCGCTCGCCGGACGCCGACTCGGGCAACCGGTGGGTGGCGCTGGCCGTGGCGGGGGCGGCGGCGGTGCTGCTGGTGACGCTGGTCGTGGACGCGTTCCGTACGGCGTGGATCGACCTGGACGAGCCCAAGGGCACGACCGATCTGCTGGGGGAGAGCGTCTTCCGGCACTGGGTGCTGCCGTTCGAGGCGCTGTCGGTACTGCTGCTGGCGGCCCTGGTGGGTGCGATCGTGCTCTCCCGGAAGAGCGGCGGGTCCGCAAACGAGAGCCCCGCCGAGGCCGCCGATGCCGCCGATGCCGCCGACACCAGCGGGGAGGGCTGATGCATCTCGCGTATCCGGCGGTGCTGGCGGTGCTGCTGTTCTGCGTGGGCCTCTACGGCGTGCTGGCGCGGCGCAACGCGATCCTGGTGCTGATGTCCGTCGAGCTGATGCTCAACGCCGTCAACCTCAACCTCGTCACCTTCGACGTCTGGCTCCGTGACACGCTACGCGCCGGGCAGTCGTTCACACTGTTCATCATCGCCGTGGCCGCCGCCGAGATCGGCATCGGGCTGGCCATCGTGCTGATGGTGTACCGCAACCGGGGCACCTCCGCCGTCGACCGCCTCCGCGACCTTGCGGACGCGGACACGGACCCGGACGAGGGCGGGACCGGAGCGGGAGCAGAGCCCGACACCGGCGCCGGGGACGAGCAGGGGACCGCGTCGAAGAAGGCCGAGGCCACCGCGTGACCACCACCACCCTCGCCGCACTCGTCCCCCTGCTGCCCTTCCTCGCCGCCGTCGCCACCCTGCTCCTCGGCCGCCGCTCGCCCGGCATGGTGCAGCCGCTGGCCGTGCTGCCGACGGTGACGGCCGCCGTGCTCGCCGCCGTCGTCGCGGCCCGGCAGGGCGGCGACGAGCCGGTGACGGCCGCCACCGAGCTGACCCCGACCGGCTCCGTGCCCGTCGACCTGGCGCTGCACCTCGACGGCATGGCGGTGCTGGTCGCCGTACTCGTCGGCGTCGTCGCCTCGTGCGTGCAGATCTACTCCACCGGCTATCTGCGCGACGACCGGCGCTACGCCTCGTACGCCGCCCTGGTCTCCCTCTTCACCGCCGCGATGTTCCTCGTCGTCTACTCCGGCGACCTGATGGTGCTGATGGTCGGCTGGGAGGTCATGGGCATCTGCTCGTACTTCCTCGTCGGCCACTACTGGGAGACGGAGGTCGCACGGGCCGCCTCGCTGAAGGCGTTCCTGGTCACCAAGCTGGGCGACGTCCCCTTTCTCATCGGCGTCTTCGCGCTCGCCTCCGAGGCCGGCACGTTCCGCATCGACGGCATCCTGACCGCGGCCGTCTCCGGCGACGGCCTGGCCCACCCCACGCTCCTCGCGCTGCTGCTGCTCGCCGGGGTCGCCGGCAAGTCCGCGCAGTTCCCGCTGCACACCTGGCTGCCCGACGCGATGGCCGGCCCCACGCCGGTCTCCGCGCTGATCCACGCGGCGACGATGGTCGCGGCCGGCGTGTACGTCGTCGCCCGGCTGCTGCCCGTCTTCGCCGCGTCGGCCGCCGCGCTGGTGGTGCTCGCGGTCATGGCCGCCGTCACCATGGCCGGCTCGGCGCTGGCCGCGCTCGCCCAGGACGACATCAAACGCGTGCTCGCCTACTCGACGGTCGGGCAACTCGGCTACATGACCGGCGCGCTGGCCGTCGGCTCCCGGGACGCCGCCGTCTTCCACCTCCTCTCGCACGGCGCCTTCAAGGCGCTGCTCTTCCTCGCCGCCGGCGTCGTCATCCACGCCGCCGGCACCAACTCGCTGGCCGCGATGGCCCGGATGGGCGGCCTGCGCGAGCGCGTGCCGGACGCCTACTGGACGATGACCGCCGCCCTCCTCGCCCTCGCCGCCCTCCCGCCCTTCTCCGGCTTCTTCTCCAAGGAAGCCGTCCTCGGCGCCGCGGAACACGCCGTGACGGGCGACGCGGAGGGCGTCCCCGCCGCCGCGGCCTGGACCGTGCTGGTCGCCGGGCTGGCCGCCGCGCTGCTCACCGCCGCGTACGCCGCGCGGCTGTGGCTGCTCGCCTTCCACGGCCGCGGTGAACCCGCTCCCGGCCACGGCCGGCAGCCGGTGGTGATGAACGCCGTGCTGTGGCTGCTGCTCGTGCCCACCGTCGCCTTCGGGCTGACCGCCTGGACGCTGCCCGACTGGCTCGGCGACCACTCCCTCACGCCGACGCTCGCCACCGCCGTCCTCGGCACCGGGCTGGCGCTCGTCGGCATGATGGCGACGTACGCGGCGTGGAAGCAGACCGCGGGGCTCGCCGCCCGCGTCCCCGCCGGCGCGGTCGCCGCCCACCCCGAGGCCGAGCCCGCCCTCACCGAGGCCGAGGCGGAGGCCACGCACGACGCGGTGTACGGCAGCCCGTCGGACGTGGGCGCCGCCGCGTCGGGCGCCGCCCCCGACGGCACCTCCACGGACCCCGGCCGGATCCTCCTCGGCCCCGCCCTCTACCGGCACGCCGGCAGCGGCTTCCACCTCGACGCCCTGTACGCCGCGCTCTTCGTCCGCCCGGTACGGGCCGCGGCCCGCCTGGTCCGCTTCCTGGACCGGGAGGTCGTCGACACGTACGTACGCGGCGCGGGCGCCGCGCCCCGCCTGCTCGGCGCCGCCGTCCGCCGCGCCCAGACCGGCAACGTGCAGAGCTACCTCGGCGCGCTGCTCGGCGGCGCGCTCGTCCTGGCCGTCGCCGTCGTCGTCGCCACCACGTCGGTCACGGGAGGCTGACGCCGCATATGGACCACACCGCGATGCAGCTCGTCCTCGCCGCCCTCGTCGTACTCCCCCTTCTCGGCGCCCTGGCCGCCCTCTTCCCCGCGCCGCCCGGCCTCCGGGGCAAGAACCCCGACCAGGCCGTGCTGCGCCACGGCGTCACCGTCACCGGCGCCGTGTTCGTCCTGTCCGTCGTCCTGGCCGCCGGCTTCGACTACGACGACGCCGGCACCATTCAGGCCGACTCCGACGTCAGCTGGATCCCCGCCCTCGGAATCCGGCTGCACCTCGGCGTCGACGGCGTATCGCTCCCCCTCCTCGTCCTCACCGCGCTGCTGACCTTCCTCTGCGCGGTCTACGGCTACTTCGTCATGCCCGCCGGGCCGTCACCCCGGGCGTTCGTCGCGCTGCTGCTCGTTCTCGAAGGCGGCATGCTCGCCACCTTCGCCGTCCTCAACCTGCTGCTGTTCTTCCTGGCGTTCGAGATGGTGCTCATCCCGATGTACTTCCTCATCGCCCGCTGGGGCGGTGCCGGACGCGGGCCCGCCGCCTGGAAGTTCATCCTCTACACGCTGCTCGGCTCGGTCGTGATGCTCCTCGGCCTCCTCCTTCTCGGGTTCCAGGGCGGCACGTTCGACATGGTGGCACTCGCCACTGACAACGGCTCCGGCCTCACCCGCGGCACGCAGCTCGTCGCGGTCCTCGCCATCGGCCTCGGCCTCGCCGTGAAGACCCCGATGTGGCCGCTGCACAGTTGGCTCCCCGACGCCCACACCGCCGCCCCCACCGTCGGCTCCGTCCTCCTCGCCGGCGTGCTGCTGAAGATGGGCACGTACGGGTTCGTGCGCATCCTGCTGCCCACCGCCCCCGACGGCATGGAGACGTACGCGCCCTACCTCGCCGCCTTCGGCGTCACCGGCATCCTCTACGGCTCCCTCGCCTGCCTCGCCCTCGCCCGGAGCGGCGCGGGCGGCGACCTCAAGCGGCTCATCGCGTACTCGTCCGTGGGCCACATGGGCTTCGTGCTCCTCGGCATCTCGACCCTCACCCCCACCGGCGTCAACGGCGCGCTCTTCGCCAACATCGCCCACGGGCTCATCACCGGCCTGCTCTTCTTCCTCGTCGGTGCCCTGAAGGAGCGCACCGGCACCACCGACCTCGACGCCCTCGCCGGCCGCACCGGCGCCGCCCTCTACGGCAGCGCCCCGCGACTGGGGGCGCTGCTCGCGTTCGCCGCCGTCGCGTCCCTGGGGCTGCCGGGGCTCGCGGGGTTCTGGGGAGAGATGCTCGCGATGTTCGCCGCGTACGACCCGGCGGCCGGCCTCCCGCGGCCCGCCTACCTGGTCTTCATGGCCGTGGCGGGCTTCGGCACGCTGCTCACCGCCGCCTACCTCCTCATCGTGGTACGCCGCGTCTGCATGGGCGACAGGACCGCCGGCCGGCCCGCTCTCGGGGACGTACGCCGCTACGAGATCGCCGCCTGGAGCCCGCTGGTCACGCTCACCGTCCTCGCCGGGCTCTGGCCCGCCGCACTCCTCGGCCTGACCGACCCGGCCGTGCAGAAGCTCCTCGCGGGAGGAAGCTGATGAGGTACGCACCCACCGGGAAGGGCGCGGGCCCGGACACGGTCCTCGCCGAGTCCGTCGTCCAGTCCGTCGACTGGCTCGCCGTCGCCCCGCCCACGATCGTCGCCGTGGCGGCCGTCGCGCTCCTCGTCGCCGACCTCTTCGTGCCCGGGCGCGCCAAGCACCTCCTCGGCTGGGGCGCGGTCACCGCGCTCGCCCTGTCTCTGCTCGCGCTCCTGCCCCTGCTCGACGGCGACCGCACCACCTTCTGTCTCACCGACGATCCGAACGTCTGCAGCTACACCGCCGACCGCTTCGCGCTCGTCGTGCAGCTCCTGGTGCTCGCGGGCGCGCTGCTCACCGCGCTGCTGTCCGTCCACGACGTGCGGGCGACGAAGCTGCCCGCGGGCGAGTTCTGGTTCCTGCTGCTGGCCTCGGCCGCAGGCGCGGCGCTGCTGCCCGCGGCCCGCGACCTTGCGACGCTCGTGATCGCCCTGGAAGTCGCCTCCCTGCCGGCGTTCGCGCTGGTGGGCCTCCGCCGCGGGGACCGGCTGTCCTCCGAGGCGGCGCTGAAGTTCTTCCTCTCCTCCGTCACCGCGACCGCCGTCATGCTCCTGGGCGTCAGCTTCGTCTACGCCGCCGGGGGCAGCCTGCACCTGGCGCACCTGGCCGACGGCCTCGCGGCGGCGCCGGAGCGACTGGAGACGCTGGCGGCGGCGGGGGTGGTGCTGACGCTGGTCGGTTTCGCGTTCAAGACGGCGGCGGTGCCGTTCCACTTCTGGGTGCCGGACACCTACGTCGGCGCGCCGATCCCGGTCGCCGCGTATCTGTCGGTCGTCGGCAAGGCGGTGGGCTTCAGTGGGCTGATCCTCGTCACGGTCCTGGCGTTCCCGGCGTACGACGACGTATGGGGCCCGGCGATCGCGGTCCTGGCGGCGCTGACGATGACCGCGGGCAACGTCGCCGCCCTGCGCCAGCGCCTCGACGCCCCGCACAGCGCGGTCCGGCTGCTGGCCTGGTCCTCGGTGGCGCAGGCCGGCTACCTGCTGGTTCCGATCGCCGCCGCGGCCTACGCCGACGAACCGGAGCGCGCGGTGGGCTCCACTCTGGCGTACGCCCTGATGTACGGGGTGGTGAACCTCGGCGCCTTCGCGGTGGTCGCCGCGGTGGGGGCGAAGGGCGGCCGCGGCGGCCGGGTCACCGACCACCGGGGCCTGGCGTCGACGCGGCTGCCGGTCGCGCTCGCGCTGGCCTTCTTCCTGATCAACCTCGCGGGGCTGCCGCCGGGGATCATCGGCCTCTTCGCGAAGGTGACGGTCATGGGCGCCGCGGTGGACGCGGGGCTGGGATGGCTGGCGGTGATCATGGCGGTGAACGTGGTGGTGGGGTTGTCCTACTACCTGCGGTGGACGGCGCTGCTGTTCCGCCCGGCCCCACCCCCGGCGGACGGCGGTCCCGCCCCGGTACGTACCGCGCTGACCGCCCCGCTGCGGAGCGCCATCGGCCTGACGGCGGCCCTCGGCATCGCCCTGTCGGGCGCCCCGCAGCTCGTTCTCCGCTTCGCGGGCGAAGCCCTGCTGTAAGGCCGCCTCACCCGCCCGGCGCACGGGGAATCTGCGCTGACCAGGGAACTTGCCCGGCAAGTGGCGCGTTCAGTGCGTGGGAGGGGTCCACTGGAAGGAGACGGCCGACACGTGCGGCGGCAGGCTTTGGAGGGCACACGGTGCACCGGTCGAACAACGGGCTGAAGACAGCCGCGCTCCTCGGCGGCATGTCGGCGCTGATCTTGCTCATCGGCAGCATTTTCGGCCGTACGGGCTTGGTCATCGCGCTCGTCGTGGCCGTCGGCACCAACGCGTACGCGTACTGGAACAGCGACAAGCTGGCGCTGCGCGCCATGCGCGCCCGCCCGGTCAGCGAGATCGAGGCGCCGAACCTGTACCGGATCGTGCGGGAGCTGTCCAACCAGGCCCGCCAGCCCATGCCCCGCCTCTACATCTCGCCCACGCAGGCCCCCAACGCCTTCGCCACCGGCCGCGACCCGCGCAACGCGGCGGTCTGCGTCACCGAGGGCATCCTGCAGATCCTCGACGAGCGTGAGCTGCGCGGCGTCCTGGGCCACGAGCTGATGCACGTCTACAACCGGGACATCCTCATCTCCTCGATCGCGGGCGCGCTCGCGTCGGTGGTGATGTTCCTGGTGAACTTCGCCTGGCTGATCCCCAGCGGCGACCGCAACGGCAACGGCCCCGGCCCGTTCGGCATGCTGATGGTCCTCTTCCTGGGCCCGGTGGCGGCGAGCATCATCAGGCTCGCGGTCAGCCGCTCCCGCGAGTACGAGGCGGACCAGACCGGCTCGCGGCTCACCGGCGACCCGCTGGCCCTGGCGAGTGCCCTGCGGAAGCTCGAAGCCGGTACGAAGCAGCTCCCGCTGCCCCCGGAGCCCCGGATCGAGACGGCGAGCCACATGATGATCGCCAACCCGTTCCGCCGGGGCTCGGGCAACATGTCACGGCTGTTCTCGACGCACCCGCCGATGGCGGAACGTATCGCCCGGCTGGAGCGCATGGCGGGCCGCAGCCTGGGCAACTGAGGCTCCCGGGGCCGGCCCGCCTCCACTCACACGCACGTCCCCCCCGTGGCCGGGGGCGTGCGCGGGCTGCCCCCGCCCGGCTCCGGGGCCCGGGCCCCGGAGCCGGCCCCCCTTCACATGCGGCGGACCTGCATGACCGCCACCCGTGCGTCGTGGCCGTCCACGTACATCGGGACCACCTTCGTCCGGCGCAACCGCACCTGCGTGCCGTTCGTGCCGGGCACCCAGCCGATCTGGTCGATCCCGCGGGCGAAGGCGCGTTTCTCGTGGTTCGGCAGGAGCAGCGGCATCGGGTTGCGATTCACGTCGCCGGTCCAGATCACCGGGAAGCCGCGGGCGCGCCAGTAGCCCAGCACGTCGTCGCGGTGCTTGCGGAAGTGCAGCCGCCACATGTCGTCCCGCCACGCCTCGTGCGGGTCCTCCGTGCCGTTGAACGCTCCGGCGACGTAGTGGGTGTTGGCGAAGACGAACCTCGTCTGCGGATCGTCCGCCCGCGCCAGCAGGGCCTCGGTGATGACCCGGTGCGGGGAGACGCCCGCCTTGCCGCCGTGGACGAAGGTGACCCGGCGGTCGACGATGTCGTACGCCTTCGGTATCGACATCGGCACCCGGTGGGCGCTGTCGTGGTACTCGAAGATGTTCCGGTAGGCGGTGCCGAAGTACTGGTTGATCCACCGCGGTTCCCGGCCGTCGCTGCCGTCGCCCTCGCCGATCTCCTGCCAGCCCACCAGCGGTTTCGTGAGCCGGCCGTCGATCGTCACGGCGTGCCGGACGTCCCGGATGGCGCGTTCCCGCTGGCCCATGTTCTTGCGGCCGATGTTGGCGGTGACGACGACGAGCCGCTGCCAGCCGTCGGCCGCGTCGGCGCTGCCCGCGGAGGCCAGCGCCCCGGCGGCGCCGGCGACGGTCGCGCCGCCCAGCCCGAGCGCGCGCCTTCTGGTGATTCCCTGCACGACTTCTCCCTCCGCGAGCCTCGTCCTCCGCGAGCGTCGTCCGGCCGGGCCGCTACTGGACGTAGTAGCCGCCCGAGTCGAGGCGCAGCGCGCCGTTCATCGGGTAGCGGGGGCCGCCGTCCCACCAGTGCCACACCACCCGGAAGCTGCCGTCGGGGACGGCGAAGACGTCCATGCCGCCCGGCCCCCGGTGGTTGCCGGGCAGGCCGCGGTACGGGCCGAGGCCGCCGGACCCGGTGTAGCCGAAGTACGGGCGCTCCACGCCGTTGCGCAGGGGCTTGCAGCGGGACGAGGGCAGCGGGGTGGTGCCGCACTCGGCGATGCCGGTGGCGTAGCGGGCGCTGTCCCAGTTGTTGCCGGAGTACATCAGGTACCAGGTGCCGTTCGCGCGCCGCCACATCGACGGGTTCTCCACGACGTGGGTGCCGCCGCTGGTCCCGCGGGTGTCCCAGGTGATGTCGGTGCTCTTCAGCATGTCCCGGCGGGTGCTCCAGACGGCCCGGCCCTCGGCGTCGGTCCGTACGGTCGAGATGCCGGTCTCGGCGCCGGCCGCGATCGCGTCGTCCCGGTACGTGACGTACAGGGACCCGCCGCCGACGAAGGGGTTGGCGTCGATCGCCCACCGCCCGCCCGGCGGGCAGGCCCACTCGCCCGCGTTGCTGAACGGCCCGCGGGCCGACCCCGAGACGGCCCGGCCGATGCACTTCTGCCCGGAGCCCTTGCGGGAGGCGGTGTAGAACATGAAGTAGCGGTCGCCGAAGCGGGCCACCCCGGGGGCCCAGATCGCGCCGCCCGGCTCGGCCCAGGCGCCCGGTCCGCCGGGCAGCGCGTCGCCGGAGGCGCAGTCGGTCATGCCGACGGTGTTGCCGGAGCCGTGGACGAGTACGGGGACGTAGAGCCGCCCGGTGGCGCCGTTGCACCGCTTCCCGCGCCCGGCGGGCACGGTGGTGCCGTAGGTGATGAACGAGCCGTCCTTGGCCCGTACGGTGTCGGGGTCGGCCAGTCGGAAGGACGACGGGTTCGCGGCGGGGGAGACGTCCCGGGTGTCCGCGGCCCGGGGTGCCGGGGATTCCCGGGCCGGCGGGGCGGCGTCGGCGAGCGGCGCCACGACGGCCACGGCGGCGGCCGTGCTCACCGCGGCGAGCAGGAGGCGGGTACGTCTGCGCACGGTTTTCCCCTGTCGTCGGTGTCACCGACGATTCAACAGGGCGCGCATACAAAGCGGATACACCGCCGGCCGCCGGGAGTCCCCGGTCAGCGGGCGGCGTAGCCGAAGCGTTCGTCCGTCGAGACGATCTCGCGGCCCAGGGGCATCAGGGAGATCGGGATGAGCTTCAGGTTCGCCCAGCCGAAGGGGATCCCGATGATCGACAGGAAGAGCGGGATGCTGGTGATCAGATGGCCGAGCGCCAGCCACCAGCCGGCGAAGATCACCCAGATCACGTTGCCGACGACCGACGGCGCGCCCGCGCCCGGCCGCTCCACCGTCGTGCGGCCGAACGGCCACAGGACGTAGCCGGCGATGCGCAGCGACGCGATGCCGAACGGGATCGTGATGATCAGGACGAAGCAGACCAGCGCGGCGAGGGCGTAGGCGATCGCCATCCAGATTCCGCAGAAGACCAGCCACAGGACGTTCAAGAGGAGGGTGAAGAGCTTCATGACCAGTACCTCTCCCGGGCTCTGCGCGCTGATGCGGTCCGTCAGGACAAGTATCGGCGCGGGAGGCGCCGGGAGGGAAACGGAAGGCCGCACGGGGGTGCGGAACAGGGCCGTCCCGCGCCCCCCGGCGCGGGACGGCCCCGGGCGTCAGACACCTGCCGGGGTACGGTCCTTCTCCGGCGCCGCCGGCACGGCGACCGCCGCCGGGCTCCGCCGCTTGTGGATCAGCAGCGACAGCAGGGTCCCCAGCCCCACCCCCGCAGCGCCGACCCAGAGCGCCGGCGTCAGGCCGTCGACGAAGCTCTGCCCCGTCTCGTAGCCGCCCTGGGCGGAGAAGACCGCGGCCAGCACGGCGATGCCCAGCGCCCCGCCCAGCTCGCGCAGCGCGTTGTTCGCCCCCGACGCGATGCCCTGCTCCTCCGGGGCGACGCTGGACAGGACGACGTTCGCGGAGGGGGCGAAGTACATCGCCATACCCACGCCGCTGACCGTCAGCGCCGGCAGGACCGCGGTGTACGAGAAGCCCACCTCGACCGCCACCGCCCAGAGCACCAGCCCCAGCGACTGGAGCGCGAGCCCGGCGGCGATGATCGGCCGGCCGCCGATGCGGTCGGAGAGCGCGCCGGCGACCGGGGTGACGATCAGCGGCATCGCGGTCCACGGCAGCATGCGCAGGCCGGCCTCCAGCGGCGAGTAGCCGCCGACGTTCTGCAGGAACTGGCTGAGCAGGAAGATCGAGCCGAACATCCCGAGGAACATCAGCACGCTCGCCGCGTTGGCGGCGCTGAAGCTGCGGTCGCGGAAGAGCCGCATGGGCAGCATGGGGTGGGCGGCGCGCAGCTCGT
This sequence comes from Streptomyces sp. CNQ329, assembly GCF_000482585.1. NCBI lineage: Bacteria > Bacillati > Actinomycetota > Actinomycetes > Kitasatosporales > Streptomycetaceae > Streptomyces > Streptomyces sp. CNQ329. Next base: position 48,927 of record NZ_AXVU01000009.1, on the reverse strand, counting down.
ACGCGACGAAGGCGGTCAGCAGCACCGGTGCCCCGATCAGGCCGGCGAGGACGGGGCCGGCGGTCCAGCCGTCGGCGTTGCCGCGGACCAGGGCGTAGACGAGGCCGAAGAGGGCGCTGCTGGCGAGCACGGTGCCGGGGACGTCGAGGCGGTCGTGGGGGCCGTGGCTCTCGGCCAGCCGCAGCCGGACCAGCGGGATGAGGACGATGCCGACCGGGACGTTCAGCCAGAAGATCCAGTGCCACGAGATGTGCTCCGTCAGCGCCCCGCCGACCAGCGGACCGGACGCGACGGCCAGGCCCTGCACCGCGCCCCAGACGCCCAGCGCCATCCCGCGGCGCGCGGCCGGCACGGCGGCGGAGAGCAGGGTCAGCGACAGCGGCATCAGCAGCGCGGCGCCGACGCCCTGCACGGCGCGCGCGGCGATCAGGCCCTCGATGCCGGTGGAGAGCGCGGCGGCGGCGGAGGAGGCGGTGAAGATGCCGATGCCGGCGGCGAACATCCGGCGGCGGCCGAAGCGGTCGCCGAGCGAGGCGCCGAGCATGAGCAGGACGGCGAAGGTGAGGGTGTACGCGCTGACCGTCCACTCCAGGTCCTCCATGCCGCCGCCGAGGTCGTCGCGGATGGCGGGGAGGGCGGTGGTGACGACGAGGTTGTCGAGCGCGCCCATGAAGCTGGCGAGGCTGGTGAGGAGCAGGGCCCAGAAGGTGGGGCCGAGGCGGCGGCGGTCGCCGGTGTGGGCTGGGGTGGACATGGTCCCTCCGGATTAGTTATCAGTCAATAACTTTCGCGGGCGTGCGAAAGCGCGCGGGCGCTGGACGGTGGGGGTGGTGCGGGAGTCGCGGTAGGGCGAGTGCTGCGGTGGTGCGGAGGAGCGGAAGCTACGTACGCGGCAGGGTCTCGGGCCAGAAGCCGTCCCACACCCGCTCACTCGCCGGGTAGCCGAGCGCGACGAGGGTGTTGATCAGCATTCCGTACGCGAGGAAGGTGGCGGTCATGTCGGCATCCCCGTCGAACTTCAGCAGCGCGAAGTCGTAGAGCTGCTCCGACCAGGCGGCCCGGATCGGCCTGCCGAACTCGTGGTCGCCCGATGCCTCGGCCGTGGCCACCGCGACGTACATCTGCATCTGCATCATCAGCCGGTCGCGGTCCTCGACCAGCCGCTGATACGCCATGGCCATCGCCTTCTCCTCCTGCCCCGCCGGCGCCTCCTCGGCCGCCGTGCGCAGCACCGTCGCGGTGTCCTCGATGCAGCGCAGGCTCGCGGCGAGGAAGATGGCGCGCTTGTTGGGGAAGAGACGGAAGAGGTACGGCTGTGAGACGCCGACCCGCCTGGCGATCGCCTCAGTGGACGTGCCGTGGTAGCCGCCCCGGCCGAACTCCGTGATCGCCGCGCGGATGACGCTCTCGCGTCGCTCCTCTGCGCTCATCCTGACCATGGGTCATAAGTTATTGTCCACTCACTAACTTGTCAACCCGGAGGGCCGGACCGGGCCGGGGCGTACGGCCCGTGTGGTCCGTACGCCCTCCGTCCGGCGACCCGCTACGCCAGCCGGACCACGGCCCGCGACATCCCCAGCACCTTCTGCCCGGCGCTCGTCGCCGTCAGGTCCACCCGGACCGTGCGCGCCTCGTCGTCCAGTTTCTGCGCGACCCTCCCCGACACCTCGATCACCGCGCCCACGCCGTCGTCCGGCACCACGACCGGCTTGGTGAACCGCACCCCGTAGTCCACCACCGCGCCCGGGTCGCCCACCCAGTCCGTGACCACCCGGATCGCCTCGGCCATCGTGAACATGCCGTGCGCGATCACGTCCGGCAGCCCGACCTCCTTGGCGAACCGCTCGTTCCAGTGGATCGGGTTGAAGTCCCCGGACGCGCCCGCGTAGCGCACGAGCGTCTCGCGGGTCACCGGGAACGACTGCGCCGGCAGCTCCGTGCCGGCCTCGACGGCGTCGTACGCCACCTTCGCCACCATCGGCCCTCAGTCCTCCCCGGCGGCGCGGGCCACCAGCTTGATGATCGTCGTCACCACGTGCTCGCCGGTCTCGTCGTGGACCTCGCCGCGCACGTCCATGATCTCGTTCCCGGCCATCGACTTGATCGACTCGATCGTCGACGTCACCGAGAGCCGGTCCCCGGCCCGGACGGGACGGCTGTACGCGAACTTCTGGTCCCCGTGCACGACACGGCTGTAGTCCAGCCCGAGCTGCGGGTCCGCGATCACCTCTCCCGCCGCCCGGAACGCGATCGCGAACACGAACGTCGGCGGTGCGATCACATCGGGGTGGCCCAGGGCCTTCGCGGCCTCCGGGTCGGTGTACGCGGGGTTCGCGTCGCCCACCGCCTCCGCGAACTCGCGGATCTTCTCCCGGCCCACCTCGTAGGGGGCGGTGGGCGGATAGCTCCGGCCCACGAAGGACTGATCGAGCGGCATGAACCCTCCTGTCGCGCGTACGGCGGGCACCACCCTAGCCGTGGCGTGCCGGGCTCCGGGCGGGGTACGGAGACGGGCGGGCCCGGGGGTGTGGCGCCCGGCGCCCGGCGCGGATGCGGGGTGCCGGGACCGGTGGGGGGACGCAACGCGGCGAACCCCTCGTCCCTGGCGGGACGAGGGGTTCGATGGCCTGCGTTCAGCGAGTCTCGCGGTGCGCCGTGTGGGCGTTGCAGCGAGGACAGTGCTTCTTCATCTCAAGACGGTCCGGGTTGTTGCGCCGGTTCTTCTTGGTGATGTAGTTCCGCTCCTTGCACTCCACGCAGGCCAGCGTGATCTTCGGGCGGACGTCTGTGGCAGCCACGTGAGTGCTCCTTGACGAACGGACAGCTTCTTCAACGCAGAAAGAGTAGCCGATCGAAGGTCCGACCCTGCAATCGGCTACGTGAGGTGAGTAGCGGTGACCGGACTTGAACCGGTGACACAGCGATTATGAGCCGCTTGCTCTACCGACTGAGCTACACCGCTGCGATGCTCTGCCCCTCCCAGGGTAGCGAGGTGCGAACCGCATCAGAGCCCCAAAACGGAATCGAACCGTTGACCTTCTCCTTACCATGGAGACGCTCTGCCGACTGAGCTATTGGGGCGAGCGATGAAGACACTACACGCTGAGCGGCCGAAGGTGAAATCAGTAACCCCGGCCCTGATCGCGCCTGCCCGCACCTGCTGATCGCCGCCGGTGGGCGGACCTGCTGGGTTGCCACGCCGGTACGACTTATCCCCTCCTCCGCGGCGCGCGCACCCGCCCCGCCTAGGCTCGTGAGCGCCGCCCGGGCCAGTATGACGCTTTCTGATCTTGATTGTGCGACTTTGCTCACATCGGGGATGTTTACCCTGACCTGACCGCAGGAGTCACATGCCCGCCAGCAGCCCTCCGCAGCAGCCTCGGCACGGCTCCGTCCGGGAGGAGGACGGAGCCCTCGTGCTGTGCGGCGCGCGGCTCGCGGACGGCAGGGCGGTGGACGTACTGCTCGGGGGCGGCCGGATCCTGGCGGTGGGGGCGGCGGGCAGCCTGGCGGGGCGGGCGGGCGGATGCGGGGCACGGGTGGATCTCGGGGGGTATGTGCTGCTGCCGGCGCCGGCGGAGGCCCATGCGCACCTGGACACGGCGTTGACGGGGGTGGACGGCCCGGGGGGTTCGCGGGGTCCCGCGGGTGCCGTCGAGGCCGCCCTCCTCCAGCTCGGGCACGGCGCCACCGCCCTGCGTACCCACGTACGCATCGGCGGCGGCGACGGGCTCGACACCCTCCGCGCCGTGCTCGCCGCCCGCGCCGCGCTGCGAGGGCTCGCCGACATCGCGGTGGTGGCCGCGGCCCCGCTGCTGACCGGCGTCGCGGGGGCCGGGGGCCGGGCGCTGCTCCGCGACGCCGTCGCCATGGGTGCCACCGCGGTCGGCGGCTGCCCGGACCTGGACCCGGACCCGGCGGGCTTTACGGAAGCCGTGCTGCGGGTGGCCGCGGAGTACGGGTGCGCGGCCGACCTGCACTGCGACGGCGCGGACCCCGCACGGCTCGACCGGGTGGCGGCGGTGGCGGGGGAGCTGGGGTGCGGGGTGGCCGTCGGGCCGTGCGGCGGGCTGGCGCGGGTGCCGTACGAGACGGCGGCGGGGGTGGCGGAGCGGCTGGCGGGTGCGGGGGTGGCGGTGGTGTGCCTGCCACAGGGGGACTGCGGTGCGGTGCGGGAGGCGGGGCGCGGCGGTCCGGCGGGGGGCGCGGGTAGGCGTGGTGCGGGGGTGCGGTCGTTCGCGTACGCCCCCGTGCGGCTGCTGCGCGCCGCGGGCGTGCGCGTCGCGGCGGGGAGCGGGGCCGTACGCGACGCCGCGAACCCCGTGGGGCGCGGGGATCCGCTGCAGTCCGCGTACCTCCTCGCCTCCGCGGGGGAGGCCGAACCGGAGGCGGCGTACGCGGCGGTGGCCGGGCAGGCGCGCGCGGTGCTGGGGCTGCCCGAGGTACGGGTGGAAGCGGGCTTTCCGGCGGAACTGCTGGCGGTACGCGGCGACTCCGTCGAGGGCGCGCTGTCGCTGGGCTACAGCCGGATCGTGATCCACCGCGGCCGGGTGGTGGCCCGGACGAGCGCGGTACGGGAGTACTGCGACTCCGGCGCCGCGGACCTGGCCGCCCTGCCGCGACAGGGGTTGCGGGGTACGGCGGGCTGAGAGGGCTTCGCACGGTGAGACCGGCGGCAGGCCGCTCACCTGCCCCGCAGGCCCCGCAGGCCCACGCTGCGCCGCGGCGCCATAACCACACGGCACTGCGCCTGGCGCCAGGCGCCGCACGGCGTCCGGCGCCATGGCGCCAGGCACCGCACCCGAGCGACGCTGCGCCGCCCCCGGCGACACTGCGCCCGACTCCCCGGCGGCACTGCGCCGCACCCGGCGGTACTGCGCCCGATTCCCCGGCCGCGCTGCGCCCGGCTTCATGGCTGCGCCGCACCCGGCGGCATGGCTGTGCTGCGCCCGGCGGCACGGCACCCCGTCCCCGGCCGCGCTGCGTCTGGCTCCACGCCTGCACCGCACCCGGCGGCATGGCCACACGGCACCGCACCCGAGCCACGCTGCGCCGCACCCGGCGGCACTGCACCGATTCCCCGGCCGCACTGCGCCCGGCCCCCCTGCCGCACCGCGCCCGGCACTACGGCTGCACCGCACCCGGGACCCACAACCCCTCACACCCGCCCAAGGGTATGCGGCTCCTCTGACAACGCCGCCCGCAACGCCGCCACGCCGTCCCCGCGGGCCCAGCCCACCGCCGCGCGCCGCGCGCCGCGGGTGCCCAGGCACTACCGTCGGTCCCATGCGCATCGTCATCGCTGGAGGACACGGTCAGATCGCCCTGCGGCTGGAGCGCCTGCTCTCCGCCCGGGGCGACGAAGTCGCCGGGCTCATCCGCCGCCCGGAACAAGCCGACGACCTTCGCGCCGTCGGTGCCGAACCCGTCGTCTGCGACCTGGAGTCCGCGGATGCCGACGAGGTCGCCCGGCACCTCGAAGGCGCCGACGCCGCGGTGTTCGCCGCCGGTGCCGGACCCGGCAGCGGCGAGGCGCGCAAGGACACCGTCGACCGCGGTGCCGCCGTGCTCTTCGCCGACGCCGCGGAGGCGGCCGGCGTGCGGCGCTTCCTCGTCGTGTCCTCGATGGGCGCCGACCGCGAGCCGCCGCCCGGCGCGGACCCGGTCTTCGCCGCGTACCTGCGCGCGAAGAGGGCCGCGGACGAGGCTGTACGGGCACGCCCCGGCCTGGACTGGACGATCCTGCGCCCCGGCCGGCTGATCAACGACGCGGGCAGCGGTCTGGTCAATCTCGCCGAGCACACGGGCCGTTCGGAGGTCGCTCGCGACGACGTGGCGGCGGTGCTGGTCGCACTGCTCGACGAGCCGCGGACGGCCGGCCTGACACTGGAACTGGTCGGCGGCGGCACCCCGGTGCTGGACGCGGTCGCGGCGGTGGCGCGCACGGACACCGCGTAGCCCCGCGGGCGCGCGCCGCGCATGCCACCGCACAGCCCCGGTCGGGCGCGCCACGCCGACTGCCCCCGGCGGGGGCGGAGGAGCGCGTACGGGGCCGGAGGACCCGGCCGCGTACGGGGGCGGAGGACCCGGAGCCTCACTGCTCCCGCAGCAGCTCCGCCAGCGCCGGGAGCACCTGCGAGGACCAGCCGCCGCCCATGATCCGGTGGGCCCGGCGCTGGAGCGGATCGTCGGGGTCGAAGCCCGTGTGGAGGAGGAAGAGGCGGGTGCCGCGGCCCTCCGGTGCGAGGGTCCAGGTGATCATCCAGTCGGCCGCCGTGCCCGCGGCGCCGGGCTCCGCGTCGGTCCAGCGGACGCGCAGCATCCGCTCTGGTTCGTAGGCGAGGACCTCCTCTGCCACCGTGCCCGAGAAACCGGTCCCGGGGCGGGGGAGCGCCTCCATCGTGGTGCGGTGGCCGACTTCGAGGCGGAAGTCGCCGGGCATCAGCCAGCGGGCGCGCAGCGCGGGCTCGGTGAGGGCCCGCCACACCTTGCGGGGCGGGTGGGGGAGGAAGGCGTCGAGCCGGATCTCGGTGGGGTCGGCGGGCTGGGGGCAGCCGGGTTCGGTCATGATCCTGCACCGCTGTCGCGCGTACGGTCCGCGGACTCCGCGCCGCCCGTACGATGCGCGGCCTTCGCGCTCGCCGTACCGCCCGTACCGCCCGCATCGTCCGTACCGCCCGCATCGTCCGCGCCGCCCGTACGGTCCCCGCCGTCGTCCGCCTCCGGCAGGTCGTCCAGCAGCTCCGCCAGATCCGCCAGCTTCGCCCGCCAGAACCGCTCGTACGGCCCCAGCCAGTCCCGTACCTCCGTCAGCGGCTCCGCCTCCAGGCGGTAGATCCGCTGCCGCCCGGCCCGCTCCTCGCTGACGAGTCCGGCCTCCCGCAGCACCTTCAGATGCTCCGAGAGGCTGGGCCGCCGCATGTCGAAGTGCGCCGCCAACCGCTGGACGGGCTGAGGGCCGTCGTCGCGCAGCAGCCGCAGCACCTCGCGCCGTACGGGACTGGACAGCGCACCGAAGATGCGGTCCTCGCCGCGGGTGTCCTGTGTCGCAGGCACGTACGCCGTCTCCTCTCGCCCGGGGCGTCAGCCCTCCGCGGAGAGCAGGAACCGGTTGCCGTCGGGGTCCTCCAGCGTCGCCTGCCGGCCCCACGGCTGGTCGTCCGGGCCCTCGACCTTAGCGCCAGCGGCGCGCAGAGCCGCGCAGTCACCGTCGAGGTCGGCGCTGACGAGCGCCGTACCGTGCACGCTGCCCGGGGTGAAGCCCTGCTCCGCGGCGGCGAGGACGAAGTGGGTCTGCGCGCCCCCGGGCGCGACGGCGAGCCAGCGGACGGGGCCCATCTGCCGGTCGGCGACGACGTCGAAGCCGAGGGCGTCGGTGTAGAAGGTCTTGGCCCGGTCCTGGTCGGCGACGGGCAGGGTCACGAACTGCGCGTGGGTGATGTTCATGCGCCCGATGATACGTAGGAAATTTCCTACGTATCAAGCCCGGGCGCGGCGGGCGGCTGCGGGCCCGGCGGCCGGGCGTTCTCGTCGCCCTCGTACGCCGCGAGCGCCGCCTGCCGCAGGTCGAACAGCTCGGCCAGATCAGCCGCCCCGATCCGCTCCCGCGTCAGCAGCACGGCCGCCCTCGCCTCCACCGCCGCCCACGCCTGCCGCGACCACTTGTTCGCCAGCCGCCGCCGTTCGCTCCGCAGGAACGCCGCCCCCGCCGCGAACCCCGCCGAGACCAGCGTGCCCAGCGCCGCCGGCACCCGCGCGTCCGCGGACGCCAGCGCGGCGGCGCCGGAGACGGCGGCGAGCAGGGCGGCGGGGAAACCGAGCGCGATGTCGGTCTTCGCCCAGAACTCGGCTCTGCGGTGGGCGAGTTTGCGCTGCCGCGTCGCGTCGTCGCGTAACCGCTCTACCTCGGTGCGCAGCCGGTGTGCCGGCTCGCCCGGTACGGACGGCGGGGTGCCGCCGGTGCTGGTGGCCATAGTCGATTCCAGCACGACGGCCCTCCGCGCGGTGGTGGCCGGGACGACAGTCCTCGGCGCGTACGGTCGTCGGCTTCCGCCAACAGGGCACGCCCGCGGCGGAGTTGGCGGCCCGCCCGGTCCTCCGCTCACCTGTACCGGCGCGTCCCCGCCAGCCACGCGCCCGCCGCCACGGCCAGCACGGCACCCGCCGTCGCCGCCTCCGCCGTGCCCAGCGGCAGCAGCACCCCGCCGAGCAGCGTCCCCAGCCCGATGCCGGTGTAGATCGCGGAGGCGTTGAGCCCGACCACCAGCGCTGTCTCCCGCGGCGCGGCGGTGATGAGCCGGTGCTGCTGCGGCGGGGTCTGGCACCAACTGCTCGCGCCCCACGCCACCATCGCCGCCGCCGTCAGCGGCAGGAACCGCACGCCCGCCGCGGCCGACAGGGCGAGGGTCCCGAGGCCGGCCGCCATCAGCGCGTACCCGGCGGCCAGCACCCGCACCGCGCCGAAGCGGTCCGTGGCCAGTCCGGCGGCGAAGTTGCCGGCGACCGCCCCGGCTCCGTACAGGCACAGCATCCACACCACCCCCGAGGCGCCGACGCCGACGTCCTCCAGGACGGGCACGGTGTACGCGTAGACGGTGTACCCCGCGCCCATGCCGAGCGCCGTGAGCGGCAGCACGGCCGGCACGCCGGGCCGGCGCAGCGCGCGCAGCCGCGCCCGCAGCGGCACCGGCTCCCCGCCGGGCAGCGGCGGCATGACGGCGTGGACCCCGATCGCGCACACCGCGCAGAGCGCGGCGACGAGGCCCAGCGCCGTACGCCAGTCCACCGCCTGCTCGGCGAGCGTGCCCAGGGGTACGCCCAGCGCGGTGGCCATGGTCAGCCCGCCGATGACGACCGCCAGTGCGCGCGCCCGCCGTTCGGGCGGCGCGAGCCCGGCGGCGACGGCGCCGGCGCCGGGCGTGAACGCCGCCGCCCCCGCCGCGGCGAGAACCCGTCCGGCCGTCAGCGCGGCGTAGGTGGGCGCGAGCGCCGAGATGAGGTTGGCGGCGGCGAGGACGAGCAGGGCGCCGACGAGCAGCGTCCGCCGCGGAACGCGGGCGCAGACGGTGGCGAGTACGGGAGAGAGGGCGGCGTACGCCGCGGCGAAGACCGTGACGGACTGCCCGGCGGCGGACTCGGAGACATCGAGCGAGTCGGCCATCGCGGGGAGGAAACCGGCGACGACGAAGGCGTCGGTGCCGACGGCGAAGGTGCCGAGGGCGAGGACGAAGGTGGCGGAGGGCCCGCGCGCATGGGCCGCGGACGCCCGTTCCCCGGATCCGGAGACCGGGATATCTGACATCCCCATTCCTTTCGTGCTTCCCGGACGGGACAGGAGGTAAGCGGTACGGCGTCGGCGGAACGGCGTACGAGGTGGACGGGCCCGCTCAGCCCGCCATGCGGGCGTACTGCCGCCGCGTGCGCTCCGCGCTCGCCTTCGGTGCGGCGGCCATCAGGTCGGCGACGGTCTGCCCCGCCAGCTCCCGCCGCCAGGCCAGCTCCGCACGGCGCATCGCGGTGGCCACCCCGCACGGCCGGTCGAACTCCCGCCCCGCGCCCTGCCCACCGTGCCCCTGCTGCCGGATCTCGGTGCAGACGAACGGTTCGAGCGGCCCCTCCAGCGCGGTCACCACGTCCATGAGCGTGATCCGCTCGGGCGCCCGCGCGAGCGAGAAGCCGCCGCGCGCGCCCGGCGTGGAGTCGAGGATCCCGGCGCGGGCGAGGGCCTGGAGGCGCTTCTTCAGATACTCCTGCGGCAGGTCGAACCAGGCGGCCAGCCTGCGGACGGGCACCGGTCCCGCGTCCCGCAGCCAGGCCAGGGTCAGGCAACTGTGCAGCCCCCACTCGACGCCTTCACCCATGTGCATAAAGGGATACTACCCATCCCGGTTCCTCACCCGCGGCCGCCACCGCCTACGGCCCGCACCCCGGACGGCCTGCCGGGGTCCCGTCCATGGCAACCGCCCTCTGCGGCACGCGAGCCGTGCGCAGCAAGCCACCCCGCGAGCCACCCCGCGAGGAGACGCCTGCCCGGTCAGCGCGGCACGAGCCGGATCGTGGCGTCCTGGGCCTGCGGGGTCACGATGCTGCCGAAGATGTCCGCCGGATAGCGCCCGTACTTCTCCCGGTACGCGGCATCCAGCCTCCCCGTGGCCCCGGCCCCGTCCTCCGCGTCGACGAAGGCGACATCCTTGTCGACCCCACCGGCCCGGATCCGCCCCGCCCGCCGCGTCCGAGTCCCCCGAAACCAGGGCCCCCGCGTCCCCTTCACGGACCGGACGTAGAGGTCGTCCCCGTCGCGTACGACCCATATGGTCACCGGCTCCCGCAGGGAGCCGTCACCGCGCAGGGACTGAAGCTGCAACTCGTCCGCGCTCCCGATCCGGTCCAGCTCGTCAGCCGTCCATGCCGCCATAGCCGATCCTCCGCTCACGTACCCCGAGTGCAGGTGCGTCAGTGCGGAATCTAGGCGAGGGAACCCGCCCCCGCACTCCCACCCGGGCCGATCGGGTACGCCCGGCCTGCCCACGAGGAAGCCCCTCGTCCGGACTGCCCGAGGGCAGCTCAGAGAGGGGCTTCGGATGTGCCGGTGCCGGGATCGGAAGGCGGCACCTAGGCGGTCGCGGTGATGCCTATGGTCTCGCGGACGACCCACATCCACTGGTCGATCCCCACGGCAGCGAGCGTCATGATCACGAGTACGCGGCGGTGCATGTGCTTACGAGCTCCCAGAATTTTCTCTGCCATCAGCGCCCTAGATCAGGAACGCACCGAGGGGACGGTAGTCGAACTCGAGTGCCGCCACAGCGAGAACATCGGATAACCCGGACCCCGGCCCCCATCGTTACCGAAACGACCGCCTGAGGCCGGCCAACGCCCTGCCCGGTCGCAGCACAGAGGCGTCGGCCGTAGGGCTACCCCACCCCTGCCCCACAACGGCCAGTCAGGACCCGAGGCGGCGCGAGACCCACCGGTGCGGTCCGGGCCGAACCGGCCTCGCCGGGGCGGGCATGCGAAAGGGCCCGTGACAGCATCGCGCTGGTCGCGGGCCCTTCTCCATGTGTGGCGGCGCCAGGATTCGAACCTGGGAAGGCTGAGCCGGCAGATTTACAGTCTGCTCCCTTTGGCCACTCGGGCACACCGCCTGGGGATGCCGTCTGGTCCGGCCGCTGGGGCCGCCTGACGACGTCGTCAACCATACCCGATGGCCGGGGGTGGTTCGCCACTCGGTTGTGGGGCTCGTGGGTCGGGTGGGGTGGCTAGGCTGGGGCACGGCCCCGGGGAGCGGGGTGCGGTATCAGGGACCAGTGCACGAGGAGCGCAGCGAAGATGGCCGACTCCAGTTTCGACATCGTCTCGAAGGTCGATCGGCAGGAGGTCGACAACGCTCTCAACCAGGCCGCCAAGGAGATCGCGCAGCGGTACGACTTCAAGGGCGTCGGCGCCTCCATCGCCTGGTCCGGGGAGCGGATCGAGATCCGGGCCAACGCCGAGGAGCGGGCCAGGGCGGTGCTGGACATCTTCCAGTCCAAGCTGGTCAAGCGCGGGATCTCGCTGAAGGCCCTGGAGTCGGGTGAGCCGCAGGCGTCGGGGAAGGAGTACAAGCTGTACTCCACCATCAAGGAGGGCATCGCCCAGGACGACGCCAAGAAGCTGGCGAAGATCATCCGTGATGAGGGGCCCAAGGGGGTCAAGGCGCAGGTGCAGGGGGACGAGCTGCGGGTGACCTCCAAGAGCCGGGACTCGCTGCAGGAGGTCATCTCCGTGATCAAGGGCAAGGACCTCGACTTCGCCGTGCAGTTCGTCAACTACCGGTAGGCGGGTCAGGGTTCCAGGTAGCGCAGGATCGCCAGGACCCTGCGGCTGTAGCCCTCCGTGCGGCCCAGGTCGAGCTTGTCGAAGATCGCGTTGACGTGTTTTTCCACCGCGCTCTGCGAGACGTGCAGCCGTGCCGCGATGGCCGCGTTGGTGTGGCCCTGGGCCATGCGGTCCAGGACCTCGCGTTCGCGGGGGGTGAGGCGGTCCAGCGGGTCCGTGCGGGTGGTGTGGGTCAGGAGGCGGCGTACGACCTCGGGGTCGAGGGCTGTGCCTCCTGTGGCGACGCGGTCCAGGGCGTCGAGGAACTCGTCGACCTGGACCACGCGGTCCTTCAGCAGGTAGCCGACCCCGCCCGTGCTGCCGGTGACCAACTCCGCCGCGTAGCGCCGCTCGACGTACTGCGAGAGCACCAGCACCCCCGTCTCCGGCCACCGTTCGCGGATCTCCAGGGCGGCGCGCAGGCCGTCGTCGGAGTGGCCCGGCGGCATGCGGACGTCGACGACCGCGGCGTCCGGGGGGTCGGCGGCGACCGCGGCGAGCAGGGCCGGGGCGTCGCCGACGGCGGCGGTGACGTCGTGGCCCTCGTCGGTGAGGAGGCGGGCCAGGCCCTCGCGGAGCAGCGTCGAGTCGTCGGCCAGCACTACGCGCACGGCAGCTCCGCGGTGACGGTGGTGGGCCCGCCGGGCGGGCTGGAGACGGTGAGCCGGCCGTCGAGGGCGGCGACGCGGCGGGCGAGGCCCAGGAGGCCGCCGCCCGCGGGGTTCGCGCCGCCCGTGCCGTCGTCCTCGATGCTCACGCGCGCCATCGTCGCATCCCGCGTCAGCCGCACGGTCACCAGCGTGGCGGACGAGTGCTTGATCGCGTTCGTGACCGCCTCGGAGACCGTGAAGTACGCGACCGTACGCACCGCCTCGGGCAGCGCCCCGGCGAGCGCGTAGTCGATGCGTACGGGCAGCTCCGAGCGCTCCGCCAGCGCCTCCAGCGCCGCGCGCAGGCCCGCGTCGTCCAGTGCCGCCGGGTAGACGTGCCAGGCGACCTCGCGCAGGTCCGTGAGCGCCAGTTGTGACTGCTCGTGCGCCTGGCGCAGCAGCTCCCGCGCCTTCTCCGGGTCGGCGGTCCCGGTGCGCCGGGCGCGGCCCAGGAGCATGCCGAGGACGACGAGGCGCTGCTGTACGCCGTCGTGGAGGTCGCGTTCGATGCGGCGGCGCTCGTCGTGGACGGCGGCCACGATGCCGGCGCGGGTGGCGGCGAGTTCGCCGATGCGGCGCTGAAGGAGGTCGGAAGGGCTGGGGCCGAGGAAGCGGTGGGCGAGGTGGTTGTCGAGGGCGGCCACACCGTCCACGCCCTGGACGGACAGGAAGAGAAGGAACAGGCCGGCGAAGCCGGAGGCGAGCATCACGAAGGGGTTCGCGTCCCTCGCCACGAACCAGATCCACACCAGCGTCGAGCCGTATCCCGCGCCGATCAGCGCCGTCATCAGCACCGCGCCGCCCAGCACGCCGACGCCCCAGCGCAGCGCGAGGTACTGCAGCGCGCGAGGGGTGGCCCGGGGCGGGGCGAGTTCGCTGCCGTAGAAGTACGTCATGCGCGTGCGCTCGGCCGCCGCGAGCCGGGCCGCGGCCTCGTACGGCAGGCGGGCCGCGCGCGGGCTGCCGCCGGCGGCGGCCTGCCACGGCCAGGTGGCGAGGAGCCATATGCCGCACAGGGCGACGAGCGGCAGCTCGGCGAGGGCGGTGAGGCCGCCGGTGAGGACCCCGGCCGCGGTGCGCAGGCGGCGGAGCAGGATCGGACGCATGAGGCCCTTCACGCTAGCCGCGGGCGGGGGAGGGGTGCACTGCGGCTTTCCTCACGAAGACCGGAGTGCGGTTCAACGCAGCCCCGGTGGTGGGGTTTTCCGTACGTATCTGGATGGGACCCCGGATTCCGGTTGCCGGACCCGCCCCGTAACGTCATCGCCATGATCGGAATCGCTGCCGGAGAGGCGCCCAGCGGCGGCGTCGCGGGGTGGGCCGCCGGGCTCATGGAGGATCTCGGGGCACCGGGGGCGGGGCTGGCCATCGCGCTGGAGAACCTGTTCCCGCCGCTGCCCAGCGAGGTCATCCTGCCGCTCGCCGGCTTCACGGCCCACCAGGGCGGGCTGAACCTGGTGGCCGTGCTCGTCTGGACCACCGTCGGCTCCGTCGTCGGCGCCCTCGCGCTGTACTGGGTCGGCTCCCTCCTCGGCCGCGAGCGGACCATCGCGCTGGCGGCGAAGCTTCCGCTGCTCAAGGTGCGCGACATCGAGCGTACGGAGGCGTGGTTCAACCGGCACGGCACGAAGGCGGTGTTCTTCGGCCGCATGATCCCGATCTTCCGCAGCCTCATATCGGTGCCCGCGGGCGTCGAACGGATGCCGGTGCCGGTCTTCGTCGGCCTCACGGCGGCGGGAAGCGCCCTGTGGAACACGGTGTTCGTGCTCGCGGGCTACGGGCTGGGCTCGCGCTGGCACGAGATCAGCGACCTGGTCGGCGTGTACTCCAAGGTGGTCCTGGGCGTGGTGGCCCTGGCGGTTGCGGCGTTCCTGGCCGTACGGGCCGTCACCGCCGGCCGCGGCCGGCACCGGGCGCCGCGCCGGAGCGCGTAGCGCGCGGCCCGCCGGTCCGGCGCCCCGGCCCTACGACGGGTCGCTCCCGCCCAGGTGCCGCTCGTACGCCGCCGGCGTCTCCACGCACGTCCGGCGCTCACCGGCCGTCAGCGGCTCCAGCGCCGCCCGCCTCGACGACCACTTCGCCTACGGGAGCGCACGCTGCTCCCCGCCCTCGGCGTCCCGGCACCGCCTCCGCGCCCTGTCACCCCCGGCCCGTAACCTTGGCACCGTGCAGGTACGCCACGACGCCCCCCTCGCCCCGCTGACCACCCTCCGCCTCGGCGGCCCCGCCGACCGGCTGGTCACCGCCACGACCGACGCCGAGGTGGTCGACGCCGTGCGCGCGGCCGATGCCGCCGGGACGCCGCTCCTCGTCGTCGGCGGGGGCAGCAACCTCGTCGTCGCCGACGCCGGTTTCCCCGGCACCGCCCTGCGCATCGCCACCGAAGGCTTCGACCTCGACGGCACCGCGCTCGAACTCGCCGCCGGCGAGAACTGGTCGGATGCGGTCGCCCGCACCGTCGACGCCGGCCTCGCCGGCGTCGAATGCCTCGCCGGCATCCCCGGCTCGGCCGGGGCCACGCCGATCCAGAACGTCGGGGCGTACGGCCAGGAGGTCGCGGAGACGATCACCGAGGTCGTTGCGTACGACCGTACCGCCGGCGAGACCGTCACCCTCCCCGGCGCCGACTGCGGCTTCTCGTACCGGCACAGCCGCTTCAAGGCCGACCCTTCCCGCTTCGTCGTCCTGCGCGTCCGCTTCCGGCTCGCCGACGAGGGCGGGCTGTCCGCGCCCATCCGGTACGGGGAGGCGGCGCGCATGCTCGGCATCGAGCCCGGCGAGCGGGTGCCGGCCGTCCAGGCGCGCGACGTCGTGCTGAAGCTCCGCGCCGGCAAGGGCATGGTGCTCGACCCGGAGGACCACGACACATGGTCGGCCGGCTCGTTCTTCACCAATCCGATCCTCGGCGACGAGGCCCACGCCGCCTTCCTCGACCGCGTCGCCCGCCGCCTCGGGCCGGACACGCATCCGCCGGCGTTCCCGGCGGGGGAGGGGCTGACGAAGACGTCCGCGGCCTGGCTCATCGACCGCGCCGGCTTCACCCGCGGTTACGGCACGGGCCCGGCCCGTATCTCCACCAAGCACACCCTGGCCCTGACCAACCGCGGCTCGGCGACCACCGAGGACCTGCTCGCGCTCGCCCGCGAGGTGCGCGACGGCGTGCGGGACGCCTTCGGCGTCACCCTGGTCAACGAGCCGGTGACCGTCGGCGTCAGCCTCTGACGCGGGCCGGTGCGCGGCCCGGGGCCGCCGGCGCGTGCCTCCGGCGGCGGTACGCGCCCTCTCACCCCCGCGCCGACCCCAGCCCCACCGTCCGCCCCCGCGCCGCCGGGTCGTCCAGCAGGTCGAGCACGGCCCGCGCCAGATCCGCGCGCGCCAGGGTCCCCGTGCCGGGGACGTTGCCGCCGACCCGGCGCCGGTAGCGGCCCTTGCCCCGCCGGTTCGTCAGCTTGCCCGGCCGCAGCACCGTCCAGTCGAGCCCGCTGTGCGCCAGCTCCGACTCCATCGCGGCGGCCTCCGCGTACACGTCCTTGAACACCGCCCGCAGCACCGGCGACACCGCACGCCCCAGCACCCCCTCGTCCGGCGGCAGCGGCCCGACCGGCGCCGAGCTGACGACGAGCAGCCGCCGTACGCCCGCCGCCCGCGCGGCCCGGACCAGGGCGTGCGCCGTCGCGCCGAGGCGGCCCGGGGGCCGGCCGGCGCTCTCCAGGAAGGGGCAGAACAGCAGCGCGTCGCGGCCTCTGACGACCGGCCCGAGGGCCGCGGGGTCGGTCACGTCCTCGACGGTCGTCACCGTCAGCCGCCCGCCCCCACCGCCCTGTCCGGC
Source organism: Streptomyces sp. CNQ329 (assembly GCF_000482585.1). NCBI lineage: Bacteria > Bacillati > Actinomycetota > Actinomycetes > Kitasatosporales > Streptomycetaceae > Streptomyces > Streptomyces sp. CNQ329. The sequence continues at coordinate 32,592 of NZ_AXVU01000009.1, read as the reverse complement.
GGCCCGGCGCGAGCCCTCCGCCTCGCCGTCGCGCCCCCTGCCGCCCCGTGCGGCGCGCGCCCCGGCCGCCGCACCCGGCCCGGCGGCCATGCTCCGCGCTCCCTTGCGCACCACCGCCGTCACCTCGTGACCGGCGGCCAGCGCGTGCCGGACGACCTCCCGGCCGGTGCCGCCGGACGCGCCTAAGACCGTGAGCTTCATCGTCCCTCCTGTGAGTGGGTGCTCACCCACCCCCTGTTAGGGTGAGTGAATGCCCACCTCGCCGTCAAGACCGGCCCCGGAGCGCATCATCGACGCCGCGGAGCGGCTCATCCGCACCGCCGGGTTCGTGCACGCGACCACCAAGGAGATCGCGCGGGAGGCGGGCTGCTCGGAGGCGCTGCTCTACAAGCACTTCGTCAACAAGGAGGACATCTTCCTCCGCGTCCTCTTCGAGCGGATGCCGGGCCTCGGCGCGCTGCTCACCGAGCTGGACGGCGACCCGGGCCGGGGGCGCAGCGTCGAGGAGTGCCTGCGCGCCGTCGCCGACCGGGCCATGGACTTCTACCAGGAGATCCTGCCCATGACGGGCGCGCTGCTGGCCGAGCCGGGCCTGCTCGCGCGGTTCGCCGAAGGGCTCGCGGCGGTCGGGCGCAAGGGGCCGTCCGAGGCGGCCGACGCGCTCGCCGGCTACCTGGTACGGGAGCGCGAGTGCGGCCGTATCCGCGCCGACGCGGACACCCGGGCCGCGGCGGCGATGCTCCTCGGCGCGTGCTTCCAGCGCGCGTTCTTCGTGGCCTTCGGCGGTCCCGCGGCGGTTCAGCCGGCGGACGACTTCGCCGCGGCGCTGTCGCGCACGGTCTGGGCGGCGCTCACCCCGCCGCCCGCGGCGCCCCCGCCCGCCGTCTGACGGCCGCCCACCGGCTCTCCCGCCAGCCAGTCGTCCACCCGGGCCAGCAGCCCCCGCCGCACGTCCTCCGGCGCCACCGAGGCCCGTACCGACTGCCGCGCCAGCTCCGCCAGCTCCTCGTCCGTGAAGCCGTGGTACGTACGCGCCAGCTCGTACTGCGCCGCCAGCCGTGACCCGAACAGCAGCGGGTCGTCCGCCCCCAGCGCCATCGGCACCCCCGCGTCCCACAGCGTGCGCAGCGGCACGTCCTCCGGCCGCTCGTACACCCCCAGGGCGACGTTCGACGACGGGCACACCTCGCAGGTCACCCCCGCCGCCGCCAGCCGCGACAGCAGCCGCGGGTCCTCGGCGGCCCGGATGCCGTGCCCGATACGGCTCGCGTCCAGGTCGTCCAGGCAGTCGCGGACGCTCGTCGGCCCGGCCAGCTCGCCGCCGTGCGGGGCGGCCAGCAGGCCGCCGTCGCGGGCGATGGCGAAGGCGCGGTCGAAGTCGCGGGCGAAGCCGCGGCGCTCGTCGTTGGAGAGCCCGAAGCCGATGACGCCGCGATCGGCGTAGCGCACGGCGAGACGGGCGAGGGTACGGGCGTCGAGCGGGTGCTTCATCCGGTTCGCGGCGACCAGCACGCGCATCCCGAGGCCGGTCTCCCGGGACGTGGTCTCGACCGCGTCGAGGATGATCTCCAGCGCCGGGATCAGCCCGCCGAGACGCGGCGCGTACGACGTGGGGTCGACCTGGATCTCCAGCCACCCCGAGCCGTCCGCGAGGTCCTCCTCCGCGGCCTCGCGGACCAGCCGCTGGATGTCCTCGGCCGAGCGCAGGCAGGAGCGGGCCAGGTCGTACAGCCGCTGGAAGCGGAACCAGCCGCGCTCGTCGGTCGCACGCAGCTTCGGGGGCTCGCCGCCGCTCAGCGCCTCGGGCAGGTGCACACCGTACTTGGCGGCCAGCTCGATCAGCGTGCCGGAGCGCATGGAGCCGGTGAAGTGCAGGTGCAGATGCGCCTTCGGCAGGCGGCGTACGTCTCGGGCGACGGGGCGGTGGTCGTGCTCCATGGAGAGATCTTGCCGCATCCGCGGGGGCCGGCGACACCGACTCCAACGAACGAGGGCTTGCCCGGACGGTTGTCCGGGCAGGCCCCGCCCGCGCACGTCTGCGGTTACTTCGCCTCCGCCAGCAGCTTCTGCAGCCGGGAGATGCCCTCGACCAGGTCCTCGTCCCCCAGCGCGTACGACAGCCGCAGATACCCCGGGGTCCCGAACGCCTCCCCCGGCACCACGGCCACCTCGGCCTCCTCCAGGATCACCTCGGCCAGCTCCACCGAGTTCGCCGGGCGCCGGCCGCGGATCTCCTTGCCGAGCAGCCCCTTCACCGACGGGTACGCGTAGAACGCGCCCTCCGGCTCCGGGCACTCCACGCCCTCGATCTCGTTCAGCATCCGCACGATCGTCCTGCGCCGCCGGTCGAACGCCTCGCGCATCTTCGCCACCGCGTCCAGGCCGCCGGAGACGGCCGCGAGGGCGGCGGCCTGAGCAACGTTGGAGACGTTGGACGTGGCGTGCGACTGCAGGTTCGCCGCGGCCTTGATCACGTCCTTCGGGCCGATGGCCCAGCCGACCCGCCAGCCGGTCATCGCGTACGTCTTGGCCACGCCGTTGACCACGATGCACTTGTCCCGCAGCTCCGGCACGACCACCGGCAGCGAGTGGAACTCGGCGGCCCCGTACACCAGGTGCTCGTAGATCTCGTCGGTCAGCACCCACAGCCCGTGCTCCGCCGCCCAGCGGCCGATCGCCTCGACCTGCTCGCGGGTGTAGACCGCGCCGGTCGGGTTGGACGGGGAGACGAAGAGCAGCACCTTCGTGCGCGGGGTGCGGGCGGCTTCGAGCTGCTCGACGGAGACCCGGTAGCCCGTGGTCTCGTCGGCGACGACGTCGACGGGCACGCCGCCGGCCAGCCGGATCGACTCGGGGTAGGTCGTCCAGTACGGCGCCGGGACGATGACCTCGTCGCCCGGGTCGAGCAGGGCGGCGAACGACTCGTAGATCGCCTGCTTGCCGCCGTTGGTGACGAGCACCTGGGCCGGCTCCACCTCGTAACCCGAGTCGCGCGCGGTCTTCGCGGCGATGGCGGCCTTCAGCTCGGGCAGCCCGCCGGCGGGCGTGTAGCGGTGGTACGTCGGGTTGGTGCACGCTGCGATCGCGGCCTCGACGATGTAGTCGGGCGTCGGGAAGTCGGGCTCGCCTGCACCGAAGCCGATCACCGGCCGGCCGGCCGCCTTCAGGGCCTTGGCCTTGGCGTCCACGGCGAGCGTCGCGGACTCGGAGATGGCGCCGACGCGGGCCGATACCCGGCGTTCGGTCGGGGACTGGGACGCGGTGTTTGCAGCGGTCATGACGCCCATCGTTCCAGACGGGCGGGGGGCCGGGCACATGGGTTGCACGGCTCGTACGGGGGGCGCGCGGCGTACTCGTTCGACGCCGGGGCGTGAAACACGTACACTCAACCACCGTGCCAGCCCCGGTGCAGATCTTGCACGCGCTCGTGAAGCCCCTGCAGGAATGCGTTAGGTTGGGATGACACAAAGGGTCGTAGCTCAATTGGTAGAGCACTGGTCTCCAAAACCAGCGGTTGGGGGTTCAAGTCCCTCCGGCCCTGCTAGGCGCATCCCCTCAGGGGATGCGTACGCAGTTCACAGCAGCCCCGCCGTGCGGCTCCACAGGGCGCGGCAGGCCAACGAACCGGGATCCAGGTGAGGACGAGTGACGGAAGCCTCCACCGCGACGCCTGACCGCCCCGAAGGCGACGCGCGACCCGCTCGCCGCGGCGGCAAGCGCGGCCGGAAGGGCCCGTTCGCCCGCCTGGCGCTCTTCTACCGCCAGATCGTCGCGGAGCTGCGCAAGGTCGTCTGGCCGACGCGGAACCAGCTCACGACGTACACGACCGTGGTGATCATCTTCGTGGTGGTCATGATCGGCATCGTGACGGTGATCGACTTCGGGTTCACCGAACTCATGCAGTACGTCTTCGGCTGACCGATTCGCGTACGCCGCCCCGTAAGGTACGTAAGGTAGGCGACTGCATGTGCACATCCCCTTTTGAGCCAGGAAGAAGCAGCTACCGTGTCTGACCCGAACCTGAACGACGCAGTCGCGACCGACGAGGTCGCCGGCGCTGCGCAGGCCGAGCCTGCCGAGCAGGTGGAGGCGGCCGAGACGGCGGGGGTGGGGGCCGGACCCGAAGACGCCGAGGACGCCGCGGCCGAGGCCGAGGACGCTGAGGCGGCCGACGAGAGCGCCGCCGACGAGGCGGAGGACGCCGGCGAGGCGGAGGAGTCCGCCGAGGCCGGCGACGAGACGGACGCGGACGAGAAGCCCGACGAGGCGGACGAGACCGCCGAGGCGGCCGAGGAGGCCGTCGACCCCGTCGAGGCGCTGCGCCAGGAGCTGCGCGGCCTGCCCGGCGAGTGGTACGTGATCCACACCTACGCGGGCTACGAGAAGCGGGTCAAGTCCAACCTCGAACAGCGCGCCGTCTCCCTGAACGTCGAGGACTTCATCTACCAGGCCGAGGTGCCCGAGGAAGAAGTCGTCCAGATCAAGAACGGCGAGCGCAGGAACGTCCGGCAGAACAAGCTCCCGGGCTACGTCCTGGTGCGGATGGACCTGACCAACGAGTCGTGGGGCGTCGTGCGCAACACCCCGGGCGTCACCGGCTTCGTCGGCAACGCCTACGACCCGTACCCGCTGACGCTCGACGAGATCGTCCGCATGCTCGCCCCGGAGGCCGAGGAGAAGGCCGCCCGCGAGGCCGCGGAGGCCGAGGGCAAGCCGGCGCCGTCCCGCAAGGTCGAGGTGCAGGTGCTCGACTTCGCCGTGGGCGACTCGGTCACCGTCACCGACGGCCCCTTCGCGACGCTGCAGGCGACGATCAACGAGATCAACGCCGACTCGAAGAAGGTCAAGGGCCTGGTGGAGATCTTCGGCCGGGAGACCCCGGTCGAGCTGAGCTTCGACCAGATCCAGAAGAACGACTGAGGGCACCCCGCCCCACCCGCTTCCGACCAGGTCAGAGGGCTTCGCAGCCGCTCTGACCTGCTCGGTTTCAGGACTCGTACCCGATACGGCTATCGTGGTGCGGTATGCCTCCATCCGGATGATCGGCCGGATCGAGGCGCAAACCTCTCATTCAAGGACCCGGAGAGACATGCCTCCCAAGAAGAAGAAGGTCACGGGGCTGATCAAGCTCCAGATCCAGGCCGGTGCCGCGAACCCGGCTCCGCCGGTCGGCCCCGCGCTGGGCCAGCACGGCGTGAACATCATGGAGTTCTGCAAGGCGTACAACGCCGCGACCGAGTCGCAGCGCGGCTGGGTCATCCCGGTGGAGATCACGGTCTACGAGGACCGTTCGTTCACCTTCATCACCAAGACGCCGCCGGCCGCGAAGATGATCCTCAAGGCCGCGGGCGTCGAGAAGGGCTCCGGCGAGCCGCACAAGACCAAGGTCGCGAAGATCACCCGCGACCAGGTCCGCGAGATCGCCACCACCAAGATGGCCGACCTCAACGCCAACGACCTGGACGCCGCCGAGAAGATCATCGCCGGCACCGCCCGCTCCATGGGCGTCACGGTCGAGGGCTGAGCGGCCCGCGGCGCCCCGAGCGACCGCAGCACCCCTGTGGCAGGGCCACGCGCCGGCCCGGACCACGACTCCGTACCGACACATCAGGAGCAGCAGTGAAGCGCAGCAAGGCACTCCGCAGCGGCGACGCCAAGGTCGACCGCACGCGGCAGTACGCACCTCTTGAGGCCGTCCGCCTCGCCAAGGAGACGTCCACGACGAAGTTCGAGGGCACCGTCGAGGTCGCCATGCGCCTGGGCATCGACCCGCGCAAGGCCGACCAGATGGTCCGCGGCACCGTGAACCTCCCGCACGGCACCGGCAAGACCGCCCGGGTCCTGGTCTTCGCGACCGGTGACCGTGCAGCGGCCGCGGAGGCCGCGGGCGCCGACATCGTCGGCGCCGACGAGCTGATCGAGGAGGTGCAGAAGGGCCGCCTCGACTTCGACGCGGTCGTCGCCACCCCCGACCTCATGGGCAAGGTCGGCCGCCTCGGCCGGGTCCTCGGCCCGCGCGGTCTGATGCCGAACCCGAAGACCGGCACGGTCACGCCCGATGTGGCGAAGGCCGTCACCGAGATCAAGGGCGGCAAGATCGAGTTCCGCACCGACAAGCACTCCAACCTCCACTTCATCATCGGCAAGACCTCGTTCGACGAGCGTCAGCTCGTGGAGAACTACAGCGCGGCGCTGGAAGAGGTGCTGCGGCTCAAGCCGTCGGCGGCCAAGGGCCGTTACATCAAGAAGGCCACGATCAGCACGACGATGGGCCCCGGCATCCCGGTGGACCCCGCGCGTACGCGCAACCTGCTGACGGAGGACGCCGCGGTCTGACGGGCGCCCGCCTGTTCGACGAGTACGCATCATCTGTCACGGCCCTGCAACGGGTCGGATCCGGAACGCCCATGGGGCGACGGGTCCGGCCCGTTTCTGGTGTTCACTGGCCGTACGGGCAGAACGCCTGCCCGAGAGTTCGACCATCACGAGGGGGCGGGGATTCCCATGCACACGACCGTGAAGCGCGCAACTGTCTCGCTGGGGGCGGCGCTGCTGCTCGCGTTCGCGGCGGCCTGCGGGTCCGACTCCGGCGGCGGTGAGGGCGGTTCGGGCGACGGCGGCAGCGGCGGCGGCGGTGGCGGGGCGATCCGGGGGGCGCAGGCCGCGCTGCAGGCGATCGACGAGAAGACCACGGGTGCGGAGTCGTCGAAGTTCGAGAGCACCATGGTCATGGGCGACGCGATGACCACCGAGAACGAGGGCGAACTCGACTGGGCCGACGGCGCGATCGGCACCGCGACGGTGAAGTACACCGACGGCCAGATGGCTTCCTCGATCCAGATGATGGACGACGACGGCACGCTGGACGCCCGCTACCTGCCGGACGCCTATTACGCGGGCGTCGAGGGCGCGTTCCAGACGCAGTACCCGGACAAGAAGTGGATCCGCTACGACTACGACGACCTGTCGGAGTTCATGGGCCCGTCCGGGGACTACATGAAGGACCAGATGCAGAACAGCACCCCGGGGCAGGCCGTGAAGCTGCTGCTGGCCTCCGAGGACGTCGAGGAGGTCGGCCAGGAGGAGGTGCGCGGCGTACAGACCACGCACTACTCCGGCACCGTGGACGTCTCCGACCTGGCGCGTGCGTCGTCCAAGACGCTGAGCGAGCAGCAGCTCTCGGACCTGGAGGACCAGCTCGAGGCGTCCGGCGTCACCACGCAGACCGTCGACATCTGGGTGGACGAGAACGACCTCATGATCAAGCGTGAGGAGTCCGGGGAGATGAAGGGCGGCGAGTTCAGCACCACCGTCTACTACTCGGACTACGGCGTCGACGTGAACGTCGAGGAGCCCTCGGCGGCGGAGAGCATCGACTTCACCGAAATCCAGTAACGGCGGGCGGACTTGCCCGATCCGCTAGCGTGTCCCCCTCCACGGTTCCGGGACACGCGTGCCCGGAGGGAAAGGATGACCATGCGCTCGACGTTCGTACGGGGCGGTGCCGCCCTCGGTGCGGCCGCCCTCGCCCTGACCGCCTTCACCGCCTGCGGCGACGACGAGAAAGACGGCAAGGCGGACGGCGGGAAGGGCAAGAACGCCGGTCAGCCGGTCGATGTCAGCCCCGCCGCCGCCGTCCGCAAGGCCACGGAGAAGGCGGAGAAGTTCACCTCCCTCGAATACCGGATGGCCGGCGAGGTCCCCGGTGAGGGCTCCCTGGAGGGCACCGGGGCGATCAGCACCGACCCGCCGGCCGTACAGATGAAGCTGAAGACGGACGGGGGGACCGCCGCCGAGAGCGGCGAGGTGGAGATCCGTCTCGTCGACGACGCCATGTACATGAACGCCGGTCCCGAGGCCGCCGCCGAGATGGACGGCAGGACCTGGCTGAAGATCGGCATGTCCGAGGGCGAGGCGGGCGAGGGCGAGAACCCGCTGCTGGAGCTGAAGGAGGCGGGCGACAACCCCGCCGAGGAAGCCCAGATGATGAACGCGGCCGAGGACCTGGAGAAGGTCGGTGAGGAGAAGATCGAGGGGGTGCGGACCACCCGCTACACCGGCACCGTCACCCTCGACGACCTCCGCGCGGACCTGAAGGGCAAGGACGCGGAGACCAGGAAGGACCGCCAGGAGAAGATCGACGAGATGGCGGAGCAGGGCTTCGACGAGTTCACCATGGACATGTGGATCGACGGCGAGGACCGCACCAAGCAGTTCCGCATGCGGGCCGAGACGAAGGAGGGTCCGCTGGACACCACCATGACCTTCCTCAGCTACAACGAGCCCGTCACGGTCCAGGCCCCGCCGGCGTCCGAGACCGCGGACATGGACGCCATGATGCAGGACGCGGAGGGCGGCGGGAGCGGCGCGTAGCGCCGGACCCGACGTCGCGTACGGCCCGGCCGTCCCGGGGGGCGATTTGCCCGCGGGACGGCCGCTGCCGTACGCTTCCCCTTCGTAGCCAAAGACCGCTGGCCGCTGCCGTACGCCCGCAGGGAGTGCGGTGGCCGAAGGTTCCGCGTATGTCGCGGACGGCCCGCGCAGGTGAATGAGGAAGACCCTCCCGCCGGGCCGTGAGCCCGTGCGGTCGAGTCACGCCCCGTGCGCCTGCGCCGGGGCGTTTGCCGTGTGCGAGGGCCTCGTGCATCCGAAGGGCGGTCTCATCACCCGGAAGGAGGCTGAGGCTCATGGCGACGCCGGACAAGGTCGCGGCCGTCAAGGAGATCGCGGACAAGCTGCGCGGCTCCAACGCGGCTGTCGTGACCGCGTACACCGGACTGAGCGTGGCGCAGCTCAAGGATCTGCGCCGTTCTCTCGGCGAGAACGCACAGTACCGAGTGGTGAAGAACACGCTGACCAAGATCGCGGCGAAGGAGGCCGGGCTCGAGCAGCTCGACGAGCACCTCCAGGGCTCGACCGCTGTCGCCTTCGTGACCGGTGACCCGGTCGAGGCGGCCAAGGGGCTGCGGAACTTCGCCAAGGACAACCCCGCGCTGGTCATCAAGGGCGGTGTCCTCGACGGCAAGGCCCTGAGCGCCGCGGAGATCAACAAGCTTGCGGACCTCGAGTCCCGCGAGGTGCTGCTCGCCAAGCTGGCCGGTGGCATGAAGGCGTCCATGGCGAAGGCCGCGGCGACCTTCCAGGCCCCGCTCACGAAGTTCGTCCGCACCGCGGACGCGCTGCGCGACAAGGTCGAGCAGGGCGGTGCCGGTACGCCGGCTCCCGCCGACGCCGCGGAGTAGCGACCCCGCTCTCCGTGGCTTGGGGGGCACCGCGAACGCCCGCCGCATCACGCATCAGCACACCGGCACCAGCCGACTTAGTGGAAGGACCGCCACCATGGCGAAGCTCAGCCAGGAAGACCTGCTTGCGCAGTTCGAGGAGATGACCCTTCTCGAGCTCTCCGACTTCGTGAAGAAGTTCGAGGAGAAGTTCGACGTCGAGGCCGCCGCGCCGGCCGCCGTCGTCGCCGCCCCGGGTGGTGGCGGCGCCGCCCCCGAGGCCGCCGAGGAGAAGGACGAGTTCGACGTCGTCCTCACCGGCGCCGGCGAGAAGAAGATCCAGGTCATCAAGGTCGTGCGCGAGCTGACCTCGCTCGGCCTGAAGGAGGCCAAGGAGCTGGTCGACGGCACGCCGAAGCCGGTTCTGGAGAAGGTCAACAAGGAGGCCGCGGACAAGGCCAAGGAGTCCCTTGAGGGCGCCGGTGCCTCCGTCGAGGTCAAGTGACCCCGTCCCGGCCGGTCGGGGCGCTGTGAGCCCGGCCCGCCGGGGCTGACGGCCCCTGTGCCGCCATCGAGGGCGATCACCCATCCGGGTGGTCGCCCTCGCTGCGTTGCCGGGCCCCCCGGCCGGAGCGCTTGCCCCGCGGGCACCGGCGGGTATGGTGATCTTCACCGGCGCGGGCGGCCGACGTGATCTCCCTGGGGCAGGGGGGCCTTGACGAACGGCCAGAGGCGCGCGATTCTCAGGTCGTCACATCTCAGGTCGTCACATCGGTCCGTACTCCGAGGCATGGATCGGTGACTGAGTGGGAATGGCTTCAAGCGCGAAGGCATCCGGTATTCGGCATAACTTCAGGGGAGGCCCCACGCGAGGCGGGCGCTCCTCAGGCAGGGAGAGATCGAAGATTTGCTGGTCTCCAGCCGCCGCTGGACATCAGTGTGGCGAGTCGCTACACTGACCCTTTGCGCTGCCTGTTAACTGCCCCCTGCCCGTCACCAGGGGTCTGTCCAGAGCTCGTACGATCTTGAGAGACACGCTTTGACCTGGGCGTTCTCCTCTCCGTGTGGGTTTTGGGACCGGTACGCGCGTAGTGAGTCCGAGCCCTCGGAAGGACCCCTCTTGGCCGCCTCGCGCACCGCCTCGACCGCTAGTACGAACAACGGCGCCAGCACCGCCCCGCTGCGCATCTCTTTCGCGAAGATCAAGGAACCCCTCGAGGTTCCGAACCTTCTTGCGCTCCAGACCGAGAGCTTCGACTGGCTCCTCGGCAACGACGCCTGGAAGGCTCGTGTCGAGGAGGCCCTGGATCATGGACAGGACGTCCCCACCAAGTCCGGTCTCGAGGAGATCTTCGAGGAGATCTCCCCGATCGAGGACTTCTCCGGGTCGATGTCGCTGACCTTCCGCGACCACCGCTTCGAGCCCCCGAAGAACTCCATCGACGAGTGCAAGGAGCGCGACTTCACGTACGCCGCGCCCCTCTTCGTCACCGCCGAGTTCACCAACAACGAGACCGGCGAGATCAAGTCCCAGACGGTCTTCATGGGCGACTTCCCGCTCATGACCGACAAGGGCACCTTCGTGATCAACGGCACCGAGCGTGTCGTGGTCTCGCAGCTCGTCCGGTCCCCGGGCGTCTACTTCGACTCCTCCATCGACAAGACCTCCGACAAGGACATCTTCTCCGTCAAGGTCATCCCCTCCCGGGGCGCCTGGCTGGAGATGGAGATCGACAAGCGCGACATGGTCGGTGTGCGCATCGACCGCAAGCGCAAGCAGTCGGTCACCGTGCTGCTCAAGGCGCTCGGCTGGACGAACGAGCAGATCCTGGAGGAGTTCGGCGAGTACGAGTCCATGCGCGCCACCCTGGAGAAGGACCACACCCAGGGCCAGGACGACGCGCTGCTCGACATCTACCGCAAGCTGCGTCCGGGCGAGCCGCCGACCAAGGAGGCCGCGCAGACGCTGCTGGAGAACCTGTACTTCAACCCCAAGCGCTACGACCTCGCCAAGGTCGGCCGCTACAAGATCAACAAGAAGCTGGGCGCCGCCGCGCCGCTCGACGCGGGCACCCTGACGGTCGAGGACATCATCGCCTCGATCAAGTACCTGGTGAAGCTGCACGCCGGCGAGGTCGAGACCGTCGGGGACAACGGCCAGTCCGTGGTCGTCGAGACCGACGACATCGACCACTTCGGCAACCGCCGCATCCGCAACGTCGGCGAGCTGATCCAGAACCAGGTGCGCACGGGCCTCGCCCGTATGGAGCGCGTCGTGCGCGAGCGCATGACGACCCAGGACGTCGAGGCGATCACGCCGCAGACCCTGATCAACATCCGGCCGGTCGTCGCCTCCATCAAGGAGTTCTTCGGCACCAGCCAGCTCTCGCAGTTCATGGACCAGACGAACCCGCTGTCCGGTCTGACCCACAAGCGCCGGCTCAACGCGCTCGGCCCCGGCGGTCTGTCCCGTGAGCGGGCCGGCTTCGAGGTCCGTGACGTGCACCCGTCGCACTACGGCCGCATGTGTCCCATCGAGACGCCGGAAGGCCCGAACATCGGCCTGATCGGCTCGCTCGCCTCGTACGGCCGGGTCAACGCGTTCGGCTTCATCGAGACCCCGTACCGCAAGGTCGTCGACGGCGTCGTCACCGACGAGGTGCACTACCTGACGGCCGACGAGGAGGACCGCTTCGTCATCGCGCAGGCCAACGCGCCGCTGACGAACGACCTGCACTTCGCCGAGAACCGCGTCCTGGTCCGCCGCCGCGGCGGCGAGATCGACTACATCCCCGGCGACGACGTCGACTACATGGACGTCTCGCCGCGCCAGATGGTGTCGGTCGCGACCGCGATGATCCCCTTCCTGGAGCACGACGACGCCAACCGCGCGCTCATGGGCTCGAACATGATGCGCCAGGCCGTGCCGCTGATCAGGGCCGAGGCCCCGCTCGTCGGCACCGGCATGGAGTACCGCTGCGCGGTCGACGCCGGCGACGTCATCAAGGCCGAGAAGGACGGCGTGGTCCAGGAGGTCTCCGCGGACTACGTCACCGTCACCAACGACGACGGCACCTACACCACGTACCGCGTCAACAAGTTCCACCGCTCCAACCAGGGCACCTCCTTCAACCAGAAGGTGCTCGTGGACGAGGGCTCCCGCGTCATCGAGGGCCAGGTGCTCGCCGACGGCCCCTCGACCGACGAGGGCGAGATGGCGCTCGGCAAGAACCTCCTGGTGGCGTTCATGCCCTGGGAGGGCCACAACTACGAGGACGCCATCATCCTCAGCCAGCGCCTCGTGCAGGACGACGTCCTGTCCTCGATCCACATCGAGGAGCACGAGGTCGACGCCCGCGACACCAAGCTGGGCCCCGAGGAGATCACCCGGGACATCCCGAACGTCTCCGAGGAGGTGCTCGCCGATCTCGACGAGCGCGGCATCATCCGCATCGGTGCCGAGGTCGTCGCCGGCGACATCCTGGTCGGCAAGGTCACGCCCAAGGGCGAGACCGAGCTGACCCCGGAGGAGCGGCTGCTGCGCGCGATCTTCGGCGAGAAGGCCCGCGAGGTCCGTGACACGTCCCTGAAGGTCCCGCACGGCGAGACCGGCCGCGTCATCGGCGTCCGCGTCTTCGACCGCGAGGAGGGCGACGAACTGCCGCCCGGCGTGAACCAGCTCGTCCGCGTCTACGTCGCCCAGAAGCGCAAGATCACCGACGGTGACAAGCTCGCCGGCCGGCACGGCAACAAGGGCGTCATCGCCAAGATCCTGCCGATCGAGGACATGCCGTTCATGGAGGACGGCCACCCGGTCGACATCATCCTCAACCCGCTCGGCGTGCCCTCCCGGATGAACCCGGGCCAGGTGCTGGAAATCCACCTGGGCTGGCTCGCCGCCCAGGGCTGGGACGTCTCCGGTATCAAGGAGGAGTGGGCCGAGCGCCTGCAGGGCATCGGCGCCGACCAGGTCGCCTCCGGCACGAACGTCGCGACGCCGGTCTTCGACGGCGCCCGCGAGGACGAGCTGGCCGGCCTGATCCAGAACACGCTGCCCAACCGCGACGGCGACCGCATGGTGCAGCCGTCCGGCAAGGCACAGCTCTTCGACGGCCGCTCCGGCGAGCCGTTCCCGGAGCCGATCTCCGTCGGCTACATGTACATCCTCAAGCTGCACCACCTCGTGGACGACAAGCTCCACGCCCGGTCCACCGGCCCGTACTCGATGATCACCCAGCAGCCGCTGGGCGGTAAGGCGCAGTTCGGCGGCCAGCGGTTCGGCGAGATGGAGGTGTGGGCCCTGGAGGCGTACGGCGCCGCCTACGCGCTGCAGGAACTGCTCACCATCAAGTCGGACGACGTGACCGGCCGCGTGAAGGTCTACGAGGCCATCGTCAAGGGCGAGAACATCCCCGAACCGGGCATCCCCGAGTCGTTCAAGGTGCTCATCAAGGAGATGCAGTCTCTGTGCCTGAACGTGGAGGTCCTCTCCTCCGACGGCATGTCCATCGAGATGCGCGACACGGACGAGGACGTCTTCCGTGCCGCGGAAGAGCTTGGCATCGACCTGTCCCGGCGTGAGCCGAGCAGCGTCGAAGAGGTCTGACGGGTCGGGGAGCGGCCTCCTGCGAAGCCGCTCCCTCCCCCTCGGCCCTGGCGGGCCCGGGGTGGCACCCCCACCGCGACCCGCGATCAGACCATTGACACACGACCCTGAGAGGGATTGACGAGAGTGCTCGACGTCAACTTCTTCGACGAGCTGCGGATCGGCCTTGCGACCGCGGACGACATCCGGACCTGGTCGCACGGCGAGGTCAAGAAGCCCGAGACCATCAACTACCGCACCCTCAAGCCCGAGAAGGACGGCCTCTTCTGCGAGAAGATCTTCGGCCCGACCCGGGACTGGGAGTGCTACTGCGGCAAGTACAAGCGCGTCCGCTTCAAGGGCATCATCTGTGAGCGCTGCGGCGTCGAGGTGACCCGCGCCAAGGTGCGCCGTGAGCGGATGGGCCACATTGAGCTGGCCGCGCCCGTCACGCACATCTGGTACTTCAAGGGCGTCCCGTCACGCCTCGGCTACCTGCTCGACCTGGCTCCGAAGGACCTGGAGAAGGTCATCTACTTCGCCGCCTACATGATCACGTGGGTGGACGACGAGCGCCGCCAGCGCGACCTGTCGTCGCTGGAGGCCCAGATCTCCGTCGAGCGCCAGCAGATCGAGCAGCGCCGCGACGGCGACCTGGAGGCCCGGGCCAAGAAGCAGGAGGCCGACCTGGCCGAGCTGGAGGCCGAGGGCGCCAAGGCCGACGTGCGCCGCAAGGTGCGCGAGGGCGGCGAGCGCGAGATGAAGCAGCTCCGCGACCGGGCCCAGCGCGAGCTGGACCGCCTGGACGAGGTGTGGAACCGCTTCAAGAACCTCAAGGTCCAGGACCTGGAGGGCGACGAGCTGCTCTATCGCGAGCTGCGTGACCGCTTCGGCACGTACTTCCAGGGCGGCATGGGCGCCGCGGCGCTGCAGAAGCGCCTGGAGTCCTTCGACCTGGACGAGGAGGCCGAGCGGCTCCGCGAGATCATCCGCACCGGCAAGGGCCAGAAGAAGACCCGCGCCCTGAAGCGGCTGAAGGTCGTCTCCGCGTTCCAGCACACCCGCAACAGCCCCAACGGCATGGTGCTGGACTGCGTCCCGGTGATCCCGCCGGACCTGCGTCCGATGGTGCAGCTCGACGGTGGCCGCTTCGCGACCTCCGACCTGAACGACCTGTACCGCCGCGTCATCAACCGCAACAACCGGCTGAAGCGGCTGCTCGACCTCGGCGCGCCCGAGATCATCGTCAACAACGAGAAGCGCATGCTGCAGGAGGCCGTCGACGCGCTGTTCGACAACGGCCGCCGCGGCCGGCCGGTGACCGGTCCGGGCAACCGCCCGCTGAAGTCGCTGTCCGACATGCTCAAGGGCAAGCAGGGCCGCTTCCGGCAGAACCTGCTCGGCAAGCGCGTCGACTACTCGGCCCGTTCCGTCATCGTCGTCGGCCCGCAGCTCAAGCTGCACCAGTGCGGCCTGCCCAAGGCCATGGCGCTGGAGCTCTTCAAGCCGTTCGTGATGAAGCGCCTGGTGGACCTGAACCACGCGCAGAACATCAAGAGCGCCAAGCGCATGGTCGAGCGCGGCCGTACGGTCGTGTACGACGTGCTGGAAGAGGTCATCGCCGAGCACCCGGTGCTGCTGAACCGGGCGCCGACGCTGCACCGCCTCGGCATCCAGGCGTTCGAGCCGCAGCTCGTCGAGGGCAAGGCCATCCAGATCCACCCGCTCGTCTGCACCGCGTTCAACGCGGACTTCGACGGCGACCAGATGGCCGTGCACCTCCCGCTGTCCGCGGAGGCGCAGGCCGAGGCCCGCATCCTCATGCTGTCCTCGAACAACATCCTCAAGCCGGCCGACGGCCGGCCGGTGACCATGCCCACCCAGGACATGGTGCTCGGGCTGTTCTTCCTCACCACCGATGAGATCGAGGGAGAGAAGAAGGGCGAGGGCCGCTCGTTCGCCTCGGTCGCCGAGGCGATCATGGCCTTCGACGCCGGCGAGCTGTCGCTCCAGGCGAACGTCGACATCCGCTTCCCGGTCGGCTCCGTGCCGCCGCGTGGCTGGACGCCGCCGGTGGCCGAGGGCGAGACCGCGGCCGACTCGGACTGGCAGCCGGGCGACCCGTTCCGGCTGCGGACGACCCTGGGCCGCGCGCTCTTCAACGAGCTGCTGCCCGAGGACTACCCGTTCATCCACTACACCGTCGGCAAGAAGCAGCTCTCCGAGATCGTCAACGACCTCGCCGAGCGCTACCCGAAGGTGCTCGTCGCGCAGACCCTGGACAACCTGAAGTCCTCGGGCTTCTACTGGGCCACCCACTCCGGCGTCACCATCGCCATCTCGGACGTGGTCGTGCCGGAGGCGAAGAAGGAGATCATCGCCGGGTACGAGGCCCAGGACGAGAAGGTCCAGAAGCAGTACGAGCGCGGCCTGATCACCAAGGACGAGCGCACCCAGGAACTCATCGCGATCTGGACCAAGGCGACCAACGAGGTCGCCGAGGCCATGAACGAGAACTTCCCGAAGACCAACCCGATCTTCATGATGGTCGACTCGGGTGCGCGCGGAAACATGATGCAGATGCGCCAGATCGCGGGTATGCGCGGCCTGGTGTCCAACGCCAAGAACGAGACCATCCCGCGGCCGATCAAGTCCTCGTTCCGTGAGGGCCTGTCCGTGCTGGAGTACTTCATCTCCACGCACGGCGCCCGCAAGGGTCTCGCCGACACCGCGCTGCGCACCGCCGACTCGGGTTACCTGACCCGGCGTCTGGTGGACGTCTCGCAGGACGTGATCATCCGCGAGGAGGACTGCGGCACCGACCGCGGCCTGAAGCTGGCGATCGCGTCGACCGGCGCCGACGGCGTTCTCCGCAAGGAGGAGGACGTCGAGACCTCGGTGTACGCGCGCTGCCTCGCCGAGGACATCGTCGTCGACGGCAAGGTGCTGGCCCCGGCCGGCACCGACCTGGGCGACGTGCTCATCGACGAGCTGATCCGCCACGGCGTGGCGACGGTCAAGACCCGCTCGGTGCTCACCTGCGAGTCCGCCGTCGGCACCTGCGCCATGTGCTACGGCCGTTCGCTGGCCACCGGCAAGCTGGTGGACATCGGCGAGGCCGTGGGCATCATCGCCGCCCAGTCCATCGGCGAGCCCGGCACCCAGCTCACGATGCGCACCTTCCACACCGGTGGTGTGGCGGGTGAGGACATCACCCAGGGTCTGCCGCGTGTCGTCGAGCTCTTCGAGGCCCGTACGCCCAAGGGCGTGGCGCCGATCTCGGAGGCCGCGGGCCGGGTGCGGATCGAGGAGACGGAGAAGACCAAGAAGGTCGTCGTCACCCCCGACGACGGTTCCGACGAGGTCGCGTACGGCGTGTCCAAGCGCGCCCGTCTCACCGCCGGCGAGGGTGACCACGTCGAGGTCGGCCAGAAGCTGACCGTCGGCACGGAGAACCCGCACGACGTGCTGCGCATCCTCGGCCAGCGGGCCGTGCAGGTCCACCTGGTCGGCGAGGTGCAGAAGGTCTACAACAGCCAGGGCGTGTCCATCCACGACAAGCACATCGAGATCATCATCCGGCAGATGCTGCGCCGGGTGACGATCATCGAGTCCGGGGACGCGGAGCTGCTGCCGGGCGAGCTGGTCGAGCGCTCGAAGTTCGAGCAGGAGAACCGGCGCGTGGTCGCCGAGGGCGGCCAGCCGGCCTCCGGCCGGCCGCAGCTCATGGGCATCACGAAGGCGTCGCTGGCCACCGAGTCGTGGCTGTCGGCGGCGTCGTTCCAGGAGACCACCAGGGTGCTGACCGACGCGGCGATCAACGCCAAGTCGGACTCCCTGATCGGCCTCAAGGAGAACGTGATCATCGGCAAGCTGATCCCGGCCGGTACGGGCCTGTCCCGCTACCGCAACATCCGGGTGGAGCCCACCGAGGAGGCCAAGGCCGCGATGTACTCGACCGTCGGCTACGACGACATCGACTACTCGCCCTTCGGCACCGGCTCCGGCCAGGCGGTCCCGCTGGAGGACTACGACTACGGCCCGTACAACCAGTAACGCGGCCACGTCACCGCACGGCCCGCAGGGCGGCTCTCCCCACGGAGAGCCGCCCTGCGGCGCTTCAGGGGCCTCTCCGGTGTCCGTACGGCCCCGAGGACGGCCCGCCCCCCGGGGGCGGTGGAACGTACCGTGCGGGGCTACCATGGAACGGCGTGCGAACCGGACAACGTGGTGTACAGGGGGCGCACGGCGGCGACGCGAACTTCCCGGCGCCGCAGCGGAACTCCGTCGGCGCCCCGTGCGTCGAGCACAATAGAAGGCACGCGGTACGCGGATGCCGCGGGTGGGGAGGTTCGTGAGTGTCCATGCAGCCGTGGGACCAAAGCCGGCCTCCGTCCATGCGTGCCTCGCACGCCGACCGGGAGCGGACCGTCGACGTGATCAAGGCCGGGTTCGCCGAGGGCAGGCTCACCCAGCCGGAGTACGAGCAGCGCATGGCGAAGGCGTACGAGGCGCAGACCTACGGCGAGCTGCACCTGCTCATCTCCGACCTGCCGCAGGGGCCCGTCGGCATCCCGACGATGCCGGCCGTGGTGCCGCGGACGTTCCAGCCCGTGCCGGTGCTGCCGCCCCCGACGAGCACGAACAGTTCGGCGATCGGCGCCCTGGTGTGCGGGGCGCTGGTGCCGATGGTCGGTGTGACGTTCATCCCGGCGATCATCCTGGGGCACAAGGCGCGCGCCGAGATCCGCAGAACCGGTGAGCAGGGCGACGGAATGGCGCTTGCGGGCCTGGTCATCGGCTATCTGGCGCTCAGCTTCGTGGCCTTCATCGCCCTCATCGTGGTGGCCGTGGCCGGCAGCGGCTGATAACTCTACCCGGATCCGCCGTCCCTTATGTCTTTTTGTTTTGACCGGAGAGGGTGGCTGTAGGTACGCTCTGACCTTGTGCCTGGGGTGTCCCCGGGTCTTCGCGTGCGCGGGGGCGCTCCCGCGAAGGCGCCGAGGCTGTGACACCGAAGAGCTGCACTTCCCCGTGAGACTGGCGGGGACGTACGGGGCTTGCGACACACCCGACCGCGTGGGTCGGGGGCCGGCCGGTCTTCACGGACAAAACCCCAGGTTAGAAGTATCGAGATCGGCACACAGAAACCGGAGAAACGGTGCCTACGATCCAGCAGCTGGTCCGCAAGGGCCGGCAGGACAAGGTCGAGAAGAACAAGACGCCCGCGCTCGAGGGTTCGCCCCAGCGCCGCGGCGTGTGCACGCGTGTGTTCACCACCACCCCGAAGAAGCCGAACTCGGCCCTGCGTAAGGTCGCGCGTGTGCGTCTGACCAGCGGGATCGAGGTCACCGCTTACATCCCGGGTGAAGGGCACAACCTGCAGGAGCACTCGATCGTGCTCGTGCGCGGTGGCCGTGTGAAGGACCTGCCGGGCGTTCGCTACAAGATCATCCGCGGTTCGCTCGACACCCAGGGTGTCAAGAACCGCAAGCAGGCCCGCAGCCGCTACGGCGCCAAGAAGGAGAAGTAAGCATGCCTCGTAAGGGCCCCGCCCCGAAGCGACCGGTGCACATCGACCCGGTCTACAACTCTCCTCTGGTGACCTCCCTGATCAACAAGGTCCTGCTGCACGGCAAGCGGTCCACCGCCGAGCGCATCGTGTACGGCGCCATGGAGGGCCTGCGCGACAAGACCGGCAACGACCCGGTGATCACGCTGAAGCGCGCCCTGGAGAACGTCAAGCCGGCCATCGAGGTCAAGTCCCGCCGCGTCGGCGGTGCGACGTACCAGGTGCCGGTCGAGGTCAAGCCCGGCCGGTCCGCCACGCTCGCGCTGCGCTGGATCGTGGGCTACTCCCGCGCCCGCCGTGAGAAGACGATGACCGAGCGGCTGATGAACGAGCTGCTGGACGCCAGCAACGGTCTCGGTGCCTCCGTCAAGCGCCGCGAGGACACCCACAAGATGGCCGACGCCAACAAGGCCTTCGCGCACTACCGCTGGTAGTCGAGAACCCCGTATTACGAGAGAGAAGACTGAGCCAACATGGCCACCACTTCACTTGACCTGGCCAAGGTCCGCAACATCGGGATCATGGCCCACATCGACGCGGGCAAGACGACCACCACCGAGCGGATCCTGTACTACACCGGTGTCTCGTACAAGATCGGTGAGGTCCACGACGGCGCAGCCACGATGGACTGGATGGCGCAGGAGCAGGAGCGCGGCATCACGATCACGTCCGCCGCGACGACCTGTCACTGGCCGCTCGATGAGGTCGACCACACCATCAACATCATCGACACCCCGGGCCACGTCGACTTCACCGTCGAGGTGGAGCGCTCGCTGCGCGTGCTCGACGGTGCGGTGACGGTGTTCGACGGCGTGGCCGGTGTCGAGCCGCAGTCCGAGACCGTGTGGCGCCAGGCCGACCGCTACGGCGTCCCGCGCATCTGCTTCGTCAACAAGCTGGACCGTACGGGCGCCGAGTTCCACCGCTGCGTCGACATGATCACCGACCGGCTGGGCGCGACCCCGCTGGTCATGCAGCTCCCGATCGGCACCGAGGCCGACTTCAAGGGCGTCGTCGACCTGGTCCGGATGAAGGCGTTCGTCTGGTCGCCCGAGGCCAAGCTCGGCGAGGCGTACGACGTCGTCGACATCCCGGAGACCCACCTCGAAGCGGCGGACGAGTGGCGGGGCACGCTGCTCGAAGCCGTCGCCGAGAACGACGAGGAGATGATGGAGCTGTACCTGGAGGGCGAGGAGCCCACCGAGGAGCAGCTCCACGCGGCCGTGCGCCGTATCACCATCAACTCCGGCAAGGGCGACGGCACCACCGTCACCCCGGTGTTCTGCGGGACCGCGTTCAAGAACAAGGGCGTGCAGCCCCTGCTGGACGCGATCGTGCGGTACCTGCCGTCCCCGCTGGACGTCGAGGGCATCGAGGGGCACGCCGTCGGCGACCCCGACGAGGTCATCGTCCGCCGTCCGTCGGAGGAGGAGCCGCTCTCCGCGCTCGCCTTCAAGATCGCCAGCGACCCGCACCTGGGCAAGCTGACGTTCATCCGGGTCTACTCGGGCCGGCTCAACGCCGGCTCGCAGGTGCAGAACTCGGTCAAGGGCCGCAAGGAGCGCATCGGCAAGATCTACCGGATGCACGCCAACAAGCGCGAGGAAATCGAGTCGGTGGGTGCCGGCGACATCGTCGCCGTCATGGGTCTGAAGCAGACCACCACGGGCGAGACCCTGAGCGACCCGGCGAAGCCGGTGATCCTGGAGTCCATGGACTTCCCGGCCCCGGTGATCGAGGTCGCCATCGAGCCGAAGTCCAAGGGCGACCAGGAGAAGCTGGGTGTCGCGATCCAGCGCCTCGCCGAGGAAGACCCGTCCTTCCGGGTCAAGACGGACGAGGAGACCGGCCAGACCATCATCTCGGGCATGGGCGAGCTGCACTTGGACGTGCTGGTCGACCGCATGAAGCGCGAGTTCAAGGTCGAGGCGAACGTCGGTAAGCCGCAGGTGGCCTACCGCGAGACGGTTCGCCGGCCGGTGGCGAAGCACGAGTACACGCACAAGAAGCAGACCGGCGGCTCCGGCCAGTTCGCGCGCGTCATCATCGCGCTCGAACCGCTGGAGGGCGACGGCTACGAGTTCGTCAACGAGGTCACCGGCGGCCGCATCCCCAAGGAGTACATCCCCTCGGTGGACGCGGGCAGCCAGGAGGCCATGGAATTCGGCATCCTCGCCGGATACCCGCTGACGGGTGTGCGCGTACGCCTGCTGGACGGTGCCTACCACGAGGTGGACTCGTCCGAGATGGCCTTCAAGATCGCCGGCTCGATGGCCTTCAAGGAGGCCGCCCGCAAGGCCGCTCCGGTCCTGCTGGAGCCGATGATGAAGGTCGAGGTCACGACGCCCGAGGACTACATGGGCGACGTGATCGGCGACATCAACTCGCGCCGTGGACAGATCCAGTCCATGGAGGACCGGAGCGGTGCCAAGCTGGTCACCGGTCTGGTCCCGCTGTCGGAGATGTTCGGCTACGTCGGCGACCTGCGCAGCAAGACGTCCGGCCGGGCGAGCTACTCCATGCAGTTCGACTCCTACGCCGAGGTTCCCAAGAACGTCGCCGAGGAGATCATCGCGAAGGCCAAGGGCGAGTGAAGCCGTAGGCTGTAGCAAACGGCATACGGGGTATACCGCCGCAGATCCCCCGGGAACTGCGGCGGGTGCCCCCGCCGCCGAACACAGTCGGACAGGTCAAGGGCATCCCCCTAGGGGTCCTGACCGGTTCGGAACGACCACCTGAACCCCTCCGTAGAAGGCGGGGGGCGTACAGCACCAGTCCACAGGAGGACCCCAGTGGCGAAGGCGAAGTTCGAGCGGACTAAGCCGCACGTCAACATCGGCACCATCGGTCACATCGACCACGGCAAGACCACTCTTACCGCGGCGATCACCAAGGTGCTGCACGACGCTTACCCGGACCTGAACGAGGCTTCGGCCTTCGACCAGATCGACAAGGCTCCGGAAGAGAAGCAGCGCGGTATCACGATCTCCATCGCGCACGTCGAGTACCAGACCGAGTCGCGGCACTACGCGCACGTCGACTGCCCCGGTCACGCGGACTACATCAAGAACATGATCACCGGTGCCGCCCAGATGGACGGCGCGATCCTCGTGGTCGCCGCCACCGACGGCCCGATGCCGCAGACCAAGGAGCACGTGCTGCTCGCCCGCCAGGTCGGCGTGCCGTACATCGTCGTCGCCCTGAACAAGGCCGACATGGTGGACGACGAGGAGATCATGGAGCTCGTCGAGCTCGAGGTCCGTGAGCTTCTCTCCGAGTACGAGTTCCCGGGCGACGACGTCCCGGTCGTCAAGGTCTCCGCGCTGAAGGCGCTGGAGGGCGACGCCGAGTGGGGCAAGACCGTCCTCGACCTGATGAAGGCCGTCGACGAGTCCATCCCGGAGCCGGTCCGCGAGATCGACAAGCCGTTCCTGATGCCGATCGAGGACGTTTTCACGATCACCGGTCGTGGCACCGTCGTCACCGGCCGCATCGAGCGCGGCATCCTCAAGGTGAACGAGGAAGTCGAGATCATCGGCATCAAGGAAGAGAAGACCAAGACCACGGTCACGGGCATCGAGATGTTCCGCAAGCTGCTGGACGAGGGCCAGGCCGGTGAGAACGTCGGTCTCCTCCTCCGCGGCATCAAGCGCGAGGACGTCGAGCGCGGCCAGGTCATCATCAAGCCGGGCACCGTCACCCCGCACACCGAGTTCGAGGCGACGGCGTACATCCTGTCGAAGGACGAGGGTGGTCGGCACACCCCGTTCTTCAACAACTACCGCCCGCAGTTCTACTTCCGCACCACCGACGTGACCGGCGTCGTGCACCTCCCCGAGGGCACGGAGATGGTCATGCCGGGCGACAACACCGACATGAAGGTGGAGCTGATCCAGCCCATCGCCATGGAGGAGGGCCTGAAGTTCGCCATCCGCGAGGGTGGCCGGACGGTGGGCGCCGGCCAGGTCACGAAGATCCTCAAGTGACCTGACGGTACGACATCCCGGGGCCCCGGCCCGCCGCAAGGCGGGTCGGGGCCTTTGGCGTGGGCGGGGGTGTATTGCCTGTTCCGGCAAGCGGTGTTCCGGCGGGATGCGGGGGTGGAATTCCATTTGCCTGGTGGGGAGGGCAGGGGAATACCCCGTGACGTTCACGTTATCCACAGCCCCGAAAGCGGGGGTGGTGAACGCCGCGGTGGCTCCGATAGCGTCGGTTGCCTGACGTGCCGTCACCGTAACCGGGAGTTGATCGTGTCCCCCCGCGCCCTTTCCACCGCCGCGCTGGCGGCTGCTGCCGCCCTGAGCCTCCTGCTGACCGCCTGCGGCGGCGACGAGGACGGCGACACCTCGCAGGACGACAAGATCCAGGGCGCGGGGAAGGCGACGGACTCGCCGTCGCCGAGCGCGGAGGAGGAGGCGGAGGGCAGACCGGAGATCAAGCTGCCGAAGGACGTCAAGTACGAGTTCGAGTGGGCGGAGACCGGTGATCCGGACAAGGACGCCGTGCTGCGGGACGGGGAACAGCTGATCAAGTCGATCGATGTGGCGATTGCCGACCAGGATCCGACCCATGAGGCGCTGCTGTTCTACTCCGAAGGTGAGGCTGCCGCCGAGGCCGAACGATTCGTCCAGCAGTTTGTGGATCAGAAGTCTCGGACGACCGGGACGTACCGCTTCTACGACGAGCAGGTGGACGTCAACGACGACGGGACCGCCACCCTCATCTACTGCGAAGACCAGGGAAAGGCGTATAACAAGTCCCTGAAGTCGGGGAAAGTGAACGTAACGCCGGTCACCAAGGACAGCTACCTCGTCTACAACACCAAGCTGCGCAAGAACGACGACGGAGTCTGGGTTACGGAGCAGGTGGTATCGGAGAGGGGTGCTGCGCAATGTCAGCCGTGAGGAGCAAAAGAACAGTTCTGACTGCGTTATGCATGCTGGGCGTCCTCTTTGCGCCGGTCTCCGCGTCAGCGGATGAGTTGCCCGGTGGCGCCGACTTCGGTGGCGGCAGCGGCGACGATGACGGGCAGATCGACGGTGGCGCCGACGGGCAGAACCTGCACGCCGAGGTCGGCGGGGTGGTGATCGACGAGTCGAAGAACGGGTCCGGGGGCGGCGGGAACGGGGGCGGTACCGGGGCGCTGGATCCGGTGGGGGACTGGTCGCCGCCGCCCTGCTGGTACGCGCCGCTGTACACGCCCAAGCAGTTGAAACAGAAGATGGAGCACACCTGGTCGCTGGAGTCCACCGGCTACCAGTGGGACGCTCAGCAGCGTGCCAAGTACGCCCAGGGCGGCGACGAGCCCGGAACGTACGAGGACTTCAACATGTCGAAGTCCGGTGACGGCTTCTGGTGGGACGGCTACGTGCCGGAAGGCGGCGCCGGGGTTCCGGGCGCGCTGGAGTGCGATGACGGGCCGTTCTGGGTGGACAAGGGCGATCCGCCGCCGGCCGAGTACGAAAACGCGGTCACGCCGGACATCCTCGCGGGGCTCGCGTACGACCGTATCCGGGTGCCGGATACCGAGATCAGCCTCAAGCCCGACGCGGAGAACGCGCAGAAGGTGAATCTTCCCACCTGGGCCTGGCTGGACGCCGCCACCTTCGAACCCGTCTCGGTCACCGCCGAGGTGCCGGTGCTGGGCCTGTGGGCCACGACCACCGCCACCCCGGTCTCGCTCACCCTCGATCCCGGCACCGGCGACGCCGAGCTGCACCCCTCCTCGGGCACCTGCCCCATCAACGACGACGGCTCCATCGGCACCCGCTACACCGCGGGATCCGCGGAGGAGACCCCGCCCTGCGGGCTGACCTACCTGCGCGCCACGCCGGACGGCGAGACCTACCCCTTCCGGGCGACGATCACCTGGTCCATCGCGTGGGAAGGCTCCGGCGGCACCGGCGGCGACCTGCCCGACGGGTCCTTCGGCACGACCACCGAACTGGAAGTCGACGAGATCCAGTCCATCGTCCGCTGACGCGCGCAAGGAGGGGCATGTGAGCGATCTGTACGTGGACATGGAGACCCTCGACCGGGTCCGGCGCAACATCGACCGCATAGCGGAGTTGATGAAGCGGCCGGGACGGGAGATGGAAGAGGTCGACGGCTGGTCGATGGGAGTGGATGCACTGGCCAGTCGGATGGATGAGTTCGGGGACGAGTGGTCGTACGGCATCGGGCAGATCGAGAAGTTCTCCGATGCCGCGTCGGAAGCCCTGCTGAAGATCAAGCAGGAGTTTCAGCGGGTGGACGGCGAGCTAGCCGACGCGCTCCCACGATCGAGCCCTCGGGCCGGCGGGCAACGCACATGAGCGTGTTACAGCCTGCCGACTTCTCCTCGCTCGGGTTCATGCCCTGTCCTGGGGACGTACGGGGTGCGGAAGACGTCGCCAAGGTGGTGCGGCGGACCGCACGGGCGCAGTCCGAGATCTGCCATGTCCTGCACGGCACCGGGCCCGGCGACTGGAAGGGCAAGGCGGCGGAGGCGTTCCGGGAGAAGTTCGAGGACGACTTCCGGCCCAAGATGGACGAGGCCCGCGAGTCCTTCGGCATAGCCGCCACCGCCCTGGAGGGCTGGGCCGCGTACATGCGCGTCGAGCAGGCGACGGCGCGCCGGCTGGAGCGGGAGGCCGAGGAAGCCGAGCGCGAACTGAGCAAGGCGCTGCGCAGGCTGGACGTGGCCACCGATGACGACGCCAAGCCTCCGGCCGAGGGCTCCCCGGACCGGTACCGCCAGGCCAGCACGGCACGGGGCGAGTCCGATCGGGCCCGCGAGGAGGAGCAGCGCCGAGAGGCGCAGGGCGCGGTCGACGACGCCTCGGCGCGCCTGGAGGACGTGCGGCGCCGTGCCCGTTCCCTGGCGGACGACTACCGGGCCGAGGGCCAGACGGTCGCGAACCGCTTGCGCGGCGCGATGGAGATCGCCCCTGACGAGCCCGGACTGTTCGACAAGATCGCCGATACGATCAGTGATCTCTCCGGCTCCTTCGGCGAGTACCTGGAGACGGTGACAGAGGGCATCGCGAAGCTCGCTGATGATGTCGCTCAGTGGGTGGAGGACCACGCTTACGCAATCGCGGCGATCGGTGACGTTCTCTCAGCACTCAGCGCTATCACCGGTCTCGTCGGACTGGGCCTGCTTGCCGTCAGTCCGTTCTGCCCGCCGCTGGCAGTTGTTGCTGCAGCATTCGAAACGGTGGCGGCTGGCACAGCTTTCGCGGCGCTCTTGACGCACGGCACGGCGCGGCTGGTGGGCGGTGAAGACGTCGTGGCCAACCGCTCACTGATGCAGGACATGCTCGGATCACTGCCGTTCGGAGCTGCAACGCGAGTGGGAGCAGATCTGGTCGGCGTGTTCAGGAGCACCGTGGATCACGGGGGGAACTTCGGGCTGGTGGACTCCTGGGCAACGATTATCGGCGACCCGGCAGCCTTGGGATACTTCGTTCCCCAGGACAAACGCCAGGCGGCCGAGCTCGGGCTCCCCGCAGGTGCCGGGGCAATGCTGGTCGCCTTCGAGAACGCATGGAATGCGGGAAGTGAGAAGGACAGAGCTGCGCGTAACCAGCAGGCGAGGAGCGGCTGATGAAAGAAGCCGAGATCAGATCTCACTTCGACGGGCGTTCCCCGACCACACTCAGGTTTCGGGGAATGGGCATGGCGAACACGGGACGTGCACTGGTCCTCGCTCATCACTTCGGCTATGAATTGGTCAGTGCGGCGAATACCCACAAGGGCGAGTACACGATGGTCTTTCGCCTCGACAACTCGCCGCAGGGTCGGCAACGTGCGGCGCACGCTGCCCAGACGCCGTTCCCTCTGCCAGGGCAACCGACGCAGCGAGGGTGGTCGCCGGTGCCCGTACATGCCGGTGGGACGTGGGTGAGTCCTGGCGAGGCTGCCGATGCGCGACGCAACATGGCTGTACGTGGTGACAGAACCGCGACCCCACTCGTGGTCTTCTGTGCGGCAGGCGCGGTTGCCTTGCTCACCGCGGCTTGGAACCTGCGCGATGACTCCATCATCGCCGTGGGCGCCGCCCTCCTCCTGTCGGCACTGCTGGTAGCGGCCGCGAGCGTCGCACCGCGGTGGCTCAGCGGGATGAAGCGGCGTGATGCCGACCTGGTGGCGCGTTACGAGCAGCAGCAAGCTCAGGCTTCGGGTGTCCCTCCTCCCGGACCGCCGCCGCCCGCTCCGTCGCCTCAGCCCGGGCAGCCGGACCGACACGAGGACGGCTCGTGAACTTCAACGTGCCGGCGGGGTACCTGGCACTTCCGGTGGGGATGACGCGGCAAGAGGCCCGGGAAATGGTGCTTTGCCATGCCCACGTAGAGGGTCGGGAAGATGCGCCGGATGAGAAGGCGGTGGCACAAGCGGCGGCCAACCTGCACAACCTGTCGCAGGGGCTCCGATTCGCTGGAGCCGTGTATGCGGGGTTTTATCTGCACGAACACGAGGGGCAGCTCAGCTTGGGCTCGCTCACTGTGGCCGCTCGGCCTGCGAGCCATGGCGCCATCGGAATTGCAGTGGCTGGAATGGTGTCCGCCTTCGGGCAACGTGGGCGTGGTTCACAGGTGATGGGAAAGCCTTTCGAGCTGCCGTGCGGGAAGGCCGCTGTGTTCACCAGCGAGTTTGCGTACGTTATCCCGGGGAGCGATCTACCTCAGGGAGAGGATGTATCCATCGTTCTGCAGCAGTTGCAGGCGTTCATCCCTGTACCGCGAGAAGTGGCCGGCGGGCAAGAAGCGGTGACAGTTGTCACGGTGCTGACCCCGTCGCAAACGCATTGGGAATTATACGCACGACACGCGGTGGATGTTCTGCAGAGTCTGGAATTCGATGAGATGGACAGTCGGCCAGGATGAACGACGGGGACGTCATCGCCTACTTTGATGGGTCGCCGATGGCGGTACGCCACGGAGGGGTGACTGGTCACCGGCTCCCGGGCCTGCGTGCTGCGCGTGGCGCAGCCGCGGTGAGACGGTGAGGGCGGCGGCGCGCCCGCAGGTGTTCCTCCGAGCCGTACCCCGGTTCCTGTGGTCGGTGCGGAAAACGGTTTGAGCCGCGTGGTGTTGCCTCGCTACGGTCGGGGTGGACCGTGAAGTCGGCTTCTGGAGGTGAGACCCGTGAACGCAGTTATCCGTGGGTGCTCCCTCGATCCGTCACGGTCCGGCGGCTGACGTTCGGTGTCGCCAGGAGCGCCTGAGATCGAGGCACTCCTGGAGGGAGACGCCGATGGATGCGAAGCCTTTCCTTTCCGGCCTGGGCGACGATGCGGTGACGATCATGCGCGTCGCGGACAGGCAATGGCAGGCACTGGATGACGACCTGGTCGTCGGCAGCGGGTACGCGGAGTACCGGGCTGACGGCCGTTTGTTCGTCGGTATCGACGCCTGGCACGCGGACACCTTCGACCGCATCGCCGCCGCGATGCTGCCGGAACTGCCCGCGCCCCTGTACACGGTGGTCGACGAGGCCGACACCGGGCTGACGGACGCCTGGCGGCGGGCCGGGTTCGCGGTCGGGCGCCGTGAGTGGGAGTACGTCATGCCGACCGACCCGCGGGACACGGGGCTCGACGGCGTACGGCTGCCCGCCGGCGTCTCGGTCCTCCCTGCCGGCCAGGCGGACGAGGGCCTGCTGCGGGCGGTGGACCGTACGATCCGGGACGAAGTCGAGGCCACCGCCGGGTGGTGGCAGTCGATGCCCGCGGAGGTGATCATCCGTCCCGCGGGCGACGCCGTCGCCGACCCCTCGACGTACGCGGTGGCGGCGGCGCCGGACCGCTATCTCGGCCTGATCCGTGTGGTGCGTGTGAACCGGTCCCGCATCGGGCTCGTCGCCGTCCGTGCCGGCGAGCAGCGCCGCGGCATCGCGCGGGCGCTGCTCGCGCACGCGCTCGGGACGCTGCACCGCGACGGGACGACCGCGGCGTGGACCGAGGTGCACGAGTCCAACCGGGCGGCCACGGCGCTGTTCGAGAGCATCGGCGCCCGGCCCGTGAGCAGCAACCTGGAGCTGGTCCGATGACGAAGGACAAGAACGTCATCGAGGTCGAGGGCCGGGTCGTCGAGTGCCTGCGCAGCGCCATGTTCACCGTGGAGCTGGAGAACGGCCACCGGGTGCTCGCGCACATCAGCGGGAAGATGCGCAAGCACTACATCAGGATCTATCTGGAGGACCGGGTGCTGGTGGAGCTGCCGCCGTACGACCTGTCGCGGGGCCGGATCGTGTTCCGGTACCGCAACTAGCGGTACCGCGGCCGGCGGGGTCAGGGCCCCGGTCGCGGCGCTGCCGCGGCCGGGGCCCGGCTACGGTGCGGGGGAGAGGCACGGAAGGGGCACGGGGTGGAACTGGCCGGGGAGCTCCGCCGGCCGCGGACCGTCGAGGACGCGGTGGCGGAGCAGCAGCGGTTGCGAGGGCTCGTCCGGGTGGAGACGGTGCACGACGTGGCACTGTGGCGGACGGCGGCCGGAGTCGACGTGGCGTACGACGACGAGGCGGGGGTGTGCGCGGCGGCCGTCGCGGTGCTGGACGTGTCGAGTCTGGAGGTCGTCGAGTCGGCCACTGCGGTGTCGCGGGTGGAGTTCCCGTACGTCTCCGGCCTGTTGGCCTTCCGGGAGATTCCGGCCGTCGTGGCTGCCCTGCGCAGGCTGGACCGCCGGCCGGATGTGTTCGTCTGTGACGGCTACGGGATCGCTCATCCCCGTCGCGCCGGTCTGGCGAGTCACCTGGGTGTGCTGACGGGGGTTCCGTCTTTCGGGGTGGCGAAGAATCCGCTGTATTTCGCGTGGGACGCCCCCGGAGCCGAGCGCGGTTCGTCGGCGCCTCTTCTGGACGGAAGAGAGGAGGTGGGCCGGGTGCTTCGTACGCAGACCGGGGTGAAGCCGGTGTACGTATCGCCCGGCCACCTGATCGGCGCCGCCGATGCGTGCTCGTTCACGCTCAGGCTGGCTTCCCGGTTCCGGCTGCCCGAGACGACGAGGGTCGCGGACAGGCTGTGCCGTGGCGCGCTGCTGGATGCGGTGCCTCCCGCCGAAACCGGCTGAGAACGCCGTCCCGGCGTCGTCCCGGCCCCGTCGTCAGCCCGCCCCGCCGTCACGGCTTCGGTCGTGGGCGGCGAGGGCCAGGAGGGAGGCGGACGCCGAGCAGCCGGCCAGGAGGAGGAAGAGCGGGGGGTAGCCGCCCAGAGGGCCGGCGAGCGCGGCGCCGGCGAAGGGGGCGAGTGCGGACGCGGTGATGGCGGGTGCGGTGAGGAGGGCGGTGAGACGCCCGTAGTGGGTGGTGCCCCAGCGGTCGGTGACCGCGGTGGCCTGGAGGAGGGTGAGGTTGCCGCGGACCATGCCGGCCGCGACGGCGAGCGCCACGAGCAGGGGGTACGGGCCGGGGACCAGCGCGAGTGCGGCCGTGGTGGCGCCGCCGGTGACCATGAGGAGGAAGGTGCGGGCGGTGACTCCTGTGTGCCGGGCGAGCGTGGCGTACAGCGTACGGCCGAGGGTCTGGCCGGCGCCGCCGAGGCCGAGAGCCCAGGCGGCGGCGGTGTGGCCGGCCCCGCGTTCGGTCAGGAGCGGTACCAGGGCGATCACGACCGCGTACATGGCGAAGGCGTTCAGCATCAGGGCGGCGGCGAGGGTGAGGAAGGGGCGGGTGCGGACGAGGGACCGGCTGCCGTCGGGCTGGTGCGGGGGCGGCGGGGGAGTGGGAGGCCAGGGCGCGCGCAGGACGATGGCGTGGAGGGGGATCGTGACCAGGGCCAGGAAGGCGGCGAGGACGAGGTACGTGGTCCGCCAGGAGAGGTGCTCGGCGAGGGCCGCGGTCAGCGGGGCGAAGGCGGTGGAGGCGAGGCCGCCGGCGAGGGTGACGATGGTCAGCGCGCGTACGCGGTCCTCCCCCCACCAGCGGGTGACGGCGGCGAAGGCGGGCTGATAGAAGGTGGCGGCCATGGCCACGCCGGCGAGCAGCCAGGCGGCGGTGAAGCTCGCGGGGTTGGGCGCGCAGGCGAGGGCGGTGACGGCGGTGACGCCCAGGGCCGAGCCGGCGGTCATCACCGCCCGCGGCCCGCGGCGGTCGAGGACGCGGCCGAGGGGGATGCCGGCGAGCGCGGAGACCAGGAGCGCGGCGGAGAAGGCCGCGGTGGTGGCGGTCGGCGACCAGCCGGTGTCGGCGGCGATGACGGGGTTCAGGACGGGGAAGGCGTAGTAGACGATGCCCCAGCTCGTGATCTGGGTGGCGCACAGGGCCGGCAGGACGCCACGCGGTCGCGTCCGGCTCGCCGTGCCGGTCGTGGGCGCGTCGAGCCTGTCGGTCGTCATGGGAGGGTCGTCATGGGAGCGGAGGCCGGCAGCGACCGGGGACGGCGCCGCACCGGGCGGGTCCCGCCGCGGAGACGGGGCAGCGGCCGGTGGGACGGCGGCCGGTGGCGGGGCGTATGGCGGCGGGACGCTTGGCGGCGGGGTGTTTGCCGTTGGGGCGGACTCGGACGCGGTGCTCGATCACGGTCTCCTCGCAGCGGCCCGGCGAACGGTGCTGACGTACTCGATCCTGCCCGAACGGGGCCGCGGGGGACACCGCCGGAAGCGGTGGAATCCGTACGGTCCGGCGAGGCCGACCTGCACGTCTTGCGCATCGTGCGGAGCTGCGTTCGCAAGGGACGGTCGCGGGTGGACCGCGGGGACGGTCTCGGCTCGGTGCCGGCTCGGTGCCGGAGTCGTGAGTTGGAGTCGGACGAGGAGATACGGGCATACCCGGTCGCCCTGCCGCCTGGAAGGTGTACGCGCATGCCAAGCTGCGCCGCCTGCGCCGGGTGGGCGGTGGTTCGTCGGGTGGACCGGTGTGCGGTGGTACGTGGCGGGCGGGCGGTGGTTCGCCGAGCGGACCGGTGCGCGGGGTACCTGCCGGGGCGGGCGGTGATGCGTGGACTGACCAGGTCCGGAGTCGCCGGTGCCGGGGAGTCCGTCGTTCGCCCGGAACCGTACGTCCCCTCACGCCCGCCCAAGGGTATGCGCCTGCTCTGACAGTGGGCCCGGGTGACCGGCGTCGGCGGCTGGTTCGTCGTGACCGCGGGGCGGGTGCGGGGGGTACGTGCCGGGGCGGGCGTGGGTGCGTGGGGCATCCGGCTCGGTGGGGTCCGTGTCGGGGTGGGGCGGTGTCGTGGGGGCTCCCCCCGGGCCACCCCGCTTGTTGATTGTCGGGCCTGCGTCCGGCGTCAAGGG
>NZ_AXVU01000008.1:0-209799 GCF_000482585.1 Streptomyces sp. CNQ329 | reverse complement strand
TCCGAGGAATCGACCGCATACATCTCCTCGGTCGACTTCAGGTAATAACCCGTCCCGTCGAACTTGAACCGGTCCGGATCCGACAGATTCTTCCCCGTCTGAATACACAGCAGCGCATCATGCGCCGTCGCCTCATGCGCATACGTGTAATGCGAGTCATTCGTCACCAGCGGCGGAATCCGCAGCTTCCGCCCGATCTCCAGCAGCCCGTCCCGCCCCCGCCGCTCGATCTCGATCCCGTGATCCATCAGCTCCAGGAAATACCGCTGCTTCCCGAAAATCTCCTGATACGACGCCGCCGCCTTCAGCGCCTCGTCGAACTGCCCCAGCCGCAACCGCGTCTGCACCTCACCCGACGGACACCCCGTGGACGCGATCAGCCCCTCCGCATGCTCGGCGATCACCTCCTTGTCCATCCGCGGCCACTTCTGCAGCCACCCCTCCTTGTACGCATCCGACGACAACCGGAACAGATTGTGCAGACCCGTACGGGACGCCGCCCAGATCGTCTTATGCGTATACCCACCCGAACCGGACACGTCATCACGCTTCTGATGCGGCTGCCCCCACTGCACCTTCCGCTTGTTCCGCCGCGACTCCGGCGCCACATACGCCTCGATCCCGATGATCGGCGTCACCCCGGCCCCCGTCGCCTGCGAAAAGAAGTCATACGCACCGTGCAGATTCCCGTGATCCGTCATCGCGATATGCGACATCCCCATCTCACGACACGCCGCGAACATATCCTTCAACCGCGCCGCACCGTCCAGCAGCGAATACTGCGTGTGCACATGCAGATGCGTAAAAGGCGGCTTGGCCACGGCGGAGGACCTCCAGCAGACGACGGACGCGAGGGCGCGGGCAGGACGCTGGGAAGTCTAGGACGGGTCACTGACACCGCGGGCCCCGGCCGGGCTGAACCCGGGCCTCCTCTTTAGCACCGGTTTACCGTCCGCCATGGCAGAATCACGCCCGATGGAACATGCGGGCGTAACGATCAGGGTGATGCGCGCGGCGGTCTTCACCGCGCTGTGCATCAGCCTGTCCGCGGGCGCCCACGTACTCCTCTCCGCCAACCCCCTGCCGCTCGGCATGCTCGCCGCGCTCTCCGGCGGCGTCTTCGCCGTCGCCTATCTGCTCGCCGGCCGCCGCGAGCGCGGCTACTGGAGCATCGCGGCCCTCCTCGTGCCCCTGGAGCTGGCGGCCGACACCGCCTTCACCACCGGCCAGCACGCCTGCTACGGCCAGTCCGGCGGCCCCGTCGCCGGCTCCATGCGCTCCCTGGGGCTCGACCTCCTCTGCTCCGGGGAGTTCGGCACCCCGCTGGCCCGGATGACCGCCCGCGGTGAGGCCCTGGCGGGGACCGCCGCCAGCCCATGGCTCCTGCTGGGGGCCCACGTCGGCGTCGGCCTGATCGCCGCCGCCTGGCTGCGCCGCGGCGAGGCGGCCCTGGCCGGGCTGCTGCGCGCCGCCGCGGCCGTGGCCTTCCGGCCGCTGCTGCTGGCCGTCGCGACCGTCACCGTGGCCCCGGTCCGGAGCACCGGCCGCCCCGGCCGCCGGGCGGACCGCGCCGGCACCCTCCGCCCCCTGGCGCACCTGCTCCACTCGGTCCTGCGGCGTGGCCCGCCGTGCCCGGCCGCTGCCTGATCCGGCAGCCCGGCCGACCAGCACGGACCCAGCCACACCGACCACACGAGGACCTCCCACCATGAGCAAGCGAAACAGCCAGGAAGCCAAGCGGGCCGCGCGCGAGCGGCTGCGCATCGAGCGCGAGAAGCAGGCCAAGAAGGACAAGGTGCGCCGGCAGCTCTTCGTCGGCGGTGCCGTCGTCGGCCTGCTGGCCGTCGTCGGCGGCGTCGCCTTCGCGGTCACCAGCCTCGGCGGGGACGACGACGGCGGCAAGGACTGGGGCGCGGCGAAGAACGCCAAGCTCGTCCAGCCGGCGAACGCCGAGGGCAAGAAGGGCACCACCGTCGTACTCGGCGGCAAGGGCGCCGAGAAGACCATCGACGTCTACGAGGACCTTCGCTGCCCCGCGTGCGCGCAGTTCGAGCAGCAGTTGGGCGAGCGCGTCAAGAAGGGCGCGGAGGACGACAAGTACCAGCTCCGCGTCCACCTCGGTGCGATCATCGACGGCAACTTCGGCGGCAACGGCTCCAAGAACGCCGCCAGCGCCCTGGGCGCGGCCCTGGACGTCAGCACCGAGGCGTTCAAGGAGTACCACGGGCTGCTCTACTCGGCCGAGCACCACCCGGCCGAGAGCGAGGACAAGTTCGCCGACAACGAGTACCTGCTGGACGTCGCCAAGAACGTCGACGAGCTGAAGGGCAACAAGCAGTTCCAGAGGAACGTCAACAAGGGCACGTTCGACAAGTGGGCCCTGCAGATGATCGACAGCTTCGAGGACGCCGAGATCGAGGGCACCCCGACGGTCAAGATCGACGGCAAGAAGATCGAGACCAACATGCTCCCGACCGAGCTGGACAAGCTGGGCGCGTAGCCCTCGTCACCCGCGTGACGCGGCGGAATGCCCGTCCAGCTCCGCCACGAACGCATCCGCCACCCGCCAGGCGGACTGCGTCGCCTCCGCGTCGTAGTCCGCCAGGCCGGGGTCGGTGAACAGGTGCCCCGCGCCGGGGTAGCGGAAGACCTCCACGTCCGCGCCGGCCCGGCCCATGCGCAGGTACCAGGCCGTCTGCCAGTCGTGCGTCTCGTACGGGTCGGGGTCCGCCACGTGGAGCTGCACCGGCAGCTCGCCGGAGGCGGCGGCGGCCCCGTCGGCGACATCGGACGTCCCGTGCATCAGCAGCAGGCCCCGCGCGTGCTCGTCGGCGAGCGCGAGGTTCTGCGCCAGCGCACCGCCGAGCGACAGGCCCGCGTACAGCACCCCGCCCGCCGAGTACGGCGCCGCGGCCTTCACGGCCCGCGCCAGCAGCTCGTCCGTGCCGATCTCGTCCCTGACGTCCGCGGCCTCCTCCTCCGTCGCCGGCATACGCCCGTCGTAGAGGTCGGGGACGACCACTTCGTGCCCGGCGGTGCGCCAGCGCTCCGCCGTCACGTGCACGGCCGGACGCAGTCCGTACATGGAGTGGAAAAGCAGAATCGTCATGCGCCCATCGTGGCAGATACCGTCGGAGGGATCCGCGTTCGAGGGAGGCTCTCGTGTCCACCGAGGATGTGCTCCGGCCCGTCCTGGTCATCGGCGGCGCCGTCGCGGTCACCGCGATCGCCGGAGTCGTGGTCGATCTGCTGCTGCGCCGGGCCGACGCACGGCACCCCGAGACCCCGATATGGGGCCTGCTGCGAAGCTGCCGGGTGCCGCTGCAACTCGCCGTCCTGACGTCCCTGCTGCTGGGCACGTACAGGCGGGCGGACCTGGCCCACGGCGACGACAGCCACACGATCGTCACGCGCGTCCTGACGCTGCTGCTGATCGCTTCCGTGGCCTGGCTGCTGACGAAGGTGCTCGCGGCGGCCGTGGAGCTGACGTACCACCGCTACAAGGCCAGGGCACGCGACTCCGCGCGCCGACGGCGGGTGCGGACGCAGCTCACGATGATCCAGCGCGTGGTGATGTTCGTCATCTGCACGGTCGCGGTGGCCGCCATGCTGCTGACGTTCCCGCAGATGCGGGCGGTGGGCACCTCGATGCTCGCGTCCGCCGGCGTCATCGGCATCATCGCGGGCATCGCCGCCCAGTCGACGCTGGGCAACCTGTTCGCGGGGCTGCAGATCGCCTTCGGCGACCTGGTGCGCATCGGCGACACGGTCGTCGTCGAGGGCGAGTGGGGGACGGTCGAGGAGATCACGCTGACGTTCCTGACCGTGAAGACCTGGGACGAGCGCCGCATCACCATCCCCGTGTCGTACTTCACCGGCCAGCCCTTCGAGAACTGGTCGCGCGGCGGCCCGGAGCTGACCGGCACCGTCTACTTCCACCTGGACCACTCCACGCCGGTGCCCGCGCTGCGAGAGCGGCTGCACGAGGTGCTGCTCGGCTGCGCGCACTGGGACGGGCGCGGCTGGAGCCTGGTGGTCACGGACACCACACCGACGACGATGCAGGTGCGGGCGCTGGCCACCGCGCGGGACGCGGACGCACTGTGGAACCTGCGCTGCACGGTGCGCGAGGAGCTGATCACCTGGCTGCGGGAGAAGCACCCGTACGCCCTGCCGAAGGTGATGACGGCGCAGGCGCCGCTGAACGGGGTCGCGCTGCGTCCGGACGTCGAGGTGCCGTAGGACGCGGTCGTCGCTCCCGGGGCCGGCGCCCACGCCGGGCCTCCCGCCCGGCCGCCCCTCCGGGGGCGGCGTCAGATCCTTGCGGACCGGACCGGACCGGACTGCGGCGTCAGGCGCTGTCCGCGCGCACGATGTCCAGGGCCCGCCGCAGATCCTCCGGGTACTCCGACTCGAACTCCACCCACCGGCCGTCCCCGGGGTGCTCGAAGCCCAGCCGTACCGCGTGCAGCCACTGCCGCTCCAGGCCGAGCCGCCGGGCGAACACGGGGTCGGCGCCGTAGGTGAGGTCGCCGACGCACGGGTGGCGGTGGGCGGACATGTGCACGCGGATCTGGTGGGTGCGGCCGGTCTCCAGCTTGATGTCCAGCAGGCTGGCGGCCCTGAACGCCTCCACCAGGTCGTAGTGCGTGACGCTGGGCTTGCCGTCGGCGACCACGGCCCACTTGTAGTCGTGCACGGGATGGCGGCCCACGGGGGCGTCGATGGTGCCGCTGAGGGGGTCGGGGTGGCCCTGGACCAGCGCGTGGTAGCGCTTGTCGACCGTACGCTCCCGGAACTGCTGCTTCAGCAGCGTGTACGCGCGCTCCGACTTGGCCACCGCCATCAGCCCCGACGTGCCCACGTCCAGCCGGTGCACCACGCCCTGCCGTTCCGCGGCGCCGGAGGTGGAGATGGCGTACCCCGCGGCGGCCAGACCGCCGACGACCGTGGGGCCGCTCCAGCCGGGGCTGGGGTGCGCGGCGACGCCGACGGGCTTGTCGACGACGACGACGTGCTCGTCGTCGTGGACGACGGTCATCCCGGGCACCGGCTCGGCGACGATCCGCACCGGCGCCGCCGGCGGGGGCATCTCGACCTCCAGCCACGCGCCCGCCGTCACCCGGTCCGACTTGCCGGCCTCCTGACCGTCGACGAGGACCTTGCCGGCGCCGGCCAGTTCGGCGGCCTTGGTCCTGGAGAACCCGAACATCCGGGCGAGCGCGGCGTCGAGCCGCTCGCCTTCGAGGCCGTCGGGTACGGGCAGGGTGCGGATCTCGGGAACGGTACTCACCCGGGAAGTATCGCAGGCGTGTACGGCGGCCTACGTCAGCCGCGGTGGAGGGTGCCGTCGGGGTCCAGGCCGCGGAAGGAGAGGATGACGATGAGGATGCCGCCGCAGACGATCGCGGAGTCCGCGAGGTTGAACACCGCGAAGTGCTCGGGGGCGATGAAGTCCACGACGTGGCCCTCGAAGAAGCCCGGCGAGCGGAAGAGGCGGTCGGTGAGGTTGCCGAGCGGGCCGCCGAGCAGCAGGCCGAGCGCGATGGCCCAGGGCAGGCTGTAGAGCTTGCGCGCCAGCCGGGCGATGACGCCGATGACGATGACGGCGATCAGCGTGAAGATGACGGTCATCGACTCGCCGATGCCGAACGCCGCCCCGGCGTTGCGGACGACCTGGAAGCGCAGCAGGTCGCCGACGACCTCGACGGAGCGGTTGTCCGGCTCCAGCTCGGCGACCACGATCAGCTTCGTGACGAGGTCGAGGGCGTAGACGAGGGCGGCGACGCCGAGGAGCACGCCGATACGCCGGGGGCCCCGGGCCGTCTCCGGCGCGCCGTCCGCGGTCTCACCGGCCGCGTCCGCCTCGCCGGCGGCCTCGGCCGGGTCCGCGGTGCCGGGGTCGGCGGCGGCCTTCCCGTCCGCCGCGGAGGTCCCCTCGTCCTCCCCGCGGGGCTCCGTGGCGTCCCCGCTGATCCGCTCCGCCTCTGTCACGTGTGCCCTCCGGTGCGCTGACTGGGGTCGAGAGTACGGCACACCCGTACGAGCCGTCGCACCACAGCCCGTCACCGCGCCACCGGCCCCGTCAACGCCTCCGGCGACCCTCAGCGGCGCTCCTGCCGCTGCTTGCACTCCACGCACAGCGTGGCCCGCGGGAACGCCTGCATCCGCGCTTTGCCGATCGGCTTGCCGCAGGACTCGCAGCGCCCGTACGTGCCGTCGTCCAGCCGCAGGAGGGCGCGCTCGGTCTGCATCAGCCGCTCCCGGGCACCCGCGGCGAGCGCCATCTCGTGCTCGCGCGAGATGTTCTTCGTCCCCGTGTCGGCCTGGTCGTCCCCGGCGCCGCCGCCGGAGTCGCGCATCAGCCCGCTGACGGCCTCCTCGGAGGCCCGGATCTCCGAGCGCAGGCTCGCGACCTCGTCCAGCAGCCCCTGGCGGGCCTCCGCGATCTCCTCGGGAGTCCAGGGGTCCTCTCCCGGGCGCACGGCCAGCTCCCCCGGCTCTGCCGGGGCCGTCTTCCCGCCCGCCGCCTCGGCGACCGAAGCCTCCGCCACCTGCGTCTTCTTTGCGACCACCGTCTTGGCTCCCGTCTTCTTCCCCGGAGACGTCCTGGCGGACGTCTTCTTGGCCACCGCCTTCTTCGCCGGCCTTTTCGCCGTGGCGGCGGCCCGTGCCGCGGTTTTCCTCGCGGGCTCGGTCCTTGCGGCCGGCGCCTTCCCGGCCGCGGCCTTCTTCGCGGGCGGCGCCTTCTTCGCGGGAGCGGCTCCGCCGGCCGCCCCCGCGGTCGCCGCCGTCTTCTTTCCCGCAGCCTTCTTCGTGGCCTTCTTCGCGGCCTTCCCCGTCGCCTTCTTCGTGGCCTTCTTCGCGGCCTTCTTCGTGGTCTGCTTCGTGGTCTGCTTCTTCGCCGCCCGCTCGCCCGCGGCCTTCGCCGTGGCCCGGCCTGCGGCGGCCCTCTTCGCCGGTGCCTTCTTCGCCGCCTTCTTCGCCGTGGTCTTCTTCGCTGTGGACTTCTTCGCCGCCGGCGCGGTCTTCTTCGCAACCATGGCCGGGACCCCTTCACATATTGTGATCTTGTTCGCGAACGGTGCCGGAACGATAAATCGACACTGGGTCCGCGGCAACAGGGCACGCCATGGCCGACCGGTCTCAAAACGTTGTGCCCAGCCGCACGCCGGGTAATCCCGGGCTTCCGCTCGCCTGTCCGGTTTGCCGGAACTGGGCCGAACGGCCCAGCACTCCCGCGGCGGAAACCCGGTCGGCGGGGCGTACCCCGGGGCCGTACACTGTCGGCAGCGACAGGTGTGGATGGGGACGAGTACCTCCGTACGCAGCCGAGGAGCGACCCGGGGACGGTGCGAGCCCGGGCGGTGTGCACGGAGCGAAGATCACCCCGGAGCCGCCGGAAGAAAGCCCCCGGGCGAGTAGAACCGGCAGCGCTGCCCCAATGAGGGGGCGGTGGGCACGCGGCGCGCGCCCCGCCGCCAAGGAGGGTGGTACCGCGGGAGCCCCGGCTCTCGTCCCTCCGGTTCGGCCGTCAGCACGCCAGCCGGAGGAAGAGTCCCCGATGACCACGCCCCTGTACCGTCCGGTACCCGCCCAGGTCGACCTGCCCGCCCTCGAACACGCCGTGCTCGACTTCTGGCGCTCGCAGCAGGTCTTCGCCCGCTCCCTGGAGCAGTCGGAGGGCCGGCCCGAGTGGATCTTCTACGAGGGCCCGCCCACCGCCAACGGGATGCCGGGCGCGCACCACATCGAGGCCCGCGTCTTCAAGGACGTCTTCCCCCGCTATCGCACCATGCGCGGCTACCACGTGGCGCGCAAGGCGGGCTGGGACTGCCACGGGCTGCCGGTGGAGCTGGCCGTGGAGAAGGAGCTGGGCTTCAACGGCAAGCAGGACATCGAGGCGTACGGCATCGCCGAGTTCAACGACAAGTGCCGCGCCTCGGTCCAGCGGCACACGGACGCCTTCGCCGAGCTGACCGAGCGGATGGGCTACTGGGTCGACCTGGACGACGCGTACTGGACGATGAACTCCGAGTACGTGGAGTCCGTCTGGTGGTCCCTGAAGCAGATCTACGACAAGGGCCTGCTCGTCCAGGACTACCGCGTCTCCCCCTGGTGCCCGCGGTGCGGCACCGGTCTGTCCGACCACGAGCTGGCCCAGGGGTACGAGACGGTCGTCGACCCCTCGGTCTACGTCCGCTTCCCCCTGACCTCCGGCCCGCTGGCCGGCGAAGCGTCGCTGCTGGTGTGGACGACGACCCCGTGGACGCTGGTGTCCAACACCGCGGTGGCCGCCCACCCCGACGTCACCTACGTCGTGGCGACCGACGGCGAGGAGCGCCTCGTCGTGGCCGAGCCGCTGCTGCAGAAGGCGCTCGGCGAGGGCTGGGAGCCGACCGGGCAGACGTTCACCGGGCGGGAGCTGGAGCGCTGGACCTACCGCCGCCCGTTCGACCTGGTGGACATGGAGGACGCGCACTTCGTCGTCAACGCGGACTATGTGACCACCGAGGACGGCACCGGCCTGGTGCACCAGTCGCCCGCGTTCGGCGAGGACGACATGCGCACCTGCCGGTCGTACGGGCTGCCCGTGGTCAACCCCGTCCGGCCCGACGGCACCTTCGAGGCGGACCTGCCCCTCGTCGGCGGCCAGTTCTTCAAGAAGGCCGACGAAGCGCTCGTCGCCGACCTGGAGGCGCGCGGGCTGATGTTCCGGCACGAGCCGTACGAGCACAGCTACCCCCACTGCTGGCGCTGCCACACGGCGCTGCTCTACTACGCCCAGCCCTCCTGGTACATCCGCACCACGGCGGTCAAGGACGCGCTGCTGCGCGAGAACGAGCGGACGAACTGGCACCCGGACTCCGTCAAGCACGGGCGCTTCGGCGACTGGCTCGACAACAACGTCGACTGGGCCCTGTCCCGCAACCGCTACTGGGGCACCCCGCTGCCCATCTGGCGCTGCGCCGAGGACCACCTCACCTGCGTCGGGTCGCTGGCCGAGCTGACCGAGCTGACCGGCACCGACCAGTCCGCGCTGGACCCCCACCGCCCGTACATCGACGAGGTCGCCTTCCCCTGCCCCGCCGACGGCTGCACGCTGCGCGCGGAGCGGGTGCCGGAGGTCATCGACGCCTGGTACGACTCCGGCTCGATGCCCTTCGCGCAGTGGGGTTACCCGTACAAGAACAAGGACGTCTTCGAGAGCCGCTACCCCGCGCAGTTCATCTGCGAGGCCATCGACCAGACCCGCGGCTGGTTCTACACGCTGATGGCCATCGGCACGCTCGTCTTCGACAAGTCCAGCTACGAGAACGTCGTCTGCCTCGGGCACATCCTCGCCGAGGACGGCCGCAAGATGTCCAAGCACCTGGGCAACATCCTGGAGCCCATCCCGCTCATGGACCGGCACGGCGCCGACGCGGTCCGGTGGTTCATGGCCGCCGGCGGCTCGCCCTGGGCGGCCCGCCGGGTCGGCCACGGCACGATCCAGGAGGTCGTGCGCAAGACCCTGCTGACCTACTGGAACACGGTGTCCTTCCAGGCGCTGTACGCCCGCACCGCGGGCTGGGCGCCCTCGGCCGCCGACCCGGTGCCCGCGGACCGGCCGCTGCTGGA
This sequence comes from Streptomyces sp. CNQ329, assembly GCF_000482585.1. NCBI lineage: Bacteria > Bacillati > Actinomycetota > Actinomycetes > Kitasatosporales > Streptomycetaceae > Streptomyces > Streptomyces sp. CNQ329. The sequence continues at coordinate 200,178 of NZ_AXVU01000008.1, read as the reverse complement.
CCGCTGGCTGCTCGGCGAGCTGGACGCGCTGACGACCCGGGTGACCGACGCCCTCGACGCCTACGACACCCAGCGCGCCGGCAAGCTGCTGTCCGCGTTCGTCGACGACCTGTCCAACTGGTACGTGCGCCGCTCCCGGCGGCGCTTCTGGCAGGGCGACGCGGCGGCGCTGCGCACGCTGCACGACGTCCTGGAGACCGTGACACGGCTGCTGGCCCCGGTCGTGCCCTTCATCACCGAGCGGGTCTGGCAGGACCTCGTGGTGCCCGTGGTGCCGGACGCCCCGGCCTCGGTGCACCTGGCGTCGTGGCCGGAGCCGGCCGGGTCCGGCGCGGCGGCGCACGACCCGGAGCTGTCGCGGCAGATGCAGCTCGTACGGCGCCTGGTGGAGCTGGGCCGGGCCTCGCGGGCGGAGTCCGGGGTGAAGACCCGCCAGCCGCTGTCGCGGGCGCTGGTGGCCGCCGCGGGCTTCCCGTCGCTGCCGGAGGAGCTGCGCGCGCAGATCACCGAGGAGCTGAACGTCACGACGCTGGCGACGCTCTCCGAGGCCACCGGCGGCACAGGCGGCGGCTCGCTGGTGGACACCACCGCGAAGGCCAACTTCCGCGCGCTGGGCAAGCGGTTCGGCAAGCGGGTGCAGGACGTGGCCAAGGCCGTCGCGGCGGCGGACGCGGCGAAGCTGTCCGCCGCGCTGCGCGACAGCGGCAGCGCGACGGTGGAGGTCGACGGCGAGACGGTGTCGCTCTCCCCGGACGAGGTGATCATCACGGAGACCCCGCGGGAGGGGTGGTCGGTCGCCTCCGACGCGGGCGCGACGGTGGCGCTGGATCTGGAGATCACCCCGGAGCTGCGCCGTGCGGGCCTGGCCCGGGACGTGATCCGGCTGGTCCAGGAGGCGCGGAAGAACTCCGGCCTGGACGTCGCGGACCGGATCCGGCTGCGCTGGTCGACGAGCGACGCGGAGGTCCGCCAGGCGCTCACGGACCACGCCGAGCTGATCGCGGAGGAGGTCCTGGCGACGGACTTCGCCGCGGGCGAGACGGCCGGGGCCGAGGGCTTCGGTGAGCCGTTCACCGATGAGCCGCTGTCCCTGACCTTCCGGCTCGTACGGGTCTGATCCGGCCCGGCACCGGCGGCGCCCCGCTCCCGTGACGCCACGGGGGCGGGGCGCCGTACGCGTCCGCGGCCCGGGCCCGCCGCCGGCACCCTGCCGGTCCGCTCCCCGGCCCCGTCCGCCCCGGTCCCCGCGGGCGGGCAGGCAAAAGGGCCGGGTCCCGCGGCGAGCGTTCCGCGGGACCCGGCCCTTGCGATATGCCGACGGCCGTCAGGCCGTGCTCAGTTGTCGTCCTCGTCGATGAGGAAGCCGCGCATCGGCGACGGCGGCTGCTGCATCGGACCGCCCTGCGGGCGCACCGGCGCCATGGGCTGCGTCATGGCCGGGGACATCTGCTGCTGGCCGCCGTACGACGGGCCGCCGGCCGGGGACTGCCGGCTCGGCATGCCCTGCTGGCCGCCCATCGTGCCGCCGCCCATGCTCGGGGGGCCGCTCATGGCACCGGCGCCGGCCGGGGCCATCGAGGGTGCCGGCGCGGGCGCCGCCGCCGCGGGCAGCGAGGCCGCCGCGGGTGTACGGGGCGGGGCCAGCGAGTCGTCCGCCTGGTTCTCCAACTGGCGAAGCTGGGACTCCAGGTACGACTTCAGCCGGGTGCGGTACTCGCGCTCGAAGCCGCGCAGGTCCTCGACCTTGCGCTCCAGCGTGGCGCGCGCGGACTCCAGGGAGCCCATCGCCACGCGGTGCTTCTCCTGCGCATCCCGCTCCAGGGCGTCGGCCTTGGCACGCGCGTCGCGCTCCAGACCCTCGGCGCGGCTGCGGGCCTCACCGACGATCTTGTTCGCCTCGGCGCGGGCCTCGGCGATCGCCTGGTCGGCGGTCTGCTGGGCCAGCGACAGCACGCGGGCGGCGCTGTCACCGCCGACGGGGCCGCCCTGCTGCGGGCCGGGGCCGCCGGGACCACCGTGCTGCTGCGGGGGGCCGCCGTGCTGCTGCACGTGCTGCGGCGGGCCGCCGTGCGGGCCGTGGCCGGGGCCGCCGGGACCGCCGGGGCCACCGTGCCCGCCCGGACCACCGGGGCCACCGGGGCCGCCGGGGCCCATCGGCCCGGGGCCGTGCGGACCGTGACCGGGAGGGCCGCCGGGGCCGCCGGGCCCACCCGGGCCCATGCCACCGGGACCTGCGGGCAGCTGGGGTGCGCCGGAAGGCAACTGAGGCGGGCCGCCCTGCGGCGGGCCCATCTGCTGCGGCGGCACCGGCTGCGGGCCCGATATGGCGGCGGGCACCGGCCCACCGTGTCCCGGGGGACCGGGACGGTCCTGCGGGTCGGGACCCTTGCGCATCCCCTGGTTCTGAGCCGCGGCCCGGGTCGCCGCGGCCAGCTTGGCCCGCAGGTCCTCGTTCTCGCGGAGCAGCCGGGTCAGTTCGGCCTCGACCTCGTCGAGGAACGCGTCGACTTCGTCCTCGTCGTAGCCCTCTCGGAGTCGGACGGTCGTGAACTGCTTGTTCCGCACGTCCTCGGGGGTCAGCGGCATTTCTTCACCTCAACGTAGTCATCGGCGACATCGGCATATCGACACTCTTCGTCCCGGTTCACCATCACCTCGCCGCGCCCACCACGGTGAGCAGGATGTAGACGATGATCATCAGGACGAAGAAGGACAGGTCCAGCGCCACGCCCCCTAGACGCAGTGGCGGAATGAACCGCCGCAGGAGCTTGAGTGGTGGATCCGTGACCGTGTAGGCGCCCTCAAGCAACACCACCATGGCTTTGCCCGGCTCCCAGGAGCGGGCGAACATGAACACGTAGTCCATGATCAACCGGAAGATCAGCACTATCAGGAAAACGAACAGCGCGATGTAGATCACTTGAAGCGCGACGTCCATCTCGCTGCGGTCCTCTCCCCTTCGCGTTCCGGCCCCCACGGCCGCTCGCACAGTGTTGCTTGGCTCAGCTTTGGTTGAAGAACCCGCCCTCTGCGATGCGAGCCTTGTCCTCCGCTGTTACGTCGACGTTAGCAGGCGACAACAGGAACACCTTCTGAGTCACGCGCTCGATGCTGCCGTGCAGGCCGAAGACGAGTCCAGCCGCAAAGTCGACAAGTCGCTTCGCGTCCGTATCGTCCATCTCGGTCAAGTTCATGATCACAGGCGTGCCCTCGCGGAAGTGTTCCCCGATGGTACGTGCCTCGTTGTACGTACGCGGGTGAAGCGTCGTGATCCGGTAAGGCTCCCGCTCGGACACGACTTTGGGCATGATCACCGGCGCACTCTTCTCCAGGCTGGGACGGTCAGGTGTGATGGAAGACACGGGAGCGATTCGCCCCGAACGCCCCGATTCGGGCAGCAGTCCGGCCGAACGCCCCGCCGGCTCCCGGTCCGTGGGGCGCTCCCGCTGCGCCGGCGGCGCAGCGATCGCCCGGGGCGGCTCCTCCTGCTGCGGCGGCGGGGCCTGATGACGGTGACGCCGCTCGGGCTCGGGCTCCGGCTCGAACTCGTCGTCGGGGTCGTACCCCGGGCCGTCGTACCCATCGTCCTCCACGAGGCCGAGGTAGACCGCCATCTTGCGCATTGCGCCGGCCATGCTCTACGCCCTCCGCTCTGCGGTGGATCGACCTTCGCCAGTGACGTGATCCACGCTGCCCTGCCTGAATTGACCGGGAATGAAGCTTATTTTCTACTGTGGTCCGACTCGTTTGGCGACGTTACCGGAGCTGAGGCCGGACTCCGAGTACCGCGGTGCCGACGCGTACGTGTGTCGCTCCTGCGGCAATTGCCTCCTCAAGGTCGCCGCTCATCCCTGCCGAGACCATCGTTGCAGCAGGATGCGCGACGCGCAGGCGGGATGAGATTTCCATCAGCCGCTCGAACGCCGCCCGTTGCCGTCCGGCATACGCCCCGGCCAGCGGCGCGACCGTCATCAGCCCACGCAGCCGCAGCCCTTGGGCCGCCGCCACCGCGTCCGCGAGCGCCGGTACGCCGGCGGGCGCCACGCCACCGCGGTCCCCCGTCGCACCGCTGCCCGCATCCTCGCCGGACTCCGCATCCTTGTCGAGCGCCACCTGAAGCAGACAGCCCAGCTCGCGCCCCTCGCGCTCCGCCGCGGCGGCGAGCGCCGTCACCAGTCGCGGGCGGTCGACGGAGTGCACATAAGCGGCGTAGCGGGCCACGGAGCGCGCCTTGTTGGTCTGCAACTGGCCGACGAAGTGCCACGTGAGCGGCGCTTCCGCGCCCCGCTCCGCACACCACGCGGCCTTGCCCGCCGCCTCCTGGTCGCGGTTCTCGGCCACGTGCCGCACGCCCAGGTCCGCCAGGCGCAGCACGTCGTCGGCGGGATAGGTCTTGGTCACGACGATGAGCGTGACCTCCTCGCGCTTGCGGCCCGCGGCGGCGCAGGCGCCGGCGATACGTTCCTCCACACGCGCCAGGTTCGCCGCCAACTCGGCCCTGCGCTCCCGGTCCCCCGCCTCGGACAGCCCGCTGTCCCCCGTGAACCCGTCCATCATTCCCCGTCCAGCCACACGTACCCGGCGTGCCGGCCCGTGGCACCCTCGCGCCGGTACGAGAAATGATCCCCGGACTCCAGCGTGCACACCTCCGACACTGTGATCATTCCCACACCGAGCGCTTCCAACTGCGCGACCACACCCGCACGGATGTCCAGTGCCGGCGTTCCCCGGCTCGTCGTCGCCCACGCCGCCGGCACCTGACCGGCGGCCTCCGCGCGCATCGCCTCGGGGACCTCGTAGCAGCGGCCGCAGACGGCCGGCCCGAGGTGGGCCACGATCCGCGCCGGCTCGGCGCCCAGTCCCGTCATCGCCTCGACCGCGGCCCCGGCCACCCCGGCGACCATGCCGGGCCGCCCGGCGTGCGCGGCACCCGCCACGCCCGCCGCGGGATCGGCGAGGAGCAGCGGTACGCAGTCGGCGCCGCGGGCGGCGAGCGGCACGCCCCGGGCGCGGGTGACGACGGCGTCGACGGCGGGCGGGGGCGCGTCGCCCCACGGCCCGTCGACGACGGCGACGTCGCGCCCGTGCACCTGGTGCATCCATACGACCCGCGCGGGCTCCACCCCGAGCGCGCGGGCGGCGCGCTCGCGGTTGGCCGCGACCGCCGCCGGATCATCGGCGCCGGCGGCACCGCCGAGGTTCAGCTCCGCGTACGGAGCGGCGCTCACGCCGCCCCACCGGTCGGTGAAGGCGAAGTGAGCGCCGCCTGTCGTGTATGTCTGCCCTATCACGGGTCGTACGTTACGTGATCAACCCGTCGGCTACTTGAGGAAGTCCGGCACGTCCAGCTCCTCGGCCTCGCTGTCCTGGTACGGCCGGGCCGCCGGCACCTGCGGCGTGGCGGGCGGCGGCAGCGGCGCCGAGGCGCCGTCCTCGGCGCTGTCGCCGGAGAGGGAGCCGAGGCCGCCGAACGCGGGGCGCTCCGGCTCCGCGGACCGGACGGGCCCGCTCTCCCCGGCCGGGTCGGCCGGGGAGTCGTCGCGCCCGCCGTACGAGCCGAGGACCTTGTCCCGGTTCTTCGACGGCAGTTGGCCGCCGTCGAAGCCGGCGGCGATGACCGTGACGCGCACCTCGTCGCCGAGGGCGTCGTCGATCACCGCGCCGAAGATGATGTTCGCCTCCGGGTGAGCGGCCTCGCTGACCAACTGGGCCGCCTCGTTGATCTCGAAGAGCCCGAGGTCCGAACCGCCGGAGATGGACAGCAGCACGCCACGGGCGCCGTCGATGGACGCCTCCAGCAGCGGCGAGGAGATCGCCATCTCGGCCGCGGCCACCGCGCGGTCGTCGCCGCGCGCCGAACCGATGCCCATCAGCGCGGAACCCGCCTCCGACATCACGGACTTGACGTCCGCGAAGTCCAGGTTGATCAGGCCCGGGGTGGTGATGAGGTCCGTGATGCCCTGGACACCGGAGAGCAGCACCTGGTCCGCGGAGCGGAAGGCGTCCAGCACGCTCACCTGACGGTCGGAGATCGACAGCAGCCGGTCGTTGGGGATCACGATGAGGGTGTCGACCTCGTCGCGCAGCGCGGCGATGCCGTCCTCGGCCTGGTTCGCGCGGCGCCGGCCCTCGAAGGTGAACGGACGGGTCACGACGCCGATGGTGAGCGCGCCCAGCGAGCGGGCGATGTTCGCCACGACGGGCGCGCCGCCGGTGCCGGTGCCGCCGCCCTCGCCCGCCGTGACGAAGACCATGTCGGCGCCCTTGAGCACCTCCTCGATCTCCTCCCGGTGGTCCTCGGCGGCCTTGCGGCCGACATCCGGGTTGGCGCCCGCGCCCAGTCCGCGGGTCAGCTCGCGACCGACGTCGAGCTTGACGTCCGCGTCGCTCATCAGCAGTGCCTGCGCGTCGGTGTTGATCGCGATGAACTCGACGCCCTTGAGACCGACCTCGATCATCCTGTTGATGGCGTTGACGCCACCGCCGCCGATACCGACGACCTTGATGACCGCGAGGTAGTTCTGTGGTGCTGCCACGTCGAAGGCCTCTCGCCTCGAGTTACGTCTGCCGTTTGTGGGGGTCCCCGAACGCCGGTCGAACCCTAAGCGTGAAGTTTAGGGTTACCGCAGCATCCCGTACCTGGACTCTTGGAACGAGACACTAAGTCGACAAGGCTTCCGCGTTCAATGAACACGCCGAACCTCCCGTTTTTCTTTTCACCCTATGTGATCAGGCGTTGCGGCCCCTCACGGGGGGCCTGAACTGCGCATATGTGCGTCAACTCGACGATGCCGCCGGGGCGCTGGGAACGCTGACGTCGAAGTACCGGGCATCGCGCTCCGCTTTCATGAGCGCCGCAAGCGCCTTCGACTTCGCCGCGCCGCGCTCCGCGCTGCCCCACAGCACGGTCCGCCCGCCGGTCAGCTCCAAGGTGACGGAGTCATATGAACGCACAAGGATAGTACGGGTGTCACGGCGCACACTCTCGGAGAGCGCGCCCGCAACCCGTACCGCGCCCTTCCGCAGCCGCTGCGGGCCGAAGCGGTCCAGGCTCGGTGAGTCCGCCACCTGCATCTCCACTATCGGCACGTCCTCGGGCGGAGTACGCACCGTGGCGAACCGCACCCCGCCGTCGTCGACTTCCACGAAGTACTCCCCCTTGCGCAACAGCACGGCCGGTTGCCGCTCGGTGATCGTCACCGCGATGCGGTGCGGCCAGACGCGGTCGACGTCCACGGAGCCGATACGCGGCAACTCCGCCGTCAGCCGGGCCTCGACCGCGCCCGGATCCACGGTGGCCATCGGTACACCCTCGGAGATCCGGGCGGCGTCCAGCACCTCGTCGTCGCCGAGCACGTCCGTGCCGGAGACCGTCACCCGTTCCACCCGCAGCCAGTTCGAGCCGTACAGGGTCCAGACCAGGAGCCCGCCGAGCACGGCCACCGCGAGCAGCGCGGCGATCACCGGCCGGCGGCCCGGCAACCGCAGCCGTCGGCCCCGCCCGGCCGGCCGCCGGGCGGCGGGCGGGCCGCCGGGCCCGGCGCCGCCGCGCTCCCCGCGGCCGGCCGCCGCCTTCTCGCGGACCGCTCCGGCCATCCCCGTACCCCCTGACTGGTGTGGTGAGATCGCCGCCCTATGATCCCCGTCTGCCGTCCACAGCCTGGTACACCATGCCGACGAGGAGTTCGTCGGCATCCCTCCGGCCGAACTCCGCGGCGGCCCAGGACATCTCGTGCAGCCGCTGGCGGTTGGTCAGCACGGGCAGCACCTCCTGGCGCACCCAATCCGCCGTCAGCTCCGCGTCGTCGACGAGCAGCCCGCCGCCGGCCTTGACCACCGGCTGGGCGTTGAGCCGCTGCTCGCCGTTGCCGATGGGCAGCGGCACGTACGCGGCCGGGAGCCCGACCGCGGAGAGTTCGGCGACCGTCATCGCGCCGGCGCGGCAGAGCATCATGTCGGCGGCGGCGTAGGCGAGATCCATCCGGTCCACGTAGGGCATCGGGACGTACGGCGGCATGCCGGGCATATTGTCGACCTGCGGCAGCTCGTTCTTCGGGCCGACGACGTGCAGGATCTGCACGCCGGAGCGCTGCAGGTGCGGGGCCACCGACTCGACGACCTCGTTCAGCCGCCGCGCGCCCTGCGAGCCGCCGGAGACCAGCAGGGTCGGCAGGTTGGGGTTGAGCCCGAACGCGGCGCACGCCTCGGGGCGTACCGCGCCGCGGTCCAGCGTGGCGATGGAGCGGCGCAGCGGAATGCCGATGTAGTTCGCGTGCCGCAGCTTGCTGTCGGGCGTGGAGACGGCGACGAACTTCGTGTAGCGCGAGCCGATCTTGTTGGCAAGCCCGGGGCGGGCGTTGGCCTCGTGGACCACGATCGGCACGCCCCGGCGCTTGGCCGCCAGATAGCCGGGCAGGGCGACGTAGCCGCCGAAGCCGACGACGCAGTCGGCCTTCGTGCGCTCCAGCACCTCCTCGGCGGCCCTGATGGTTCCGCGCAGCCGTCCGGGGACGGTGATCAGCTCCGGCGTGGGCTTGCGCGGCAGGGGAACCGCGGGGATCAGCGCCAGTTCGTAGCCGCGCTCCGGGACCAGCCTGGTCTCGAGTCCGCGCTCGGTACCGAGCGCCGTGATGCCCACCGTCGGGTTCTGCCTGCGCAGGGCGTCGGCGAGGGCGAGCGCGGGCTCGATGTGGCCGGCGGTCCCCCCACCGGCGAGTACGACATGCACCGAATTTCACCGCTCTCCGCGACGGCCGCCCGCCGGCGGTCCGTCACCTTGTTTTCCTGGCTCTCCTGGCCGTGCTCTCCGGCCTTTTTCCGGCGAGCACTCTTCTAGCAGACTGCAGCACCCCCGCGGGCCGCACGGCCAGCGCCGCCCGCGCCGCCGGTTCCTCGCGCGCGAACGCGATCAGCAACCCCACGGCGAACATCGCCGGCAGCAGGGCGGAGCCTCCGTAGGAGAACAGCGGGAGCGGGACGCCGGCGATGGGCAGCAACCCCAGGACCGCCCCGATGTTGATCACGACCTGCGCCATGATCCAGGCGGTCACGCCCCCCGCGGCGTACCTTACGAAGGCGTCCTCCGTACGTCCGGCCACGCGGATACCCGCATAGCCTAGAGCCGCGAAGAGTGCCAGCACCGACAGCGTCCCCGCCAGGCCGAGTTCCTCCCCGGTCACGGCGAAGATGAAGTCGGTGTGCGGTTCCGGGAGTTCGCCCCATTTTTCCATACTCGCGCCGAGTCCCGAGCCGAACCAGCCGCCGGAGGCCAGGGCGTAGATGCCGTGCAGGCCCTGCCAGCAGATGTCGCCGGGGCCCGGCTCGGTGGCGCCGATGCAGCGCAGCCGGTCCATGCGGTGCGGGCTCGACGTGAACAGCACGACGGTCAGCGTCACGGCGACCGCGATGACGGTGGCGAACAGCCGGGTGGGGGCGCCCGCGACCCACAGCAGGCCCAGCAGGATCGCCCCGAGGATCATCGCGGTGCCCATGTCGCCGCCGAGCATGATGAGGCCGAGCAGGAGCAGCGCGACGGGCACCAGCGGCACCAGCATGTGCTTCCACTGGGTGAGCAGCTTCTTGTCCTGTTTACGCGCCAGCAGGTCGGCCCCCCACATCACGAGCGCCAGCTTGCCGAACTCGCTGGGCTGGAGCTGGAACGGGCCGCCGAAGTTCAGCCAGTTGGTGTTGCCGTTGACCGACTGCCCCACCCCCGGCACCTGCACCAGGGCCATCAGGAACAGTGAGCCCGCCAGCATCGGGTACGCCAGCGCGCGGTGCAGCCGGATCGTCGTCCGGGAGGCGACGAGCAGCAGGACGGTGCCGAGGGCGGCGGCGACGAGCTGCTTGCGGAAGTAGTACGTGGACGCCAGGCCGCTGTTGAGCGCCTCGATCTGGGAGGCGGAGAAGACCATCACCAGGCCCAGCACGGTGAGGAGCAGGCTGCCGCCGAGCAGCAGATAGTACGCGGTCAGCGGCCGGTCCCAGGCACGGCGTACGCGGCGCGCGAGCCGGCGCAATCCGTAGGGCCCCGCGCCCCCACGGCCGGGCCGGCGTGCCGCGGGAACGGAACGGTTCGTGACGCGGCCCGGACGGCCGGGCCGCGGCGGGGTCTTCGGCGCCGCACCGCGCGCGGGGGCCGGGCGCCGCGCGCGCCGCTCCTGGTCCGCTCTGCTCATCCGCCGTCTCCTCGCTGGCACCGCACTCCGCCCATGGGCAACGAGGTTGCCACGCCGGCGCCCCGCCCGGGGGCGCGACGCGACGGTGCGCCGGTCACATCGGGGCGCCGGGCGCCCGGTCGCCGCGTACGCCGGGAGGTGCCGCGCACCCGGTTCCGCCCGCCCGGCGGGGCGCGCGGGGAGAGCCCGGCACGCACGCCCGCCGCGTCAGCCGGATGCCCGGGCCCCGCCGGAGGCGAGTTCGTGCACGGCGGCGGCGAAGACCTCGCCGCGCACGTTGTAGTTCGTGAACATGTCCATCGACGCGCAGGCCGGCGCCAGCAGCACGGTGTCGCCTTCGCGGGCCAGCCGCGCCGCCTCGGCGACGGCCGCCGCCATCGCCCCGGAGTCCGTCCGGCCGATGTCCACCACCGGCACGTCCGGCGCGTGCCGCGCCAGCGCCCCGGCGATCAGCGCCCGGTCCCGGCCGAGCAGCACGGCGCCGCGCAGCCGCTTCGCCGCGCCCGCGACGAGGTCGTCGAAGGTGGCACCCTTGGCCAGCCCGCCGGCGATCCACACGATGCCGTCGTACGCGGCCAGCGAGGCTTCCGTGGCGTGGGTGTTGGTGGCCTTGGAGTCGTCCACGTACGTCACGCCCCCGACCTCGGCGACGTACTCGATGCGGTGCGGCTCGGGGCGGAAGGCCCGCAGGCCCTCGCGTACGGCCGCGGGTCCGACGCCGTAGGCGCGCGCGAGAGCCGCGGCGGCAAGGGCGTTGGCGATGTTGTGCGGGGCGGGCGGCCGGACGTCGCCGACCGCGGCCAGTTCCTGCGCCGCGCGCTGCGGATCGGGCACGAACGCCCGGTCCACCAGCAGCCCGTCGACGACACCGAGCTGCCCGGGGGCGGGCGCGCCGAGGGTGAACCCGACCGCGCGGCAGCCCTCCTCGACGTCGGCCTTGCGCACCAGCTCCTCGGTGACCGGGTCGGCGGCGTTGTAGACGCACGCCACCCGGTTGCCCTCGTAGATACGGCCCTTGTCGGCGGTGTACGCCTCCATGGAGCCGTGCCAGTCGAGGTGGTCGGGCGCGATGTTGAGGACGGCGGCGGAGTGCGCGCGCACGGAAGGGGCCCAGTGGAGTTGGTAGCTGGACAGCTCGACGGCGAGCACGTCGAGGTCCGCGTACGGCCCGTGGCCGGCGACGACGTCGACGAGTGGTACGCCGATGTTGCCGACGGCGGCGGCCCGCAGCCCGGCGGCGCCGAGGATGGCGGCGAGCATCTTCACCGCGGTGGTCTTGCCGTTGGTGCCGGTGATCGCCAGCCAGTCCGCCGGCGGCCGGCCCTCCGGCGACGCGCCGCGCAGCCGCCAGGCCAGCTCCACGTCGCCCCAGACGGGGACCCCGGCCGCTTCCGCGGCGGCGAACAGCGGGGCGGAGGGCTTCCACCCGGGCGTGGTGACGACCAGCTCCGTGCCCTCGGGCAGGGTGTCGCCGTCGCCGAGGCGTACGGTCACGCCCAGCGGCGCCAGCTCCGCCGCCTGCGCCCGTGCCCGGTCGTGGTCCGCGCCGTCGACGACGGTGACCTCGGCACCGAGCCGGTGCAGCGCGCGGGCGGCGGGTCCGCCGCTGACCCCGAGCCCCGCGACGGTCACCCGCCGCAGCCCGCCCAGCGCGCCGGGCCCGCTCATGCCGGCTCCCCGGCCGCGGCCGGCCCGCTCACCTTCGGGCCGCCCAGCCGGCGTAGAAGATGCCGAGGCCCACGATCACGCACATGCCCTGGATGATCCAGAATCTGACCACCACCAGCACTTCGCTCCAGCCTTTCAGCTCGAAGTGGTGTTGGAGTGGCGCCATTCTGAAGACGCGTTTGCCGGTCATCCGGAACGACCCGACCTGGATCACCACCGACAGGGTGATGAGCACGAACAGGCCGCCGAGGATGGCGAGGAGCAGCTCGGTGCGGGAGGCGATGGCCAGGCCCGCGAGCGCGCCGCCCAGGGCCAGCGAGCCGGTGTCGCCCATGAAGATCTTCGCGGGCGAGGTGTTCCACCACAGGAAGCCGAAGCAGGCGCCCATCAGCGCGGAGGCGACGACGGCGAGGTCGAGCGGATCGCGTACGTCGTAACAGGCGGCCGGGTTGGTCAGGGTGTCGGCGTTGATGCAGGACTCCTGGTACTGCCAGACGCCGATGAAGACGTACGCGCCGAAGACCATCACCGAGGCGCCGGTGGCCAGGCCGTCCAGGCCGTCGGTGAGGTTCACGCCGTTCGACATCGCCAGGATCATGAACAGCGCCCAGATGACGAAGAGCACCGGGCCGATCGACCAGCCGAAGTCCTGGGTGAAGGAGAGCTTGGTGGACGCGGGCGTCAGCTCGCGGGCGTCCTCGAAGTTCAGTGACAGCACGGCGAAGGCGATACCGACCGTGAACTGGCCGAGCATCTTCGCCTTGGCCCGCAGGCCCAGACTGCGCTGCTTGACGATCTTGATGTAGTCGTCGAGGAAGCCGACCAGTCCCAGGCCGGCCATCAGGAAGAGCACCAGCAGCCCGGAGTACGTGGGCGAACTGCCGGTGGCGACCTTGGTGATCGCGTACGCGATGATCGTGGCGAGGATGAACGCGACGCCGCCCATCGTGGGCGTGCCCCGCTTGCTGTGGTGTGCCTGGGGGCCGTCGTCGCGGATGAACTGCCCGTAGCCCCGCCGGGCCAGGAGCTTGATCAGCAGTGGGGTGCCGATGAGGGAGAAGAAGAGCCCGAGGGCCCCGGAGAAGAGGATCTGCCTCATCTGGCGGCGCCCTCCTCAAGCAGCGCGTCCGCCACGCGCCACAGTGCCTCGGATCTGGACGCCTTGACGAGCACGACATCTCCCGGTCGCAGCTCGCCGCGCATCAGGTCGACCGCCGCGTCGACGTCGGACACGTGCACCGACTCCTCACCCCACGAACCCTCGTTCTTCGCGCCCATGTCCAGCCAGGCGGCCTCCTGCCGGCCCACTGCCACGAGCTTGCTGATGCCCAGGCGGACGGCCAGCCGCCCCACGCCGTCGTGCTCGGCCATGGCGTGGTCGCCGAGTTCGGCCATCGCGCCCAGCACGGCGAACGTCCGGCCCCCCGGCGCCGTGCCGCCCCGTCCCATGGCCGCGAGCGCGCGCAGCGCGGCCCGCGTGGACTCGGGGTTGGCGTTGTACGCGTCGTTGACGATCGTCACGCCGTCCGGCCGCCGCCTGACCTCCATACGCCGGCCGGACAGGGCCTCGGCGGCGGAGAGCGCCTCGGCGATCCGCGCCGGGGACATGCCCAGCTCGTACGCGACGGCGGCGGCGGCAAGCGCGTTCGACACGTGGTGCTCACCGTACAGCCGCATGATCACACCGGCGCTGCCGGCAGGCGTGTGCAGGGTGAATTCCGGCCGCCCGTCCTCGGTGAGACGGACGTCCCCGGCCCGTACGTCCGCCTCGGGCGCCTCGCCGTAGTAGACGATCCGTGCCCGGGTACGGGACGCCATCGCGCGGACGAAGGGGTCGTCGGCGTTGAGCACCGCGACCCCGCCGTCCGCCCCCGGCGGCAGCGCCTCGACCAGCTCGCCCTTGGCCTCGGCGATCTGCTCCCGGCCGCCGAACTCGCCGATGTGCGCGGTGCCGACGTTGAGGACGAGCCCGATGCGCGGCGGTGTCACCTCGGCCAGCTCCCGGATGTGGCCGAGGCCGCGCGCGCCCATCTCCAGCAGCAGGTACCGGGTGTCGGGGGCGGCCTGGAGGGCCGTGACGGGATGGCCGATCTCGTTGTTGAAGGACCCGTGGGTGTAGACCGTCGGGCCGAGCCGCTGGAGCAGTTGGGCGAGCAGGTCCTTGGTGGACGTCTTGCCCGAGGAACCGGTGAGCGCGATGAGCGCGGTGAGCGAGTCACCGAGGGCGGCGACGACGTGCGCGGCCAGCGCGCTGAGCGCCGGGGGCACGGAGCGGACCACGACGGTCGGCACGCCCTCGACGGGGCGGGTGCCGAGGACGCCGGTGGCGCCGGCGGCGACGGCGCGGGCGGCGTAGTCGTGCCCGTCGACGTGCTCGCCGGTGAACGCGGCGAAGAGGCTGCCGGGTTCCGCCTGCCGCGAGTCGATGACCACGGGACGGGTGACCAGCGCCTGCGGGTCGGCCGCGCCGTGCAGCTCGCCTCCGGTCAGCTCGGCGACCTCGGCGAGGCTGAGCGGAATCACCGTACGCCTCCGGCGGGTTCGGCGGGATCCGGCGGCGGCGGATCCGCGGGGCCGGCGGCCGGCCGCCCGCGGATCGCCCGGCGCAGCTCGTCGCGGTCGTCGAAGGGCCGTACGACGCCGGCGGTGTCCTGGCCCTGCTCGTGGCCCTTGCCGGCGATCAGCACCGTGTCGCCGGCGCCCGCGCGGGCCACCGCGATGCCGATGGCACCCGCCCGGTCGGCCTCGACCAGCACGTCGCCGCGCTCGTAGACCGGCACCTCGGCGGCGCCGGCGAGCATCGTGGCGAGGATGGCCAGGGGGTCCTCGGACCGGGGGTTGTCGGAGGTGAGCACCGCCGTGTCGGCGAGCCGGGCGGCGGCGGCGCCCATGGGGCCGCGCTTGTGCGGGTCGCGGTCGCCGCCGCAGCCGACGACGACGTGCAGCCGGTTCTCGGTGACCTTGCGCAGGGCGCGCAGCACGGACTCCAGCGCGTCGGGCTTGTGCGCGTAGTCGACGACGGCGAGGTAGCCCTGGCCCTCGTCGACCCGCTCCAGCCGGCCCGGCACCCCCGGCACGGCGGCCACACCGCCCGCGGCGGTGGCCGGGTCGACGCCGGCGGTGACGAGTGCGGCGATGGCGGCGAGGGTGTTGGAGACGTTGAACGTGCCGGGCAGCGGGGCCTCGGCGGGGATCGCCACACCGCCGGGCCCGACCGCGGTGAACGTGGAGCCGAGCACGCCGATCTCCACGTCCTCGGCGCGCCAGTCGGCGTCCGGGTGGCCCTCGGCGGAGTACGTGGTCACGGGGTAGCCGCCGGGCACCGCGGCCTCCCCGGCCAGGCGGGCGCCGTACTCGTCGTCGATGTTGACGACGCCGGCCCGCGACCTCGCCGGGGTGAAGAGCTGCGCCTTCGCCCGGAAGTAGTCCTCCATGTCGGTGTGGAAGTCCAGGTGCTCGGGGCTGAGATTGGTGAAGACGGCGACGTCGAAGAGGACGCCGTCGACCCGGCCGAGCACCAGCGCGTGGCTGGAGACCTCCATCGCCACCGACGCGACGCCGCGCTGCCGCATCACCGCGAAGAGCGCCTGCAGGTCCGTCGCCTCCGGCGTGGTCCGCTCCGACTTCAGCCGCTCGTCGCCGATGCGCGTCTCGACGGTGCCGATGAGACCGGTGAGCCCGGAGCCGGCCTTCTCGGCCGCGGCCCGCAGCCCGCCCTCGACGAGGTACGCCGTCGTGGTCTTGCCCGATGTACCGGTGACCCCGAGCTGCAGCAGGTCCCGCCCCGGCTCCCCGTAGACCGCGGCGGCCAGCTCCCCCATCCGGCCCCGGGGGTCGCCGACGACCAGCACCGGCAGCCCGGTGCCGGCGGCCCGCTCCATGCCGGCGGGGTCGGTGAGCACGGCGGCGGCACCGAGGTCGGCTGCCTGCGCGGCGAAGTCGGCGC
Source organism: Streptomyces sp. CNQ329 (assembly GCF_000482585.1). Taxonomy (NCBI): domain Bacteria; kingdom Bacillati; phylum Actinomycetota; class Actinomycetes; order Kitasatosporales; family Streptomycetaceae; genus Streptomyces; species Streptomyces sp. CNQ329. Next base: position 184,386 of record NZ_AXVU01000008.1, on the reverse strand, counting down.
CGTGCAGCCGGGCGCCGGGCAGCGCGGCGTAGATGTCGCCGGGGCGTACGGCGCGGGAGTCGTGGGTGATGCCGGTGACGACGACGCCCCCGGCCTCGCCGGTGACACCTGTGCCCAGCCGGTCGGCCAGATCCGTGAGCGGTACGGGGCCGACCTCGGCGGGGCGGGGCGCCCCCGGATGGCTCGCCGGGGCGCCCGACGCTTCCTGGTGGGACTGATCGGGGTGGGGCACGGCGGGCAGCGTACCGGGCCCGCCTGTCGCACCGCCAAGCCAGGGGGGCCGCGGTTCGCGGTTCCCCGGATCGTCCGTGATTGTGCTCACTGCGCAGGTCCGATCTTTCCGTTCTTATCCGCCGTCGGCCACGCCGCCGGCGTCCGTACCCCCGCCGCCGTCCCCGCTCGTGCCGGCGCCGAACGTGACGGGCATCGGCGGCGCCTCGACCCCCGTCGGCGGCACCTGGAGCGTCTTGAGCGCGAACTCCATGACCTTCTTGTACACGGGGCCGCAGATCTGACCGCCGAAGTAGCTGCCCTCGGTCGGGTTCTGGATCGCGCAGTACACGGTCACGCGCGGCGCGTCGGCGGGGGCGAAGCCCGCGAACGAGGCGGTGTAGCCGCTGTAGCGGCCGGTCTTCGGATCCACCCTGTTGGACGTGCCGGTCTTGCCGGCCACGCGATAGCCCGGGATACGGGCCTTCGCGCCGGTGCCCTGCTCGTCGTGGACGACGGACTCCAGCATCCGGGAGAGGGTCCTGGCCGTCTTCTCGCTGACGACGCGCCTCTGCTCCGGCTCGGGGGCCGGTGCGAAGCGGCCGTCGGGGCCGCGGCTGCCGCGGACGAGGGTGGGCTCGATCCGTACGCCGCCGTTGGCGACCGTCGAGTACACCGAGGCGGCCTGCATGGCGTTCACGGACAGGCCCTGGCCGAACGGGATCGTGTACTGCTGGGCCGCGTCCCACTCGGCCGGGGGCTTCAGCAGCCCCGGGGTCTCGCCCGCGACGCCCAGGCCGCTGCGCCGGCCGAGACCGAAGTCGCGGAGGTAGGAGTGCAGGACCTCGTTGGCCTGCCGCTGGTTCTCCCCCAGCTGCTCGACGGCGAGGATCGTGCCGATGTTGCTGGACTTGGCGAGCACCCCGTTGAGCGTCAGGTACCAGGTCGGGTGCTCGACGTCGTCGTGGAAGGCGTGGCCGCCGCGGGGCAGCACGTTCGGCACGGTCACGCGGGTCGCGGGGGTGGCGGCCTGTTCCTCCAGCACGGCGGCCATGGAGACGACCTTGTTGACGCTGCCGGGCTCGTAGACGTCCTCCAGGGCCGGGTTGCCGAGGGTGCCGGGGGCGGAGCCGGACAGGTCGTTGGGGTCGAAGCCGGGGGCGTTGGCCATGGCCAGGACCTCCCCGGTGCGGGTGTCCTGCACGATGACGTAGCCGCGGTCCGCGGCGGAGGCGTCGACCTGCTCCTCGATGGCGGTCTGCGCCGCCCACTGGATGTCGCGGTCGATGGTCAGCTCCAGGTCGGAGCCGGGCTCGGCCGGGTTCTCCTCGGCGTCCGCGGTGGGGATGCGGCGGCCGGCGGACTGGGCATAGACGAGCTTGCCGTCCTTGCCGGCGAGCAGCTTGTCGTGCTGCCGCTCGACGCCGCCGCCGCCCGTGCCCTCGGCGTTGACGAAGCCCAGTATCCCGGCGGCCAGATCGCCGTTCGGGTAGACGCGCTTCTTCCGCTCCTCCGCGAACACCCCGCCGAGCACGTCCTGCCGGCCGCCCGCCGCCTCGCGCTCGGCGGACTCGGCCTTGAGCTTCCTGATCTCGTCCCAGACCTGCGGGGTCTTCATCGACGCGAGCTTGACGTACCGCGAGTCGGGGGTGGCGAGCCTGGCCTCCAGCTTCTCCGCGTCCGCCCTGAGCACGGGCGCCAGCGCCTCGGCGGCCCGCCGGGGCGCGTCCTTGACGTCGGCCTGCTCGGGCGTGAAGAGGTACGGGTCGGCGGTGATGTCGTACGCGTCGACCGTGGTGGCAAGGTCGACGCCGTTGCGGTCCGTGATGACGCCGCGCTCGGCGCTGAGAGTCATCGGCACGTACCGGTTGACCTGGGCCTTCTTGGAGTACTCGCCGGCGTCCACGGCCTGGACCTGGAGCAGCCGGACGGTGAAGACCAGCAGCAGGAGGGTCAGGCCGACGCTGACGAGGCGCAGCCGGGGGCGGGGCGAGGCGAGCCGGATGCGGGGGCCGGCGGGGCGGCGGGCCGGGGTGGAGCGGGAGGACGCCCGGGCACGGGGCCCGGCGCCGCCGGCGCCGCCCGCGGGGCGGGGCACCCGGCGGCGCGCAGGGCCGTCGCCGTCGCCGGAGGAGCTGCCGGAGCCGCGGGCCGTCACGGTGCCTCCCCGGCGGCGGACGGCGGAGCCGTCCGCGGCTCACCCCTGACGCCGCCCTCCGGCGAGAGGAAGACCGGCGGCCCGCCCGGCACCATGCCCAGCTCCCTGGCCCGCTCCTCCAGCGCGTCCGGCGCGGAGCGCTCCTCGACCTCCCGGCGCAGCCGCTGCTCTTCGTCCGTCAGCCGCGTCGTGTCCTTCTTCAGGTTGCCGACGCGGAACGAGCCCTGGTTGACGGCCGCGTTGAACAGCAGCAGCCCGAGCAGGCCCGCGCCCAGCAGCACCACGACGAGCAGCACGAACGGCGTGCGCGCCGCCGAACTGCCGCCCAGCAGCCGGGCGCCGCCCTCGCGCGGGAACGCGATCCTCGGCCGTCTCACGGCGCACCCGCTCCGCTCCGGCTCACACGTCCTCCCGGATCCGTTCCGCCGCCCGCAGCCGCGCGGGGGCGGCCCTGCGGTTCTCGGCGATCTCCTCCTCGGCGGGCAGCTCCGCGCCGCGGGTGAGCAGCCGCAGCCGCGGCTGGAGGTGTTCCGGGACCACCGGCAGCCCCGGCGGCGCGGTGGACGAGGCGCCGGCGCCGAGCACCCGCTTGACCAGCCGGTCCTCCAGCGACTGGTACGCGAGCACGGCGATCCGGCCGCCGACGGCCAGCGCCGCGACGGCCGCGGGCACGGCCCGTTCGAGCACCGCCAGCTCGCCGTTGACCTCGATGCGCAGCGCCTGGAACGTACGCTTCGCGGGGTTGCCGCCGGTGCGCTTCGCGGCCTGCGGCAGCGCCTCGCGGATCACCTCGACCAGCCGCGCGCTGCGCGCGAACGGCTCCTTCTGCCGCTCCCGGACCACGGCCTCGACGATGCGGCGCGCCTGCTTCTCCTCGCCGTACGCGCGCAGGATCCGCACCAGCTCGCCGGGCGGGTAGGTGTTCAGCACCTCGGCGGCGCTCAGGCCGCGGGTCTGGTCCATCCGCATGTCCAGCGGCGCGTCCTGCGCGTAGGCGAAGCCGCGCCCGGCCTCGTCCAGTTGCATGGACGACACGCCCAGATCGAAGAGGATCCCCTGGACCCGGCCGATCTCCAGCTTGTCGAGCACGGCGGGCAGCTCGTCGTAGACCGCGTGCACGAGCGTCACCCGCCCGGTGTACGGGGCGAGCCGCTGCCCGGCCAGCTCCAGGGCCGCGGGGTCGCGGTCCAGCGCGACGAGCCGCAGCCCGGGGTGGGCGGCAAGCAGGGCCTCGCTGTGGCCGCCCAGGCCCAGCGTGCAGTCGACGGCCACCGCGCCGGGCGCGGAGAGCGCCGGGCTCAGCAGCTCGACGGTGCGGCGGAGCATGACGGGGACGTGGACAGCGGCGCGTGCGTCGTTCACGGTGCCGCCTCCTGTCCCGCCCGTTCACCGAAGGGGAGCGGCCGCTGCCGCCCCGCGTGGCGGGCCGACCGGGCCCGAGCGGGCCGCCGGCCGCGCGTGCGGCGGGCGAACCGCATGAAAGAGGGCGCCCCGGCTCCCACTTCGCGTCACTTTAGCCCACTGCACCCCCCGGTCAATCAAGTACCGAAGGCGCGCCCCGTCCCGGCCGCGTGCGCGCCCCGCGCGCATTGCTCCCTGTGGGCTACCTCACGCGGACCCGGCAACGGACCCCCGGCCCGGATACCGTCGTACTCATGACGCCCGCTGAGAGCATGTCATCCGGCAGGAACGCCCTCTCCCCCACCGTCACCGACCGGCTCGTGACCGCCAACCGCGGCTACGCGCGCCGCTTCGCGGACCCCGGCATGGACGCCAGTCCTGTGCTGCGGGTGGCGGTGGTGGCCTGTATGGACGCCCGGCTGGACCTGCACGCCGCGCTCGGCCTGGAGCTGGGCGACTGCCACACCATCCGCAACGCCGGGGGCGTGGTCACCGACGACACCATCCGCTCGCTGACCATCAGCCAGCGCGCCCTGGGCACCCGCAGCGTGGTGCTCATCCACCACACCGACTGCGGTCTGCTCCGCATCACCGAGGACTTCCGTTTCGAGCTGGAGGCCGAGGTCGGCCAGCGGCCTGCCTGGTCGGTCGAGTCCTTCCGGGACCTGGACCAGGACGTACGCCAGTCCATCCGCCGGGTGGAGACCTCCCCGTTCCTCCTGCACACCGACGACGTGCGAGGCTTCGTCTTCGACGTGCGCACGGGACTGCTCCGCGAGGTGTCCGCGGAGCAAATCACGGCGGGCGACTGACGAAACCCGCATTCGGCAGCAAGAATGCGGGTGTGGTGGCCGCGCCGGCACCGCTCCGCGACAACCGCGGCGGCGGCGCGCACGGGGCACCACGGTATCGGGGAGGGCCGGACCGCGACCGCGGCGCACGGCCCGTGCGACGGGCCGAGGAGGGCCGGTGACGACGTATGACGAGCGAGCGAGCCTCAGCGATCTGACACGTACCGCGGACGATGTCCGGCGGTCGGTGGAGAGCGTGATCGAGGGCAAGCCCGAGGCGGTCAGGCTGTCGCTGACCGTCCTGCTCGCCGAGGGCCACCTCTTGATCGAGGACGTGCCGGGCGTCGGGAAGACCATGCTCGCCAAGGCGCTGGCGAAGTCGGTCGACTGCTCGGTGCGCCGCATCCAGTTCACACCCGACCTGCTGCCCTCCGACATCACCGGCGTGAGCGTCTACGACCAGCAGAGCCGGGACTTCGAGTTCAAGCCCGGTGCGATCTTCGCCCAGATCGTCATCGGCGACGAGATCAACCGGGCCTCCCCCAAGACCCAGTCGGCGCTGCTGGAGTCGATGGAGGAGCGCCAGGTGACCATCGACACGCAGACGTACGAGCTGCCCAGCCCGTTCATGGTGGTCGCCACGCAGAACCCCATCGAGATGGAGGGCACGTACCCGCTGCCGGAGGCCCAGCGCGACCGCTTCATGGCCCGGCTGTCCATCGGCTACCCCAGCGCGGAGGCGGAGCTGGAGATGCTGGACGTGCACGGCGGGATCTCCCCGCTGGGCGACCTGCAGCCGGTCGCGCACGCCCACGACATCGGCAAGCTGATCGACGCGGTGCGTACGGTGCACGTCGCGGACTCCGTCCGGCGCTACGCGGTCGACCTGGTGACCTCCACCCGGCAGCACCCGGAGCTGCGCCTCGGCGCATCGCCGCGGGCCACGCTGCACCTGCTGCGGGCGGCGAAGGCAGCCGCGGCACTGGCCGGGCGGGAGTTCACGCTGCCCGACGACGTGCAGGCACTGGCCGTGCACGTGCTCGCGCACCGGCTGCTGCCCACGGCGCAGGCCCAGCTCAACCGGCGGACGGCCGAGCAGATCGTCGCCGAGATCCTGCAGCAGGTGCCGGTGCCCGCCGCCGACATGCAGCGGCCGCCGCAGATGCCGCCCGCGTACGGCGGCGGCGCGCACGGCCCGGACGGCCGGCGGTTCTGATGTCCGGCCCGCCGCCGCCCGCCCCCGCCGTGCCGCCCGCGGACCCGGACGCCGCGGCGGGCGGGCTGCGTACGGCCCTGGCCGGCACCACCACGCGCGGTCGCTCGTTCCTCGCCGCCGGTCTCGCGGCCGCCGCGTGCAGCTACATACTGGGCCAGCCCGACCTGCTGCGGGTGGGACTCCTGCTGGCCGCGCTGCCGCTGGTGTGCGCCGCCGTGCTGCACCGCACGCGCTACCGCGTCGGCGGCAGCCGCAGACTGTCGCCCGCCCGGGTGCCCGCGGGCTCCGAGGCCCGGGTGCACCTGCGCCTGGAGAACGTCTCCCGGCTGCCGACCGGGCTGCTGATGCTCCAGGACCGGCTGCCGTACGTGCTGGGCCCCCGGCCCCGCTTCGTCCTGGACCGGGTGGAGCCGGGCGGCAGGCGCGAGGTGACCTACCGGGTCCGCTCCGACCTGCGCGGACGCTACCCGCTGGGCCCGCTGCAACTACGGCTCTCGGATCCGTTCGGCATGTGCGAGATGACCCGCTCCTTCAGCGCGTACGACACCCTGACCGTCGTGCCGCGCACCGAGGCGCTGGCCCCGGTGCGGCTGGCCGGCGAGGCCACCGGGTACGGCGACGGCCGGCACCGCACCCTTGCGCTGGCCGGCGAGGACGACGTCATCCCCCGCGGCTACCGGCACGGCGACGACCTGCGCCGGGTGCACTGGCGCTCCACCGCGAAGTACGGCGAGCTGATGGTCCGCCGCGAGGAGCAGCCGCAGCGCGCCGGCTGCACGGTGCTGCTGGACACCCGGCGCGACGCCTACACCGGCTCCGGCCCCGACTCGCCCTTCGAGTGGGCCGTCTCCGGCGCCGCCTCCGTCGCGCTGCACATGCTGGAGCGCGGCTACACGGTGCGGCTGCTGACCGACGGCGGCGAGCTGGGCGCCGGCGTCGACGGGGCGCTGAACTCCCGCGGCGGCGAGTCGGCCGACGCGGCGGGGATACTCCTGGACACCCTCGCCGTCATCGACCACTCCGAGCGGGACACGGTCTCGGCCGCGTACGACGTGCTGCGCGGCGGGCACGAAGGGTTGCTCGTGGCTTTCTTCGGCGAGCTGGACGACGAGCAGGCCGCGCTCGCCGCGCGGATGCGGCAGCGGACGGCGGCGGGGGTGGCGTTCGTGACGGACGCCGCGGCCTGGGAGCCGGGGCCCGGCCCGTACGGCGGCGGCCCGGCGCGCGGCGCGGAGGGCGCCGGGCGGGCGCGGCAGCTCCGCGAGGCGGGCTGGACGGTGCTGTCCGTACGGCCCGGGACGACGATGGGCGACCTGTGGCGGGAGGCGGGCAACCAGGCCGGCCGGCTCGCCGCGGCGGCACGCGGAGGCGAGAGCTGAGATGAGCGGACGGGCCCGGCTCACGGTCTGCGCGGCGGCGGCATCCCTGCTGGCCGCCACCGCGCTGCTGCCGCTGACCGACACGATGACCTGGTTCTTCAAGGCGGTCTTCATCGTCGTCGTGATCGGCGGCGTCGGCATGGCCGCCCGCCGTATCCCGCTGGCGAGGCCGCTGACCGTGCTCGCGCAGACCGCGGTCACGGTGCTGCTGCTGACCATGTTCTTCGCCGGCGGCCGGGCGGCGGCCGGGGTGCTTCCGGGTCCGGCGGCGATAGAGGAGTTCCGGCAGCTTTTCCAGGAGGGCGGCGACGACGTCTCGCGCTACTCCATCCCGGCGCCGGTCACCGACGGCATAGAGCTGATGCTGCTCTCCGGCATCGCCGGGGTGGCGCTGCTGGTGGACGCGGTGGCGGTCACGTTCCGCAGCGCGGCGCCCGCCGGGCTGCCGCTGCTCGCGCTGTACTCCGTCGCGGCCGGGCTCAACCAGGGCGGGAGCTGGCTGACGTTCCTGCTCGCGGGCAGCGGGTACCTGCTGCTGCTGCTCGCCGAGGGCCGGGACCGGCTCGCCCAGTGGGGCCGGATGTTCGGCGGCGGCCGGTCCGTGGGCGCACCCGGCCCCGGCGACCCGGGCGGCGGGGGGCCGGTGGCCCCGGTGCGTACGGGCCGGCGGATCGGCGCGGTGGCGCTGGGCTTCGCGCTGGTCGTCCCCGCGGTGCTGCCGTCGCTGGACGGCGGGCTGCTGGACGGGAAGACCACCGGACCCGGCCAGGGCCCCGGCGGCGGCACGGTCACCGCGATCAACCCCGTGGTGCGGCTGCAGCAGAGCCTGAACCAGCCGGAGAACCGCGAGGTGTTCCGCTACCGCGCCGAGGACGGCGCGCAGAACCAGGCGCTGTACATGCGCTTCGTCGCCCTCGACCGGTTCGACGGCACCTCCTGGCAGCCCTCGCGGCGCAGCATCGAGGACATCCCGGACCCGCTGCCCACCCCGCAGGGCTACTCGAACAGCCAGGTCAGATCCGCGCCCGTCACGCTGAACGTGCGGGCGGACGACGACTTCCGGCAGCAGTGGCTGCCGATGCCGTATCCCGCGTACCAGGTGCGCATAGGCGACGACTGGCGCTTCGAGCCGGAGGGCCGGTCCGTCGTCGGCGACGGCGGCACCACCACCGGGGGCGCCGAGTACCAGGTCACCAGCCTGATCATGGCGCCCACCGCGCGCCAGTTGGCGACCGCGCCCCCGCCGGACCCGTCGCTGAGCGAGGAGTACACGCAGGTGCCCGACTCGCTGCCGGACGAAGTCCGGCGGCAGGCGCAGGAGATCACCCGCGGCTCGGCGAACGACTACGAGCGGGCGCTCGCGCTGCAGGACTACTTCACCACCAACTTCGTCTACGACACGGAGACCGACCTCGACGCCTCGGACCCCGAGGCGATCCTCAGGTTCCTGGAGAACAAGCAGGGCTTCTGCGTCCACTTCTCCTTCACGATGGCGGCGATGGCGCGGACGCTCGGCATCCCCGCCCGCGTCGCGGTCGGCTTCGTGCCGGGCACCGCGCAGAGCGACGGGTCGATGTCGGTGGGGCTGCAGGACGCCCACGCCTGGCCCGAGTTGTACTTCGAGGGCGCCGGCTGGACGCGCTTCGAGCCCACGCCGACGCGCGGCACGCTGCCCGACTACACCATGGAGGACAGCCCGAACGGCGGCGGCGACCCCGCGGACGAGCTGCCGGACCGCGGCGACTCCGCGACGCCGACGCCGTCCCCCTCGGCGTCGGACGACGACTGTCCGGCGGCGCTGCGGCGCGAGGGCGGCTGCGAGGACGACGACGCGGCGGCCGGCGGGGCCGCGGGCCGGGACGGTGGCGGACCACCGGCGGCGGGCATCGCGGCGGGGGCGGCCGGGGTGCTGCTGCTCCTGCTGCTGCCGTCGCTGCCCGGCGTGTGGCGCGTACGGGAACGGGGCAGACGGCTGCGTCCGGGCGCGGGGCCGCTGGCCGCATGGCGCGAACTGATCGACTCCGCCTGGGACTTCGGGCTGCCGCCCGACGAGTCCCAGACGCCGCGGACGACGGCGGCGGCGGTCATCCGGTTCGGCGCTCTGGACGGCGCGGCGGCCCAGTCGGCGCTGCGGGTGGCCGGGGCGGTGGAGCAGACGCTCTACGCACGGCACCCGCGGCAGGTCGACGGGCTGGCGGAGGACGTACGGAGAGTGCGGGCGGCCCTGGGCCGCGGCGCGGGAGCGGGCGCGCGGCTGCGTGCGGCGGTGGCGCCGCGCTCGTCGGCGCGGCTGCTGTGGGCGCTCTCGGCGCGCTGGGCGGCGGTGACGGGGCGCTGGCGCGGGGCGGTACGCCGCGCGGGCACGGCGCTGCGGCCGTCGCGGCAGCGGGCGTAGGCGGGCAGGAAAGACGGTCCGGAACGGCCCCGGCGCGCGAAGGGCGCGACGGGGCCGTTCGGGTGACGGGTGGTGGAGCGGTGACTGTACGGAACCGGGAGCCGGGTACCGGGTAGCGGTACCGGCACCGGGCCGGGTAACGGGAATGACACGCTCCGCGGGGAGCGGTCGCCGGGGCACCGCAGGTGCCCGGATGACGGGCGGACCGCCGGGGCGAAAGGGGTACCGCGTGCTGAGAGCTCCCACGGGCCGGGCCCGGGGAGCTCTGCACGGTGAGGGACCTGGTGGCCTAGCGCCCCTCGTCGCGGCGGCGCTGCCACCGCTCTTCGATCCTGTTCATCATGGAACGGCGCTGCCGGGGCCTGCGCCGCTGCTGACCGCCCTGAGGGGCCGCGGCGTCACCCGGCTGCTGTTGCTGTTCTCCCGGGTTCGCAGTTCTGCGCCAACCGGTGACGGCGAGCACCGCACATCCCAGCATGACGAGGAAGCCCACCACGCTGACCCAGATCTGCTGCGCAACCATACCGGCCATCAGGAGCGCGATACCCACCAGGAAACCGGCTACCGCCTGGTACACCCGACGGCGGGTGTACGTGCGCAGCCTGCTTCCCTCAAGCGCTGTCGCAAACTTGGGATCTTCTGCGTACAGCGCTCGCTCCATCTGCTCGAGCATGCGCTGCTCGTGCTCCGAGAGCGGCACGGAGTCCTCCTACTCGTCGGTCGCTTGGGGGCGACCGGGATGCGGCACCTCCAGGATAGGCAGGTACGCGCCCCCGTGAAACCCGCCTCTCTGCGCCAAATCCGCCGATCCGCGGCGCGGATCCGGGCCTGCCCGCCGTAGCAGGCCCTGACTCAGATCATACGGCGCGCCGGGGCCGAACGGGTGGCCTGTGGCCTACTGCACCTTTGCCCGCGCGGGGCACGGTTATCACTTCCGGCCGCCCAGAACATGAAGCTGTGCCGCCACATGCTGGAACGCCGGGGACTCCGCCGCCGCCCGCTCCAGTTCCAGCAGCGCGTCGAGCGCGCCCGGCTCGGACTCGGCCAGGCCGTCCGAGACGAGATCGGAGAAGGTCCGCACGCCCTGCACGGCCTGTACCTCCACGCCGGCGGCGGCGACCAGCCGGGTCAGCTCCTCGGGGGTGAACCGGCGGGGCACCGGGTCCGCCTCGCCCCAGCGGCCGTCTCCGCCCGTGAGCGCCCGGTGGGCGGAGGAGAAGTGCCCGGCGAGCGCGCGGGCCAGCACGGCGCCGCCGAGGCCCGCCGCCAGCACGCTGAGGAGGCCGCCGGGCCGCAGCGCCGCGACGGCGTTGGCGAGGCCCGCGGCGGGGTCGTCGACGTACTCCAGGACGCCGTGGCAGAGCACGACGTCGTACGCGCCGGGCTCGGCGACGTCGAAGAGGGCGTGGATGTCGCCCTGTACGCCCCGCACCCGGTCGGCGACGCCGGCCTCGGCGGCACGGCGCTGCAGCCCGAAGAGCGAGTTCGGGCTGGGGTCGACGACCGTCACGCGGTGCCCGAGCCGGGCCGCGGGCACGGCGAAGCCGCCGGTGCCGCCGCCGGTGTCGAGCACGTCGAGCGCCCGGCCGCCGGCCCCGGCGTCCGCACCGGCCGGACCGCCCGCGCCGGTGGCCCCGTGGCGGGCCAGGGCCTCCTCCAGCGCCTCCCAGACGACGGCGGCACGCAACGAGGCCCGCGGCAGGTGGTCGTGCGGTGTCGGACGGGGCATGGAGCGCTCCTCGAAGATCGGGCGTGGCCCAGCTTAGAGGCTGCGCCTCCGCCCTCACGCCCCGCCGGACAGCGCCGCACGCGCGAAGCCCGCCGTCGGCTCAGCGCGGCTCCGGGCCCGGTTGCGGACGTATCAGCGGCTGGACGACGAGCATCCGCTCGACGATGCGCGTGAACATGCCCGCAGCGCGCAGGAGATCGGACGCCTCCTGCTCGTCCACCGCGTCCCTGATGCCCGCCTCCGCGCGGGCGCGCAACCGGGCGCCGGCGGCGAACATCGCGCTCCACTCGGCGAGTTCGGGCGCGACTTCCGGCAACACCTCCCACGCGCTGCGGATGCGCTGCCGGCGCCGCGGCGACGGCTCGGGGCGCCCGCGCACCGCGAGCACCGCCGCGGCGGTGCGCAGCGCGGCGAGGTGGGCGAGGGAGTAGCGCTCGTTCGCCGTCTCCATCTCCGCGGCCTCCGCCAGACCGGCGTGGGCTTGCGCGAGGAGCTCCAGCGCCGCCTTGGGCGCACTGCCCGGGCGCAGGACGGGGTGGACATCACTCGGTGGGGCGTAAGCCGGCTCGGCTGCCATGGCTTGCCTCCTGTCGGCGTCAGTCCTTCAGTCGTTCGTTCGTATGTGCCCATCGTGGCGCACCCCACTGACAATCGACCTGAACTGCCCCGCTACCTGCGACGATGCCCGCGACCGCACCCTCCGCGGCAATTGCGCCGACAGATGCCGCCCCGGGGTGGAACGCCGCCCCCGCCGGCGCACGCCCACCCGCGGGACCGGGCGCTGCCCCGGCGCGGAGCGATCCCCCGTCGCTCCACCGCCGGGGCAGCTTCCCCCCTTCCCCCGTTCCCCCCTCGTGGGCCGGCACCGGGGTTCCGGTCCGCCGCCCCGTGTCGGCGGCCCGTGGCCCGTACTGCGTCCGTCCCACGTCCCACACTTTGCCGTTTGTGCAGGTCGTGGCCTACCCGCGCGCATACTCAAGCACGCGTCTGAGTACGGGTACTCAGAGCTGAGTACGCGCCCCCAGCCACCGGCCTCCCACCCGCGGGCCCGCGCGGGACGCGGGATAAGGTCCGGGCCATGGCAGAGATCGCGGTAATCGGGGCGGGCATGGGCGCCATGGCCGCCTCCGCACGGCTGGCCCTCGCGGGCCACCGGGTGACGGTCCACGAGCGCTCCGGCACCCACGGCGGGGGCGTACGGCGGCTGGAGCGCGACGGCTTCGGCTTCGACACCGGCCCCGGGGTGCTCCACCTCCCCGCCGTCTACCGCGACCTGTTCCTCAAGACCGGCCGCCGGAAGCTGGAGAAGTGCGTGGAACTCGTGCCGGTGGACCCGGCCGAGCGGCACGTCTTCCCGGACGGCACCACCGCCACCCTGCCGAACGCCTCCCGCGCGGGCCTCGTCACGGCCCTCGACGCCGCCGCGGGGCCGGGCGCGGGCGAGGCGTGGACCGCCCTGCTCGACCGGGGCCGCCGGGTCTGGGAGGCCGCGCGCCGCCCGCTCGTCGAGGAGCCCCTGCCCGCCGACGCGAGCGCGCTGGCCGCCGACTTCTATCCCGCCGCCCCGCCGCCCGCCGGGCGCGGGCTGCTGCGCCGGCTGCGCGGCCCGCGCCGGCCCGCCCCGCCCGCCACCGTGGCCGCGGTCGGCGCGGACGAGCTGGGTCCGTACCCCGCGCTGGGGACGATGCTCGCGCAGCACGCCCTGGCCTACGGGTTCGACCCGCGCCGCGCGCCCGCGGGCGTGGCGATGCTGCCGTACGTGCAGGAGACCTTCGGCACCTGGTACGTGCGCGGGGGCATGCGGGCGCTGGCGGACGCGCTGTACGAGCGCTGTCTGGAGCGCGGGATCGAGTTCGCGTTCGGCACGGAGGTGACCGGCGTCCGGGTGGGCGCGGACGGCCGGGCGGCGGGCCTCGAACTGGCCGGCGGCGGGCGGGTGGACGCCGACGCGGTGATCGCCGGGGTGCCGCGGGCCCGGCTGGCGGAGCTGGCGCCCGGCGCGGACGAGGACGACGCGCCGCCGGCGCGGCCCGTGCCCGCGCGGATGACCGTGTGCCTGGCGCTGCGCGGCGCCCGCGACGGCGACGCCGTGCACCGCACCGTCGTACACGCGCCGGACGCGGCGCGCGAACTGGCCTGGATCTTCGACGGGCGGCCCGGGGCCGACGTGACCCCCACCGTCACCGTCCTGCGCCCCGACGACCCCGCTCAGCGCCCGGAGGGCGCACACGAGGCCCTGACGCTCACCGCCGTCGTCCCGGCCGGGGCGTGGACGGCGGAGGGCGGTCAGAAGGCCGCGGAGGCCTTCGCGGACCGGATGGTGGCGGCGGCCGGGCGTGCGGTGCCGGGGCTCGCGGAGCGGGTGCTGTGGCGCGAGGTGCGTACGCCCGCGGACATCGCCGCGGAGACGGGTGCTCCGGGCGGCGCGGTGCCGGGGCCCGCCCTGGCCGGCGCCGGGGGCGCGTACCTGGCACGGGCGAACGCCACGGCCGTGCCGGGTCTCTATGCGGTCGGCGGCTGGTCGCACCCGGGCGGCGGGCCGGCGCACGCGGGGATGTCGGGGGCCCTGGTCGCGGGGCTGATCATGGAGGGCGCGGACTTCCGCGGCTCCCGCTGACGCTTCACCGGGGCGCGGTGGCCGCCGGGGGCGGCGGGGTCAGTAGCGGTACTGCTGCTCGTAGCCCGGGTAATTCTGCTGCTGGGCGTACGGGTCCTCGGTGCCCAGCGGGTCCGCGTCGCGCTGCTGCGGCATCCAGACGCCGTCCGCCGGCGTCCCGTAGTTCTCCTGGCCGTACGCCGGCTGCCGGCCGGTGTCGTAGCCCTCGGGGTACTGCGCGTACTGCTGCTGGTCGTAGCCCGGGTAGCCGGCGCCCCCCGTGTCGTACGGCTGCGGGCCGCCCTGCGTGGAGTCGTAGTACGGCGGCGGGGCCGGAGCGGCGTACTCCGTGCCGCTGTAGGGGTCCGCGTAGCCGGCGGGGGCGGGGGCGGCGGCGTCGTATCCGGCGTACTGGTGCTCGGTGCCGTAGCCGCCGCCGTCCGGATATATCTGCTGGTCCTGCCCGTAGCCGTTCATCCCGGCGCCGTTCGTGGCGTAGCCCCCGGCCTCGTAACCCGAGGTGGTCGCGTGGCTGCCGGTGTCATAGGCGGAGGTGGTGGCGTGGGTGCCGGTGTCGTACGCGGAGGTGGTGGCGTAGCTGCCGGAGTCGTAGGCGGAGGTCGTGGGGTAGCTGCCGGAGTCGTACGCGGACGTGGTCGCGTAGCTGCCGGAGTCGTAGCCTTTGCCGTACGAGTCGTAGCCGTCCGCGTATGCCTGCTGGGCGGGGGCGGCGCCCGCGAACGCCTCCTCGCCGCCGAACGGCGAGAACTGGCTGGTCTGCTCCTGCGCGGCGGGGACGGGCGGCGCGTGCTCCGGCTCGTACGGCGGGTAGGGGGCCCCGCGCTCCGCGGGCGGCGCCTGGCGGGCGTCGTACGCCCCCTCGTCGTACCCGTCGCCGTCTTCCTCGCCCTCCCCGCGCTTGTTCATCGCCCAGCCGTCGGAGAAACCGCTGCGATAGGAGAGCGTGACCTTGGTCTGTCCCAGCGCGAACACCACGACGCCCACGCCGATGACGGCCACCGAGGGCATGAGCACGCCGAGTACCACGCACAGGAAGCCGACGAAGGCCAGCGCGCGCCAGCGCAGCGGGGCCTTGTACTGCATCAGCACTTCCCAGAGCAGCCACAGCGCGACAAGCCCGAACATGGCATAGAGGGCCAACCAGGCCAAGTCGCCCATCACGTGCCTCTCTTCCGCCCCCGCTTGGTGGTGCCTTCCCTCAGGACCGCCGGTGCAGTCCGAGGTTCTGGTATATCTCCAGCGTTGCCGTGGAGTGGTTCAGCGTAATGAAGTGCAGTCCGGGGATCCCCTCGGACATCAGCCGCTCGCACATGTCCGTGGCGTACTCGATGCCAATGGAGCGTACCGCGGCCCGGTCGTCCTCGACCGCGAGAACCCGATCCGCGAGCTCCGGCGGGAACGTGGCCCCGCTCAGCTCGGCGAACCGCTGGATCTGCCGGGCGTTGGTGACCGGCATGATCTCCGGGATGATCGGCGTCGAGCAGCCGGCGGCGGCCACCCGGTCGCGCAGCCGCAGGTAGTCGTCGACGTGGAAGAACATCTGGGTGATCGCGTAGTCCGCGCCCGCACGGCACTTGTCGACGAAGTGCCGGATGTCGGTGTCCCAGTCCGTGGACCGCGGATGCCGCTCGGGGAAGGCCGCGACGCCGACGCAGAAGTCGCCCGACTCCTTGATCAGCCGGACCAGGTCCGCGGCGTAGGCCACCCCCTGCGGGTGCGCGACCCACTCCCCCATCGGGTCGCCGGGGGGGTCGCCTCGGACGGCGAGCATGTTACGGATGCCCGCGCCCGCGTACTGGCCGATGACGTTGCGGAGTTCGGCGACGGAATGGTCGACCGCGGTGAGGTGCGCCACGGGCGTGAGCGTGGTGTCGGTGGCGATGCGCTCGGTGGCACGGACCGTTCCCTCGCGGGACGAGCCGCCGGCGCCGTACGTCACGGAGACGAACGTCGGCTGTACGGCCTCGATGCGCCGCACGGCGTTCCAGAGGGTCCGCTCGCCTTTCTCGGTTTTCGGGGCGGCGAACTCGAACGAAAACGACTGCTTGCCGGACGCGAGCAGTTCACGAACAGTGACTGCGCGATCATTCCTGGTCGAAGCGATGCCAGTGGCCATACGGGGCAGGTTAACCGCCGGTCACCTCCGGGCCCAAGACGGCGACTGGAGGCCCGGCACAGGACACGGCGCCGGGAAGCGGTCCGGCGACTACCGGACGTCACCGTTCCGGGCCGCCCGCAGCCGCCGCACGAACTCCCCCGCCGCAGCTCCGGGGTCCTCCGCCGCCGTGAGCGCGCGGACGACGACGACGCGGCGGGCGCCCGCCGCCAGGACCTCGTCGAGATTTCCGAGGTCGATTCCGCCGATGGCGAACCACGGCCGGTCGGTGCCGAGCCCCGCCGCGTACCGGACGAGGCCGAGGCCGGCCGCGGGCCGCCCCGCCTTGGTGGGGGTGGGCCAGCAGGGGCCGGTGCAGAAGTAGTCGACGCCCGGCTCCTGGGCCGCGGCGCGGGTCTCCGCCTCGGCGTGGGTGGAGCGGCCGATCAGCGCGTCGCCGGGCGCGTCGCCGAGTATGGCGCGGGCGGCCGGCACGGGCAGGTCGCCCTGGCCCAGGTGCAGGACGTCGGCACCGGCGGCGTGGGCCACGTCGGCGCGGTCGTTGACCGCGAGCAGCCGGCCGTGCCGGCGGCAGGCGTCGGCGAAGACCTCCAGGTGCGCCAGCTCCTCGCGCGCCTCCATGCCCTTCTCGCGCAGTTGGACGATGTCCACGCCGGCGGCCAGCACGGCGTCGAGGAACTCGGGCAGGTCGCCCTGGCGGGTCCGCGCATCGGTGCACAGATAGAGCTGTGCGGCGCCGAGCCGTGCGCGGGCGTCCCCGCCGGCACGGGCGGTGTCTCCGGCCGTCATGCGACGCTCCCCCCTCGTACGGTCGCGGGGCCGGACCCGCGCGTGCGGCGCCCGGCCCCGCGAGGTTACACAGCCAGCGCCTGCGCCCTGCGCTTGACCTCCGTCCCGCGGTTCTCGCGCAGCGCCTGCGCGGGAGTCCCCGGGAGCGAGGGGTCGGGAGTGAACAGCCACTCCAGCGCCTCGGCGTCGCTGAAGCCGTCGTCCTTGAGCAGCGTCAGAGTGCCGGTGAGGCCCTTGACGACCTTCCCCTCGCCGATGAACTCGGCGGGCACCTGCAGCGTGTTGTTCTCACCCCGCCGCACCGCGATCAACTGGCCTTCCTTGACCAACTGCCGCACGCGGGTCACCTCGACGCCGAGCATCTCCGCGACGTCGGGAAGGGTGAGCCAGGAGGGGACGAGAGCATCGATCTTCGCATCAAACTCGGTCACACCCCCAGCCTGCCATCTCGGGCCGCCCGTCGGTACAGGGCAGCGCCAAAAGATGGCAAACCACCGCGAAACATCCACGGATCCGCGGGCGCGGCGCGGTCCCGGGCGCGCCCGGGGTGTCAGAGCGCGGCCGATTTCAGCGGTACGGCCGGGTCGGCGGCGCGGTCGCGGTCGAGGGCGGCGCCGGCGTGGATCAGCTTGCGCCCCTGGGTGAGGTCCCGCGGCCGGCCGACGGCCAGCAGCGCGATGAGCCGCCCCGAGCGCAGCCAGCACGCCGACCACGACGCCCCGTGCGGATCGCCGCGCCACAGCAGCTCGTCGTCGCCCGTGTGGTGGCCGGCGTACTGCACGAAGCGCCCGAACTGCTCGGACCAGAAGTACGGCACCGGGTCGTACACCCCGCCCGGCGCCCCCGCGATGTCCGCCGCGACGGTCGCCGGGCCCTGCAGGGCGTTGTCCCAGTGGTGGATCAGCAGCCGCTCGCCGTAGCGCGCGGACGGGAACGAGGCGCAGTCGCCCACCGCCCAGACGCCGGGCACGTTCGTACGCAGCCGCTCGTCGGCCCGCACCGCGCCGTCCCCGTCCAGCTCGACGCCGGAGCGGGCGAGCCATTCGGTGGCGGGGCGGGCGCCGATGCCGACGACGACGGCGTCGGCGGTCAGCTCCGTCCCGTCGTCCAGGACCACCGCGACCGGGCCGCCCTCGCCCGCGCTCTCGACGCGCTCCACCCGGCGGCCCGTCAGCAGCCGGGCGCCGCTCTCCTCGTACCACCCGGCCATGGGCGCCGCGACCCGCGCGGGAAACGCCGCCGCCAGCGGATGCCGGGCCGCCTCCACGACCGTCACCTCGCAGCCCTGCTCGCGCGCCGCGGTGGTCAGCTCCGCGCCGATCCAGCCCGCGCCGACCACCAGGATCCGGCTGCGCCGCACGAGCGCCGCGCGCAGCCGCGCCGCGTCGTCCAGGGTGCGCAGCAGGTGCACGCCGGGCGTGTCGCCGGCCGGGGCGCCGGGCAGCGGAACGGGCGCCGCGCCGGTGGCCAGGACCAGCTTCTCGTACGGCACGGGCCCGGCGTCCGTCTCCAGCAGCCGGCCCGCGGTGTCCAGCCGGTCGGCGTGCAGCCCCAGCCGCAGCCCGATGCCGTACTCCGCGAAGTCGATCTCGAACGCCGAGCCCTCCGCCTTGCCGAGCAGCACCGCCTTCGACAGCGGCGGCCGGTCGTAGGGATCGTGCGGCTCCGCGCCGACGAGGGTGACGGCGCCCGCGTACCCCTGCTCGCGCAGCGCGACGGCGGTCTGCACACCGGCCATGCCGGCGCCGACGATGACGGTGCCGGTGCCGGCCGGACGGGCGGTGGAGTCCGCGGCGGGGCCGCGGCCCGGTTCTGCGTCGGTCACACGATCACTGTATGCCGCATCTGTTCGCCGCCCCGCGCGCCGGGCCCACGCGCGAGGCTCCCTTACAGCCGCCGGGCGTACGGAGTTAGGGTGGCCCGGAAGAACTCGCGGGAGCCCGGCGCACCGGGCTGAGAGGGGGGCTGGCGGCCCCCGACCGTACGAACCTGATCCGGGTCATGCCGGCGAAGGGAGGGGCACCGCGCCCATGCGGCCACGCGACACATCCCCGACGGAAGCACCGACGCAACCGCCGACACAAGCACCGACAGAAGCACCGGCAGAAGCAGGGCCAGAACCCGCGGCGGCACCCACGGCGGGCCCAACCGGCGCACCACGCCGGGCGGATGACACGTACGACGTCCTCGTCGTGGGCGGAGGCGTCATCGGCCTGGTCACCGCGTGGCAGGCGGCCCGCCGCGGCCTGGCCACCGCGGTCGCCGACCCCGCTCCCGGCGGCGGCGCCGCCCAGGTCGCGGCCGGGATGCTCGCCGCGGTCACCGAACTGCACTACGGCGAGGAAGCGCTGCTGGCGCTCAACCTGGCCTCCGCGGAGCGCTATCCGGCGTTCGCGGCCGAACTCACGGAGGCGTCGGGCCGGGACATCGGCTACCGCCGCTGCGGCGCACTGTCCGTCGCGCTCGACGCGGACGACCGCGCCCAACTGCGCGAACTGCACGGCTTCCAGCAGCGGCTGGGGCTGGAAACCGCGTGGCTGAGCGGCAGCGAGTGCCGCCGGCTGGAGCCGATGCTCGCGCCCGGGATACGCGGCGGGCTGCGCGTCGACGGCGACCACCAGACGGACCCGCGGCTGCTGACCGCGGCACTGGTCACCGCCTGCGAGCGGGCCGGGGTCGCCTTCCACCGCAGCCTCGCGGCACGGCTCCGCGTGGCTGGGGACGCCGCGGGCCCGGACGGGCGGGCGGCAGGCGCGGAGCTGGCGGACGGCACGCGGATCGACGCCGGGCAGACGGTGCTGGCCGCCGGCAGCCGCAGCGGCCGGCTGGCGGGGGTGCCGGAGGCGGTACGGCCGCCGGTGCGGCCGGTGAAGGGGCAGGTCCTGCGGCTGCGGATGCCCCGCACCGGGGCGCCGTTTCTCTCCCGTACGGTACGGGCCGTGGTCCGCGGCAGCAGCGTGTACCTGGTGCCGCGGACCAGCGGCGAGCTGGTCATCGGTGCCACCAGCGAGGAGCTGGGCTGGGACACCACCGTCACCGCCGGCGGCGTGTACGAGCTGCTGCGCGACGCGCACGAGCTGCTGCCCGGGCTCACGGAGCTGCCGCTCGTCGAGACCGGCGCCGGGCTGCGCCCCGGCTCCCCCGACAACGCGCCGCTGCTGGGCCCCACCGCCCTGGCGGGGCTGCACCTGGCCACCGGCCACCACCGCAACGGGGTGCTCCTCACCCCGGTCACCGGCGACGCGCTCGCCGCCGTGCTCACCGGCGGAGAACTCCCCGAGGTGGCCCGCCCGTTCGCGGCCACCCGGTTCGGCCGCACCCACCGGCAGCACGAAGGGCACCAGCCATGACCGAGGACGCCACACCGGCCCGTACCCGGGCCCGCACCGAGACCCGGAGCGACGCCCGGACCGACTCACCGACCGTCACCGTGAACGGCACCCCCCGCGAGATCACCGCCGGCCTCACCCTCGACGTCCTCGTCAGGGACGTCACCGCCGCCCCCAGCGGCGTCGCCGCCGCGGTCAACGAGGACGTCGTGCCGCGCGGAAGCTGGCCCACCACCACCCTCGGCGACGGCGACCGCGTCGAGATCCTCACCGCGGTCCAGGGAGGCTGACCCACCATGACCCAAACCGCCACCGTCACCGGCACCGCAGACGCCCCGGACGCGCCGGGCACCGCAGCCGCGGAGCAGGCCGCCGACCCCCTCACCCTCGCCGGCGTCCGCTTCTCCTCCCGCCTCATCATGGGCACCGGCGGCGCGAGCAGCCTGGAGATCATGGAGCGTGCCCTCCTCGCCTCCGGAACCGAGCTGACCACCGTCGCGATGCGCCGCGTCGACCCCGGCGTGCAGGGCTCCGTGCTCGACGTGCTGCGCCGCCACGGAATCCGCGTGCTGCCGAACACCGCCGGCTGCCACACCGCGGGCGAGGCCGTCCTCACCGCCCGGCTCGCCCGCGAGGCGCTCGGCACGGACTGGGTGAAGCTGGAGGTCATCGCCGACGAGCGCACCCTGCTGCCCGACCCCGTCGAGCTGCTGGCCGCCGCCGAGACGCTCGTCGACGACGGCTTCACCGTGCTCCCGTACACCAACGACGACCCCGTGCTCGCCCGCAGGCTGGAGGACGCCGGCTGCGCCGCCGTGATGCCGCTGGGCTCCCCCATCGGCTCCGGGCTCGGCATCCGCAATCCGCACAACTTCCAGCTCATCACCGAGGCCGCCGGAGTGCCCGTCATCCTCGACGCCGGCGCCGGCACCGCCTCCGACGCCGCGCAGGCGATGGAGCTGGGCTGCGACGCGGTGATGCTGGCGTCCGCGGTGACGCGGGCGCAGGAGCCGGAGCTGATGGCGGCGGCGATGCGGCACGCGATCACCGCGGGCCGGCTCGCCGCGCGCGCGGGGCGCATCCCGCGCCGGCACTTCGCGCGCGCGTCGTCCCCGTCCGCCGGCGTGGCGGAGCTGGGCCCGGAGCCGGACCCGGAGCGGCCCGCGTTCGCGTGAACTCCCGGATCCGGTAGCGGCACCGGCACCCCGCGGGGATCGGCACGCCATCGGGAACGTACTGCAGCACAACGGTGACGGGAACGCGTCGCTCACCTCGTAGACTGCGCCTCGTGGACACGACTCTGGACCCGTCCCCCCATCCGCCGGGAGGGTGGGACGACCCCATGGTCGGGCAGACGCTCGACGGGCGCTACCGCGTCGACGCACGCATCGCCGCCGGCGGCATGGCCACGGTCTACCGGGCGCTGGACACCCGGCTCGACCGGGTGGTCGCCGTCAAGGTCATGCACCCCTCGCTCGCCGCCGACGCCTCCTTCGTCCAGCGGTTCATCCTGGAGGCCAAGTCCGTCGCCGGGCTCGCCCACCCGAACGTCGTGGGCGTCTACGACCAGGGCACCGACAGCCCGCACGTCTTCCTGGCCATGGAGTACGTCCCGGGCTGCACCCTGCGCGACGTGCTGAACGACCGCGGCGCCCTGCAGCCGCGGGCCGCGC
Source organism: Streptomyces sp. CNQ329 (assembly GCF_000482585.1). Classification (NCBI taxonomy): domain Bacteria; kingdom Bacillati; phylum Actinomycetota; class Actinomycetes; order Kitasatosporales; family Streptomycetaceae; genus Streptomyces; species Streptomyces sp. CNQ329. Next base: position 162,583 of record NZ_AXVU01000008.1, on the reverse strand, counting down.
TGGACATCCTGGAGCCCGTGCTCGCCGCGCTCGGTGCCGCGCACCGGGCCGGTTTCGTCCACCGCGACATGAAGCCGGAGAACGTCCTCATCGGCGACGACGGCCGCGTCAAGGTCGCCGACTTCGGGCTCGTCCGCGCCGTGAACACCCATACCACCGCCTCCACCGGCACCGTGCTCGGCAGCGTGTCGTATCTGGCGCCCGAACAGATCGAACGCGGCACCGCCGACCCCCGGGTCGACGTGTACGCCTGCGGCGTGATGCTCTACGAGATGCTCACCGGCGCCAAGCCGCACGCCGGCGAGCACGCCGCACACGTGCTCTACCAGCACCTGCACGAGGACGTCGAGCCGCCGTCCGCGGCCGTCCCGGGACTGCCCGGGCAGTTGGACGACCTGGTCCTCACCGCCGCCGCACGCGTCCGCGAGGCGCGCCCCGTGGACGCCGTGGAGCTGCTGTCGCAGGTGCGGGGCACCCGCGCGCAGCTCACCGACGCGGAGCTGGACGCGGTGCCGCCGCAGGCCGTCGCGGAGGAGCGGATCGGCTCCGAGGACCGAACGGCCGTGGTACCGAGCCCGGCGGGGCCGGCGGGGCGGGAGCGGCTGAACGTCACCAGCGTGCTCCAGACGCCCGCCGCGGGCCCCGAGGACACCACCGCCGAGCCGCCGTCCGGCCCGAGGGCTCCCGGCACCCCCGCGCAGCCGGGCCGCGCCAAGCCGCGGATCGGACTGCTGGCACTGCTGGCGGCGGTGCTGGTGCTGGGCGTCGGCGTGGGGGTCTGGTACATCAACTCCGGGCAGTTCACCAAGGTCCCCTTCGTGCTCGGCAAGACCGAGAGCGAGGCGCGGAGCATGCTCTCCGGCGAGGACCTGGACGCGGAGGTCAGGGAGGACTTCAGCGACACCGTGAAGCCCGGCCTCGTCATCCGCACCGACCCCGAGGGCGGCAACCGCATCCGTCAGGGCGACTCCGTGACGGTGGTCCTCTCCAAGGGCCCGGAGATCGTCGAGATCCCCGAGCTGTACGCGCTCCCGCTCGACGAGGCCAGGGACAAGCTGCGCGACGCCGGGCTGAAGCCGGGCGTGACGCAGGAGGCGTTCAGCGAGGAGCTGCCCGCCGGGCGCGTGATCAGCACCAGGCCCGCGGACGGCGAGAAGATCAAGGCCGGCCGGGCGGTCGCGATGGTCGTCAGCCGCGGCGCGCCCATCGAGGTCCCGGACGTCATCGGGGACGACCAGGACGACGCCGCCGAGGAGCTGCGCGAGGAAGGGCTGACGGTCGAGGTCGAGCAGGAGACGGTGCACTCGGAGGAGGACGCCGGCACGGTCGCGGAGACCTCGCCGGAGCCGGGTTCCGAGCTGGGCGAGGGCGACAAGGTCACGCTGACGATCTCCAAGGGCCCGGAGCTGCTGGAGGTCCCGGACGTGGTCGACCTGAACCTCGACGAAGCCGAGGAGGCGCTGGAGGACGCCGGCTTCTCCGTGGACGTGAACCAGATCTTCTTCGGCGACACGGTCTGGCGGCAGTCCGTGGACGGCGGCGACGAGGCGCCGCGCGGAAGCGAGATAACCCTCTGGGTGAGGTGACGTGTCCCCCCGTACGCCCCCTGAAGCACAGCCGGAGCGGCCCGCTCCGCGCGCCCGGAACCCCGTCGGCAGCCATGTGCCCGTCGCCGGCGGCCTGGCCGCCAAAGGGCTGACGCACGCGCGCCGGATCGGCGCGGAGGCCGTCCAGGTCTTCGTCGCCAACGCCCGCGGCTGGGCGACGCCGCCCGGCGACCCGGCGCAGGACGAGGAGTTCCGCAGGCGCTGCGCCGAGGACGGCATCCCGGTGTACGTGCACGCCCCGTATCTGATCAACCTCGGCTCGCACACCCCGGCGACCGCGGAGAACTCCGTCGCCTCGCTGCGGCACTCCCTGCGCCGCGGCCGGGACATCGGCGCCCGCGGCGTCGTGGTCCACACCGGCTCGGCGACCGGAGGACGGCCCCGCGAGACCGCGCTCGCGCAGGTACGGGAGCTGACCCTGCCGCTCCTCGACGAGCTGGGCGACGACCCCGGCGCGCCCGCGCTGCTGTTGGAGCCGACCGCGGGGCAGGGCTTCTCCCTCTGCTCCCGGCTGCCGGAGCTGGGCGCCTATCTGGACCTGCTGGACAGGCACCCGCGGCTCGGCGTCTGCCTCGACACCTGCCACGTCTTCGCCGCCGGCCACGACCTGGCGGCGAACGGCGGCGCGAAGCAGGTGCTCGACGAGCTGGTGGAGGTGGCGGGCCCGGGACGGCTGCGGCTTGTGCACGCGAACGACTCCAAGGCCGCGGCCGGCTCGCACCTGGACCGGCACGAGAACATCGGCGCCGGACGGATCGGCGCCGGGCCCTTCCGCGAGCTGATCCGGCATCCCGCGATGGACGGCGTACCGCTGATCATCGAGACCCCCGGCGGCGGACCGGAGGGCCCCAGGGCGGCGGCGGACATCGCGCTGCTGAAGGAGTTGCGGGAGCCCTCGGGGCCGTAGCGGGGCTAGAGGTCGGGCCCGTCGCCCGGCTCCTCCTGGTAGGAGTAGCGCTGCTCGCGCCACGGGTCGCCCACGTTGTGATAACCGCGCTCCTCCCAGAACCCGCGGCGGTCGGCGGTCATGTACTCCACGCCGCGCACCCACTTCGGGCCCTTCCAGGCGTACAGGTGCGGCACCACGAGCCTGACCGGGAAGCCGTGCTCGGCGGTCAGCGGCTCGCCGTCCTTGTGCGTGGCGAAGATCGTGTCCTCATCGGCGAAGTCCGCGAGCCGCAGATTGGAGCTGAAGCCGTACTCCGCCCAGACCATCACGTGCGTGACCTCGGGCGCGGGCGGTGCGAGGTCGAGGAGCGTACGGGCCCGCACCCCGCCCCACTCCGCGCCGAGCATGCTGAACTTCGTCACGCAGTGCAGGTCGCCGACGACGGTGGCGTACGGCAGCGCCGTGAACTCGTCGTGGGTGAGGGACCGTTTCGCCCCGTCCTTTGTGGCCCCGAAGACCTGCAGCTCCCACCGGTCGGGCTTGAACCGCGGCACCGGGCCGTAGTGCGTCACGGGCCAGCCGCGCTGCAGCCGCTGGCCAGGAGGCAGGCCCCCCTCGTGCCGCTCCGACTGACCCATGACCCCCATGGTGGCAGACGCTTGCGCATGGTCATGACCGGGGGCGCTCCGCCCCGGATGAGGGCAACCCGGATAAGCCTGCACTTACTGGATCGCCCATGCCTTCGAATGCGAGGATGCGCCCCTGACCTGCCCGACCCATGCGGAGAGGAGTCCCGGCCATGCAGGGTGACCCCGAGGTGCTGGAATTCCTGAACGAGCAGCTCACGGCCGAGCTGACAGCGATCAACCAGTACTTCCTGCATGCGAAGATGCAGGAGAACTTCGGCTGGACGAAGCTGGCGAAGTACACCAGGTCCGAGTCGTTCGACGAGATGAAGCACGCGGAGATCCTGACGGACCGCATTCTGCTGCTGGACGGATTGCCGAACTACCAGCGGCTCTTCCACGTCCGGGTCGGCCAGACGGTCACCGAGATGTTCACAGCCGACCGGCAGATCGAGGTGGAGGCGATCGACCGGCTGCGCCGCGGGATCGAGCTGATGCGCGCCAAGAGCGACATCACCTCCGCGAACATCTTCGAGTCGATCCTGGCGGACGAGGAGCACCACATCGACTACCTCGACACCCAGCTCGACCTCATCGAGAAGCTCGGTGAGGCGCTGTACATCGCGCAGCAGATCGAGCAGCCGGACTGAGCGATCCCGGTACGCACCGGAGGATCAGGCGGCCCCGCGCACCAGTGCGACGGGGACGTCGGCGGCGGCCTCCGCGGCGGCTTCGACCGCGGCCTCGACCGTGACCGCGTTCCCGGCCACCGCTCTCCCGGCGGCCACCGGCACGGCGCTGTTCGCGCCCGCCGGCTGCCGGCCCTCCAGCAGCTCCCGGCGGGCGCAGCCGGCGCCGCGGCCGAGCAGCGCCTGGATCCGGCGCACGCATGAGCCGCAGTCCGTGCCCGCCTTGCACTCCGAGGCGATCTGGCGGGGGGTGCAGCGCCCGGCGGAGGCGTGCTCGCGCACCTGCTCCTCGGTGATGCCGAAGCACGAGCACACGAACACACGAACCCCCGGGTCGGGATGATTAGGTAACCCTAACCTTACCTGGCCCGGGGATCTGGTGAAGAGGTGCCCTGCCGTGACGTGCGTTACGCCGCGGCCGGCCGGCTCACTGGTCGCGGTACATCTCCGCGACCAGGAACGCCAGGTCGAGCGACTGGCTGCGGTTGAGCCGCGGGTCGCACGCCGTCTCGTAGCGCTGGTGCAGATCGTCGACGAAGATCTCGTCCCCGCCGCCGACGCACTCGGTCACGTCGTCGCCGGTCAGCTCCACGTGGATGCCGCCGGGGTGGGTGCCGAGCGCCTTGTGCACCTCGAAGAAGCCCTTGACCTCGTCCAGCACGTCGTCGAAGCGGCGCGTCTTGTGGCCGGAGGCGGCCTCGAAGGTGTTGCCGTGCATCGGGTCGGACACCCACGCCACCTGGGCGCCGGAGGCGGTGACCTTCTCCACCAGCTCGGGCAGCCGGTCGCGCACCTTGTCGGCGCCCATCCGGCTGACGAACGTCAGCCGACCCGGGATCCGCTCCGGGTCGAGGCGGTCGATCAGCGCGAGCGCGTCCTCCGGGGTGGTCGTCGGGCCCAGCTTGACCCCGACGGGGTTGCTGACCTGGGAGGCGAACTCGATGTGCGCGTGGTCGAGCTGCCGGGTGCGCTCGCCGATCCAGACCATGTGGCCGGAGACGTCGTAGAGCTTGCCGGTGCGCGAGTCGATGCGGGTCAGCGCCGACTCGTAGTCGAGGATCAGCGCCTCGTGCGAGGAGAAGAACTCGACGGTCTTGAACTCCTCCGGGTCCACGCCGCAGGCGTGCATGAAGCTCATCGCCCGGTCGATCTCGCGGGCCAGAGCCTCGTACCGCTGGCCGGAGGGCGAGGAGCGGACGAAGTCCTGGTTCCAGGCGTGCACCTGGCGCAGGTGCGCGTAGCCACCGGTGGTGAAGGCGCGCACCAGGTTCAGCGTGGCCGCCGAGGCGTGGTACATCCGCTTCAGCCGCTCCGGGTCCGGCGTGCGCGACTCGGGGGTGAACTCGAAACCGTTGACGGAGTCGCCCCGGTAGACGGGCAGGGTGACGCCGTCACGGGTCTCGGTCGGCTTGGAGCGGGGCTTCGAGTACTGCCCGGCGATCCGGCCGACCTTGACGACCGGGACGGACGCGGCGTACGTGAGCACGGCGCTCATCTGCAGCAGCGTCTTGAGCTTGTTCCTGATGTGCTCGGCCGAGACCGCGTCGAACGCCTCCGCGCAGTCACCGCCCTGCAGCAGGAACGCCTCGCCGCGGGCGACGGCGCCCAGTTGGTCACGCAGCTGGTCGCACTCGCCGGCGAAGACCAGCGGCGGATACGACTGCAGCTCCGCGGTCACGTCGCGCAGAGCCGCGGGGTCCGGCCAGTCGGGCTGCTGCGCCGCGGGCAGGTCGCGCCAGGTCTGGGGAATACCGGCGGTGCTCGTGGCGGGTTCGGCGTTGACAGTCACGGAACCCAGATTACGGGTTCGCCCGCACAGCCCCGGCCGGTGACCGACAGATGAGACGGAGCAGACAGTGAGCGGTTGGACGCGCACGGGTCCGCTAGGGTGTGCGCCATGTACGCGCTCGATGCCCGCACCTGGTGGTGGCCCGTCCGACCGGCGGCCACCTGATCGCGCGTACCCACGAAGACTCCGCGAAGGCCGCCCGAGGGGCGGCCTTCGGTGTGTCCGGGGGTCGGTCCCTCCGTCGCAGGAAGGAACGACCCGTGCAGCATCACCCCAGGTCACGACCACAGGGCCACCCCGGGGACGGGGACGGAAGGCCCGGAACGGCGGCTGCCGCCCCCGGCGCGGCGCCGGACGCTGCCCCGCCCGCCGCCCCGGCCACCGGCCCGGACGGGCGCCCGGGCGCCGGTACGGACACCGGTCCGGACGCCGCCGCTCTGGTCAGCCGGCTGCTGGCCGACGGCGCCCCGCCGTTCGCCGTCCTGCGCCGCCGCACCCCGGGACGCCCCGACGCCCCCGTCGAGGTTCTCCTCGGCTCCGTCCACGAGGTGGACCGGCTCGCGGACATCCCCGACGGCACGGCTCCCGGCGCCGCCGGGGCGCTCGCGCTCGTGCCGTACCGGCAGATCCGCGAGCGCGGCTTCGACGTCCGCGACGACGGCACCCCGCTGGCCGTCCTCGTCCCCGACGAGGTCCACGAGGTGCCCGCCGCCGCCCTGCTCGACGCCCTGCCGGCGCACGCCGTCCGGGTCACCGGCGGCGGCTTCGACGTACCGGACGAGGAGTACGCCGGGATCGTGGGCCGCGTCCTCGCCGACGAGATCGGCACCGGCGAGGGCGCCAACTTCGTCATCCGGCGCACCTACGAGGGCCGCGTGGACGGCTTCGGCGCCGCCGACGCGCTCGCCCTCTTCCGCCGGCTGCTGGCCGGTGAGCAGGGCGCGTACTGGACCTTCGTCGTGCACCGCCCCGGCGTGCGCACCCTCGTCGGCGCCAGCCCCGAGGTGCACGTGCGGATGACCGGCGGCACCGTCGTGATGAACCCCATCAGCGGCACCTACCGCTACCCGGCCGGCGGCCCCGGCCGGAGCGGGCTGCTGGCGTTCCTGCACGACGCCAAGGAGATCGAGGAGCTCTCCATGGTCGTCGACGAGGAGCTGAAGATGATGTGCACCGTCGCCCGGGAAGGGGGCGTGGTCGTCGGGCCGCGGCTGAGGGAGATGGCGCACCTGGCGCACACCGAGTACGAGCTGCGCGGGCGCACCGCGCTCGACGTGCGCGACGTGCTGCGCGAGACGATGTTCGCCGCGACGGTGACCGGCTCGCCGGTGGAGAACGCCTGCCGCGTCATCGAGCGCTACGAGCCCCCCGGCCGGGACGGCAGGGGCCGCGGCTACTACGCGGGCGCGCTCGCCCTCCTCGGCCGCGACGCCGGCGGCGCACAGACCCTGGACTCCCCCATCCTCATCCGCACCGCCGACATCGGCGCGGACGGCCTGCTGCGGGTCCCCGTGGGCGCCACGCTGGTCCGGGGCTCCCGGCCGGCCGACGAGGTCGCCGAGACCCACGCCAAGGCCGCGGGGGTGCTGGCCGCGCTCGGCGTACGCCCCGCGCCCGCGCGGCCGGCGGGCGGGGCCGGGCCGGGCTTCGCGGCGGACCCGGAGGTGCAGGCGGCGCTCGCGGCCCGCAGGACGCGGCTGTCGCCGTTCTGGCTGCGCATGCAGGGGGTGGAGCCCGCGGGCCCGGCGGCGGCCGGGCGGACACCCGGGCGGGTGCTGGTGGTCGACGGCGAGGACACGTTCACGGCGATGCTCGCCCACGTCCTGCGCGCCTCCGGCGCGGAGGTGGACGTACGCCGCTTCGACGCGCCCGGCGTACGCGACGCGGCGCTGGCGCATGAGGGCCCGGTGGTGCTCGGGCCCGGCCCCGGCGACCCCGCGGACACCGCCGACCCGCGGATGCGCTTGCTGCGCGGGCTGGCCGGCGAGCTGCTGGCCGGCCACCGGCACGGCCTGCTCGGCGTCTGCCTGGGCCACGAACTCCTCGCCGCCGAACTGGGGTTGCCCCTGGTCCGCAAGGACGTGCCGTACCAGGGGGCGCAGGAGGAGATCGACTTCTTCGGCAGGCCGGAGACGGTCGGCTTCTACAGCACGTACACCGCCCGCTGCGACGCGGACACCGCGGCGGCGCTGGCGGCGGCGCGCGGCGTCGAGCTGAGCCGCGATCCGCACAGCGGCGACGTGCACGCGCTGCGCGGTCCCGGCTTCGCCGGGGTGCAGTTCCATCCGGAGTCGGTGCTGACGCTCAACGGGGACGGGCTGGTACGGCAGTTGCTGGCGGCGGTGCTGGTACGGGGCTGAAGCGCCGGGTACCGGGCGGCGGCCCCCGCGTCATGCGGGGGCGCCGCCCGGACCACCGGTCAGCCGAAGAAGACGCCGACCTCCTCGTACAGCTTGGGGTCCACCGTCTTGATCCGCGCCGTGGCGGCGGCGAGGGGCACGCGCACCACGTCCGTGCCCTGCAGGGCGACCATTTTGCCCCAGTCCTCGTCGTGCACCGCCTCGATCGCGTGCAGCCCGAAGCGGCTGGCGAGCCAGCGGTCGTATGCGCTCGGCGTGCCGCCGCGCTGCACATGCCCCAGGACCGTCGTACGGGCCTCCTTGCCCGTACGACGCTCGATCTCCTTCGCCAGCCACTCGCCGACGCCCGACAGCCGGACGTGCCCGAAGGCGTCCAGGGACTCGTCCTTGAGCACCATGTCGCCGTCCTTGGGCATCGCGCCCTCCGCCACACAGACGATCGGCGCGTAGCTGGCCTTGAAGCGGGAGGTCACCCAGCCGCAGACCTTCTCGACGTCGAAGCGCTGCTCGGGGATGAGAATCACATTGGCGCCGCCGGCGAGCCCGGAGTGCAGGGCGATCCAGCCGGCGTGCCGTCCCATCACCTCGACGACGAGGACGCGCATGTGGGACTCGGCCGTGGTGTGCAGCCGGTCGATGGCCTCGGTCGCGATGTTGACCGCGGTGTCGAAGCCGAAGGTGTAGTCGGTGGCGGAAAGATCGTTGTCGATGGTCTTCGGCACGCCGACGACCTTGATGCCGTACTCGTCGGCGAGCTGCTGGGCGACGCCGAGGGTGTCCTCGCCGCCGATGGCGATGAGCGAGTCCACCTCCAGCTTCGCCATGTTCTCCTTGATGCGCTTGATGCCCCCCTCGACCTTCAGGGGGTTGGTACGCGACGACCCGAGGATCGTTCCGCCGCGCGGCAGGATGCCGCGGACGGCGGGGATGTCGAGGGTGACGGTGTCGGCTTCCAACGGCCCGCGCCAGCCGTCCCGGAAGCCGGTGAACTCGTACCCGAACTCCTGAACGCCCTTGCGGACGACGGCCCGGATGACCGCGTTGAGCCCGGGACAGTCACCGCCCCCGGTCAGTACTCCTACCCGCATCACAGGTTTCCCTTCTGACGGTCGTGACCCCGCTGCAGCAACGCTAACGGTGATCCACCTCACACGACACGGAGCGGGCGGGATTCGCGCACCAACCTGTCAATTCGGCGGTGGTCTTCACTCGCGGGAGGGACCCGAGGGGTAAGGGGGGAGGCGGGCTCAGTCGTCGTCGAGACCGCGCTCGATGGCGTAGCGGACGAGCTCGACGCGGTTGTGGAGCTGGAGCTTGCCAAGGGTGTTCTGCACGTGGTTCTGGACGGTGCGGTGGGAGATGACAAGGCGCTCGGCGATCTGCTTGTACGAGAGCCCTTTGGCGACGAGCCGCAGCACCTCGGTCTCGCGGTCGGTGAGCTTGGGCACCTCGGGCTCGTCGTCGTTACCGGCGGCAGGCTCGCCGGCGAGCCGCCGGTACTCGCCGAGCACGAGACCGGCGAGGCCGGGCGTGAACACCGCGTCGCCCCGGGCGGTGCGGTCCACGGCGTCGATCAACTCCTCGGTGCTGGCGGACTTCACGAGATAGCCGGTGGCGCCGGACTTCACGGCTTCGAGCACGTCGGCGTGCTCGCCGCTGGCGGACAGCACGAGCACCCGCACGCCGGGCTGGGCGCCGACGACCTCCTGGCACACCTGCACGCCGGGCAGACCGGGCAGGTTGAGATCCAGCACGAGCACGTCGGGGCCCGCGGCCCGCGCCCGCCGCACCGCCTGCGGCCCGTCCCCGGCGGTGGCCACCACGGAGAACCCGGCCGCGGCCAGATCCCGGGCCACGGCGTCACGCCACATGGGGTGGTCGTCGACGACCATCACCTTGACCGCGCCCCTGCCTTCTCCGACCACCTCGACTCCCTCCCTGCTCCAACCGGACGGACGACGTCCGGGGACCATGGTGGCTCATGCAGCTCGTTGCGGCACGTATCGCCCTCCCGCGGGGGCGTACGGATGTACGAGTTGAGGGCTCCGCACACGGCCCGGCAACCACGGGATGCATGCCCCGCGCCACCCCGCTTGATAGCCGGCACGGCGGTGGACTCGCGGGTTGCGGTGAAGCGTCGACCCCGCGAAGTGTGCGGTGCGCGCCACGGGCGCGGGACGCGAAAAGGGGAACTGCGCGCCCCCGCGGCGACCGAAGGACAAAACCGGGGGCGGATGCCACCGATGGGACCTCGCCTCCGGCGAGAGCCGAGCCGAAGAGACGACGGCACCGACCGGCAGGTCCCCGCCACCCCGGCAGAACCGGGACACGCGGCAGGGCCGGCCCCCGCCCGGTCCGGAAGCGGAAGCCGCCCCGCGGCAGGTTCTCGCCTCCGGCGAGAGCCGACGCGAACGGACCACGGCAGCGACCGGCAGGGCCCCCACCGCCTGAAACGGCGCACACGAGGGCAGGCCGCCTTCGGCCGGACCAGGACGCGCAGCAAGCCCGGCCCCCGCCCGGCCCGGAAGCGGGGTAGCGCCCCGCAGGGGGCCTCGCCTTCGGCGAGAGCCGACGCGAACGGACGACGAGAGCGCAACGGCGGGGCCCCGCCGCGGGAGCCGCGCGCACGACGGCAGGCCCGCCGTCCCCGGCGGAGCCGGGGCGTGGGGCAGACCCCGGCCCGGCCCTGCCCGGAGGGAGAGGGCTGGGGGTGGGGGGTCATCCGTGGGGGGTCGGGGTGGTGCGGGGGAGGCGCAGTTCCACTTCCGTTCCCTGGGAGGGGGTCGAGACCCACTCCGCCGTGCCGCCCAGGTCCCGCAGGCGCCCGCGGATGGACTGGGCGACGCCCAGGCGGCCCTCCGCCTCCGCCGCCGCCAGGCGGCCCCGGGGGATGCCGGGGCCGTCGTCCCGTACGGTCACCACCACCGTGCCGTCCGGCTCCTCCTCCAGCAGCACCCACGCCTGCGCCTCCGGGCCCACGTGCGCCCGTACGTTGTCGAGCGCCGCGCCCACCGCCGCCGCCAGTTCCCGGGCCGCGTGCGTCTCCAGCGTCACCGGCGTGCCGGGCTCGGCGACAGAGACGTGCGGGCCGCTCATCGACAGCAGGAGCAGTCTCAGCGACGTCGTGCCGTCCGCCGACCCGTCGTCCGGCTCCCCCTCACCGGCCCCGCCCCCGCCTCCGGCCTCGGCGGCACGTTCCTCCGCCTGCCCCGTCCGCTGGGCCGGCGGCCTCGCGCCCATCACCAGCGTCCGCAGCGCCGCCTCCTGCTCGCCCGCCAGCTTGCCCAGTTCCTTCGCCTCGCCGCCGATCGCGGCCCCGCGGCGCTGGACCAGCGCCAGCACCTGCAGCACGCTGTCGTGGATGTCGCGCGCCAGCCGTTCCCGCTCCCGCGTCGCCGCCTCGATCTGCAGCGCCCGGGCCAGCGTCCGTTCACTGGTCCGCGCCACCTCCACGATGTAGCCGATCGCCGTCGAGGCGACCATCAGCAGCACGATGTTGTGGAAGTTGTCCTGCACCACCTCGCCGCGCTGCACGATGTTCGACAGCCCCACCGCCGACGACGACGCCGCACCCCAGCGCCAGCCGCCCTTGATCGCGAAGCCCAGCACCGAGCCCGCCGCCCAGATCGACGGCAGCGTGGTCGCGCCGTCGTCGATGCGCTCCGCCGTCTCCACCGGGATCGTCAGCAGGATGCCGGTCAGCGTGAGCGTGATGTCCGCCGCGAGGAACCGGAACGTGCAGCGCTCCGCCGACGAGACCCGGCGGAAGGTGACCAGCGTCCACAGGGTGAGGACCGCGAAGTACGCCCAGCCCGGCGCCGGGCGCGCGACGTCGTCGTGCCGGTGGACGAACTGCGCCACCGCGTACGCGAGGGTCAGCACCCGGAAGTACGTCAGCGCCTGCCACAGCGGCTGCTCCACCGACATCCGCCGCCCGCTCTGACCGGCCATCGCCCGGCTCTCCCTCCCGCCCGCCTGCGCCGCGCTAGGCGGCGTCCCGCCGCCCCCCGGCACCGGAGCCGCCGGCGCTCCGGCCGGACTCCTCGGATTTCCCGGCCTTCTCCGCCGCCTTGCGGCGCTTGGTCTCGTCCGACATCCGCCGCTTCGCCGCCGTCGCGTACTCGTCCACGTACTCCTGGCCGGAGAGCTTCATGATCTCGTACATGACCTCGTCGGTCACCGAACGCAGGATGAACCTGTCGTGCTCCATGCCCTGGTAGCGCGTGAAGTCCAGCGGCTTGCCGATCCGGATACCCGGCCGCATGATCTTCGGCACCACCTGACCCGGCGGCTGGATCTTCTCCGTGTCGATCATCGCCACCGGCAGCACCGGCGCCCCGCTGATGAGCGCCAGCCGGCCGAGGCCGCCCGGCTTGCCGCGGTAGAGGCGGCCGTCGGGCGAGCGCGTGCCCTCGGGGTAGATGCCGAACAACTCGCCGCGCTCCAGCACGTCCAGACCGCTCTTGATCGCCGCCTCGCCCGCGCCGCGGCTCCCGGAGCGGTCGACGGGCAACTGGCCGACGCCCTTGAAGAACGCCGCGGTCAGCCGGCCCTTGACACCCGGGGTGGTGAAGTACTCCGCCTTCGCGATGAAGGTGACCTTCCGGTGGAGCATGGAGGGCAGGAAGAACGAGTCGGAGAACGACAGATGGTTGCTCGCGAGGATCGCGGCACCGGTGTCCGGCACGTTCTCCATGCCTTCCACCCAGGGACGGAAGACGAGCCTCAGGCTGTTGCCGAGGGACATCTTCATCGCGCTGTAGAACAACCGGGGCCTCCTGCGATCCGCTCGTGTGACCATAGCGCTCCTGGTAGGAGAGCGATATCCGGGGGCGACCGGCTCGCCCGCCCCGCCCGGCGGACGCCGCGGGACGTCCGCCGGGGATCCGCGGGGGGCCGCCCGTCCGTACGGGGCAGTACGCTCAAGGGCAGCGCCAGGCACGTATCCGCCGCCCGCCTGACACGATCGGAGTCCCGTCATGCCGGTCCTTCCCGGAGCCGAGCCGTTCCGCCAGCCGGGTGGCGGGACCGGGGTGCTGGTGTGCCACGGTTTCACCGGCTCGCCCCAGTCCGTACGGCCCTGGGCCGAGCATCTCGCCGCCCGCGGCCTGACCGTCTCCATGCCGCTGCTGCCCGGGCACGGCTCGCGCTGGCAGGACCTGCAGGTGACCCGCTGGCAGGACTGGTACGCGACGGTGGAGCGGGAGCTGCGCGAACTGTCCGAGCAGTGCGAGCGGGTCTTCCTGTGCGGGCTGTCCATGGGAGGCACGCTGATGCTGCGGCTGGCCGCCCTGCACGGGGACGCGGTCGCCGGCGTGGTCGCGGTCAACCCGCTGAACAAACTGCACGGACTGCTGCCGCACGCGCTTCCCGTGTTCCGCTTCCTGGTCCGCACCTCGCCCGGTGTCATCGACGACATCGCCAGGGAAGGCGCGGGCGAGACCGGCTACGACCGCGTGCCCCTGCACGCCGCGCACTCTCTGCGGCAGTTCCTCGCCCTCGTCGACGCCGAGCTTCCCCGGGTGACGCAGCCGCTGCTGGTGCTGCGCAGCAGGGTCGACCACGTCGTCGAGCCGGCGGACTCGGCCCGCATCCTCGGCCGGGTCTCGTCGCGGGACGTCACGGAGACCGTGCTGGAGGACAGCTACCACGTGGCCACCCTCGACCACGACGCGGAGCGGATCTTCACGGCCACCGACGACTTCATCGAGCGGCTCACCCCCCGGGCCGACGGCAACGAGCAGCGGAAGGAGGCCCGGGCCCGTGGCGGAGCGTAACCCGGACCGGGAGGACCCGCAGCAGGGCGACGGGTCCGCGGAGACGGAGCCGGCGGGCGCGGAGCCGACGGGGCCGGGCGGCACGCCGCTCGACGAGGACGCCGCGTGGGCCGAGATCGTCGCGGCGTTCGACGAGGACTCCGTCGAGCCGCCGCACGAGCGGGCGGCCCGCGCGGCCGGAGGCGAGGGCCCGGCGGACGGCGCGGAGGACGGGGGCGAGCGCGGAGCGGACCCGGGCGCCAGAGCCGCCGGGGACCCGGCGGACCCGGCGGACCCGGACGGGGACGGCGGCTCCAGGGACGGCGCCGGGCGCGCCGACGGCGCGAGCTTCATCGTCTTCTCCGCCGGCACCGGCCCGCGCGACTGGGAGGCGGCCGAGCCCTCGGACGACGACCTCGACGAGACCGACGAGGGCCACTTCGTCCCGCCCGAGCCGCCGCCGCTGCCGAAGGCGGACACGACGACCAAGTTCGCCTGGATCGCGGTCCTCGGCGGCCCGCTGCTCCTGCTGCTGATGCTCATCCTCCAGCAGCCCATGACCTGGTGGGCCTCGGTCCTGGGCATCGGCGGCTTCCTCGGCGGCTTCGCCACGCTGGTCGCCCGCATGCGCCCCGGCGGCGATGACGACGACGAGCCCCCGGGCGGCGGCGCGGTGGTCTAGCCGCCGCAGGAAAGCCCCGATCCGCGGCACGGAACTCGTTCGGGCGCCTCGGCGAAGTAGTGGTGCAAGGCCCGGGAACGGGCGGAGACCACCACGTTCTGGAGGCGCTCGATGGGGGGCAGTACGGGCGTGTACACGGAGCCGGAGAGCAACGCGTCGATCGTCGCCCGGTCCCGTACGGAACCGGAGGCGTTCGCGGTCCTCTTCGACCGGCACGCCACCGCCGTACACCGGTACGCGGCACGCCGGCTCGGCGACGAAGCGGCCGACGACGTCATGGCGGAGACGTTCACGACCGCCTTCCGGCTACGCGAACGCTTCGACCCGGGCCGCGGCGACGTGCGCCCCTGGCTGTTCGGCATCGCGACCCACCTGGTGAGCCGGCACCGGCGCGCGGAGGCCCACCGCTTCCGTGCGCTCTCCCGGCTGCCGGTCCCGGCCGAGACCGACGAGCCGCTCGCCGACCGCGTCGCGGCCCGCGCGACGGCCGCCGGCCTGCGCCGCGAGCTGGCCACCGCGCTGGCCCGGCTGTCGCCGGCGCTGCGCGACGTGCTGCTGCTGGTGGCCTGGGCGGATCTGGCGTACGAGGAGGTGGCCCAGGCGCTCGGCGTGCCGGTGGGCACGGTGCGTTCCCGGCTGCACCGGGCCCGCGGCCGGTTACGCAGGGAACTGGGTGCCGCCGGCGGCACCGTCGCCGGCGCGGAGACCGACGAGACGGCCATCGGACGGGAGGAGCACGGACGTGGATGAGCTGAACCTGCTGCGGGACTGGGACGCGGGCACGGAACCGCTGTCCGAGTCCGCCCGGCTGGCGGCCCGCGAGCGGCTGCTGGCGCAGACCCGCGCGGCCACCCCGGCCGCGGACCGCGCCCCCGCCGGCGTGCCGTGGCGGTTCCGGCCGCGGCGGCCGGCCGGCCCGGACCGGCGGCCGGGCGCGCCCGGGATGACCCGTCGCACGGCGGTACGGACCCTGGTGGCCGCCGGCGCCACCGCGGCGGCCGTCGGCACCCCGCTGGCGCTGCTGAACCGCGACGACGCCCCCCGCCCCGGCGTGACCGGACGCGCCGTGCTGCGCCGGGCGGCGCGGCTGGAGCGCCGCCGCGAACGGACGCGACTGCCCGTCGAGCCGGGCCGCGGCGAGTACGTCTACGCCCGGGTGGTCGTCCTGTCGACCGCGGACGACACGGGCCGGTCCCGGACGCTGACGCGGGAGGACTGGATGGCCGCGGACCCCTCGCGGCCGTCCTGGCTGACCCGGGGCGGCACGGGTCGCTGGGAGCAGGACGAAGACAACGCGGAGTCGTGGCCGCCGACGGACTGGCGCACCCTGACCCGGGTGCCCACGGAGCCGGCCGCGCTGCTCCGGTACTCCCTCTCTCCCTTCAGGGGAACGGAGTTCGCGAGGATGCCGCCCGGGGAGTTCGGGCGCAACGAATGGCAGACGGCGTTCGACAGACTTCTCGCCCTGCTCGCCTCCTGCCCCGTGCTGACCGACGGGCTGCTGCCCGCGGCCTTCGAGGCGCTGGCGGAGTTCCCCGACCTCCTCGTGACGGGACGGGCGGTGGACGCCAGCGGCAGGGACGCGCTCGCGGTCACGTACGAGCACGCGCTCCTTCCCGGCCCTCCGGTGGACTCGCCCCCGCACCTGCTCTTCGCCTCGGACACGTACGCCTACCTGGGGGTGCGCAGGCAGGTCGAGACACTGCGCGGCACCACGGTCACGGAGCTGTCGTTCCTCGACGACTACGCCGTCGTGGACGAGGTCAGGCGGCGTCCGTAGCCGGGCCGGGTGCGGGCACCCGCAGGGCGGCGAGGACGGGGAGGTGGTCGGTGGCGTCGCGGAGGTCGGCCGGGGAGACCCCCGGCAGGCCCGCCGGGACGCCGCAGCCCAGCACCTCGACCCCCTCGGTCGCGAGCACGGCGTCGATGCGCTTGCGGGGGTCGCGGGCGGGGGAGGTGTGCCGTCCGCCCCAGGGGCTGACCGCCCAGCCGTCCTGCAGCTCGGCGGTCAGCCGGCGGAAGGCGGGGCCCTTGGGGCGCTCGTTGAGATCCCCGGCAACCACGACGTGCGGCTCGCCGAGCGCGTGGACGTGGTCGAGCAGCAGCCCGGCCTGCGCGTAGCGCTCGGCTCCGGCCAGGCTCAGATGGGTGCTGACGACGGCCAGCCGGGCCCCGCCGAAGCGCAGGACCGCCGTCGCCAGACCGCGCTGGTGCAGCCCGGGGGTGCGGGGCAGCAGCGTCTCGTCGGTGCGTTCCACGTGTGCGCGCAGGGCGGTGAGGAGCAGGGGCCCGGCGGTGGTCGCGCCGCCCGCGGCGTACAGCAGACCGGTGGCGCGGGCGAGCCGCGCGGCCTTCTTGTGCCAGCGGAAGAAGCGGGGTGCTTCCTGGATGCAGACGACGTCGGGGGCGCAGGCCCGGATCACGCGGGCCAGGGCGGCGGTGTCGTCGCGCATGGAGCGGATGTTGTAGCTGAGCAGCCGGATGACGGCGGAGCCGTCCTGCTCGGTGCGCGAGGCGGGGAGATCGGGCAGCAGCACGGGGGTGAGACTACCGGGGCGCGGGCGCGGCGAGGCGTCCGGTGGTGCGTGCCTGCCGCGGGCCGCGGGCCCTCGTGCCTTCGGGTGCTCGCACCGTCCGGCACGCGGGCCGTCGCGTCACGCGGGCCGTCATGTGGGCCGTCATGCGGGCCCGGCCTCAGCCCTGGCGCGCCAGGTCGGCGGCGCCGACGAGCCCGGCGCGCCCGCCGAGTTGGGCGGCGAGCACCTGCGCGTGCGGGCGCCAC
The DNA here is from genome assembly GCF_000482585.1 of Streptomyces sp. CNQ329. Taxonomy (NCBI): domain Bacteria; kingdom Bacillati; phylum Actinomycetota; class Actinomycetes; order Kitasatosporales; family Streptomycetaceae; genus Streptomyces; species Streptomyces sp. CNQ329. The sequence goes on along the minus strand of NZ_AXVU01000008.1, from coordinate 145,403 downwards.
TGGCTGCCGACGAGCCAGCGCCGGAACGACTTGCGGATCGGGTCGAGGACGAGATCGCCCTCGTCCGATACGCCGCCGCCGACGATGAACGCCGACGGGTCGAAGAGCGACGCCAGGTCCGCGAGCCCCGCCCCCGCCCAACGGGCCAGCTCCCTGAAGGAGTCGACCGCCACCGCGTCCCCCTGTCGCGCCGCCTCGCTGACGTGCCGCCCCTGGACGCCCTCGGGCGTACCGTCGCCGAGGGCGAGCAGTGTCGCCGCCGACTCGGGGGTGGCGGCGGCCCGCTGGCGCGCGTACCGCACGAGGGCGCGGCCGGAGGCGTACTGCTCCCAGCAGCCCTGGCTGCCGCAGCCGCACAGCAACCCGTCGGGTACGACGCGGATATGACCGAACTCCGCGGCCACGCCGAACCGGCCGCGGTGCAGCCGGCCGCCGATGATCACGCCGCCGCCGAGGCCGGTGCCCAGCGTGATGCAGACGACGTCGTCGTGGCCCTGGCCGGCGCCGAAGCGGTATTCGCCCCAGGCGGCGGCGTTGGCGTCGTTCTCGACCACGACGGGCAGGCCGATGCGCTGTTCCACCTTGTCCTTGAGCGCCTCGAAGCGCCAGTTGACGTTCGGGGCGAAGAGCACGGTGGCCCGCTTGTCGTCCACGTACCCCGCGGCGCCGATGCCGACGGCCTCGGCGGGAGCGACGGACGTGACGTCCTGGACCGCCGCGCAGATGGAGTCCACGACGGCCTCGGGTGTGTCGGGGGTCGGTACCGTGCTCGTCCGGATGATCGAGCCCTCTTCGTCGACCACACCGGCCGCAATCTTGGTGCCGCCGATGTCGACGCCGATGGTGAGTCCCATGTCTCCCTCGGTTATTCGGTTCGAGCCCCGCTGCGCCTCCTCACATTACCGGAGGTACGGCGGGACCCGGCCGTCAGTCGAGGTCGATCTGCTGAGGACTGCTGGGCGGTTCGTCGTCCCGCGACCAGTCGGCCTCCTGCCGCTGAACTGCGGCGCGGTAGGCGGCGGCGATCTCCGTGCCGGCGGTGGCGAGGTGGTCGAAGATCTGCGGATTGCGCTCCACGACGGGCTCGACGACGGTCTTCACCGAGGCGAGGAACTGCTTCGCGAACTGCTGCGCGGCGGTCTGCGCGACGGCGGCGGTGCCGCCGGTCGCACCGGGGGCGCGAAGCTCGGAGACCTTGTCGGTCAGGGAGTCGAAGAAGCGGCGCAGCTCCTCGGCGGCGCTGACGGGCTCGGGCCCGTAGACCGCGCGCCGCCGGGCCTGCTCGGCAGCGAAGTCCTCGGCGCACGCCTGGGCCCACGCGTCCGGGTCCGGGACGGTGGAGGCCGCACCGGGTTCAGGGCGCTCGATGGCATCACTCATACATCGACGGTACCCGAACGCCGACTTCGCGTTCACCACCGCGCAGCGGATGGTGCGGGGTGGTCCGGAAGGGGGCGGGGAGCCGGGAAGAGAGCCGGGGAGCCGGAGAGAGGGGCGGGGAGCCGGGGCCGCTCGCGGGGCCGGGTGTCCGCGTCCGGTCTCCGCTACGGCACGGGCGGCGGCGCCGGCGCCCGCCCGGCTCGCGGGGTCAGCGGGGGTGGGGCCAGACCGCCGGGTCCGGGGTGAAGCGGATGTGGAGTTCGGCGTCGTGGAGGCCGGCGCGGGTGATGGTGCAGCGGCGGAGCGCGGACGGGAGCGGCAGGGCGCGGCGGTGACCGGCCACGGTGATCAGGAGTTCGTCGCCGCGGCGTACGAGGGTGAGGTCCGCCCGCTCGGCGCCGGGCAGTGGCAGGCGGTACAGCAGCACGCCCTCGTCGGCCAGCAGGTCGTCCACCTCGGCCGGGTCCCCCGGGCCGGCGGCGGTGGGCCGTCCTCCCGGCGGCGGCACCGCCTCGGCCAGCGTCGCCAGGGCCACCGGGCCCCGCGGATCCGGGCCCAGATGCGGCAGCGCGCAGAACGTGCCGCCCGCGGCGCGCAGCTCCGCTCCGGCCTCCTTGACCACGCGGTGCTGCTCGTCGGCGAGCGTCGCGTACCAGGCGTCCTCCGAGCCCGCCGGCAGGACCCGGTTCGCGACCACGGCCTCGACCGTGCAGCCCTGCAGCGCGAGTGCCGCGCGCGTCCGGCGCAGGTCGCGGACCCCGCGCGCGGTGGGCTCCAGGACGAGGCGCACCCGCGCCCCGGCGGCCTCGGCCGCCTCGCGTACGGTCTCCAGCCGGTCCTCCCAGCGGGCCGCAGCCTCGTACACCCGGCCCGCGGGCACCGGGGCCCCGAGCAGCCGCCCCAGCAGCGGGCGCAGCCCCCGCGCCGCCTGCCGCTCCGCGGGCAGCAGCCGCCGCAGGTACCGCACCAACTGCTCCGGGAGCGCCAGCGCCTTCAGCGTCTCCCACGCGGCGGGCATGTCCACGACCGCCAGGTCCCAGAGGCCCGGCCCCGGCCCCGCGGCGGGACCGGGCATCGCGGCGTCCGGATCCCCCGCGGGTCCCGCGCCGCCGTGGGCTCCGCCGCCCGCCCCCGTCTCGTGCAACGTCACCAGCGCCCGCAGCAGCGCGAACTCGCGCGAGCCCGGCAGCGGCGTCAGCTCCTCCGCCGCCAGCGGCGTCGCGCCGAGCAGTTCCAAGGCGTCCTCGTACTGCTCCTGCCAGACCGCCAGCGCCTCCGCCGCCGACTCCGCTCCGCGCAGCCGGGCCGCCCACAGCCCCGTCCCGACGCGGACGGGCTCCGTCCACGGCGGCATCCCGCCGGCCTCGCCCGCCGCGGTGCCCGCCCCGGACCGCTGCCCCGGGATCTGCCCCTGCGACGGCCCCGTCAGCAGCCCGCCCGCCTCACGGTCGGCCGTCAGCAGCAGCACCCGGGCCCCGTCGCGCGCGGCCCGCAGCGCCGTCGCCGCCGCGACCGTCGTACGGCCGGCGCCCGCCGCGCCGGTGACGAGGAGAGTACGCACGCGGGGTCGTCAGTCCGTACCGGAGCCGGCCGACGCGCTCTCGACGCGCTGCTTCAGCCCGTCCAGCGCCCGCTCGATGATGATCTTCTCCATCTTGCGCTTCATCATCCCGAGCATCGGGATCTTGACGTCGACGGTCAGCTCGTACGTGACCTCGGTGCGCTTGCCGCCTTCGAGCGGCTTCAGCAGATACGCCCCGTCCAGCGCGCGCAGCATCTGCGACTTCTCCAGCGTCCAACGCACCTCGTGCGGCCCGGCCCAGGTGTACGCCAGCGTCTGTTCGTCCCGGATCGTCTTCGCGTCCAGCACCAGCAGCACCCGCTCCGCGCGCCCCTGCGCGTCCTCGTCGAGCACCTCGGTCCGCCGCACCTCGCCGGTCCACTCCGGGTAGCGGTCGAAGTCCGCGATCACCCTCATCACCGCATCGGGCGCGGCGTCGATGGTGATGCTCGACCTGGTGTGCTCTGCCATACCTGGGCTCCTCCGTCAACCGTCGCGCTGAAGGTTACCGCGCCCGGTTCACCACTCCAGAACCCACGGCTTTCCGCGGGAGGCGAAGTGCCCGACGTTCACGCACTCCGTCGCCCCGATCCGCATCCGCCGCGCCAGCGGCTGGTGCACGTGGCCGAAGAGCGCGTACCGCGGCCGGACGGTGTGCACCGCCTCCAGCAGCGCTTCGCTGCCGCGCTCGAAGCGGCGCGCGACCGTGTCGTAGCACAGCTCGGGAACGAGCGGCGGGATGTGCGAGCAGAGCACGTCGACCTCGCCGACGGCGGCGACCTTCGCGGCGTACGTCTCGTCGTCGATCTCGTACGGCGTGCGCATCGGCGTCTGCAGTCCGCCGCCGACGAACCCGAAGACCAGCCCGCCGATCTCCACCCGCTCGCCGTCGAGCACGGTGGTGCCGGGGCGGGCGAACTCGGGCCACAGCCGCGGGATGTCGACGTTGCCGTACGTGGCGTACGTCGGCGTGGGGAAGGCCGCGAACAGCTCCCCGTACTGCTTGCGCACCGCCTTCTCGATCTCCCCGCTCTTGTCCATCCCCGCCCACAGCGAGCGCACGAACGCGCGGTGCTCGTCGAATCTGCGGGCGGTGCGCAGCTCGACGCTGCGCGTGGTGTTCGCGACGCCGAAGAGGTCGGGGAAGATACCGCGGGAGTGGTCGGCGTAGTCGATGAAGAGAATGAGGTCGCCGAGGCACAGGAGCGCGTCCGCGCCGTCGCCGGCGCGGGCCAGATCCGCGCTGTTGCCGTGCACGTCGCTGACCACGTGGACCCTCATGCGATCACCCTACTTCCGGCGCGCACGGCACCCGCACGGCGGTGAGCGGCGCCACTGCCGCGGGGTGCTCCCGTGGGGATAGGGTCGCAGGTGGCCCACCGGAACGTCGAGGAGCAGCGTCTTGCGAGAGTTCGCCCTTCCCGCCCTGTACGAGGTCCCGGCGGACGCCAACCTGGCCGACCTCGTCCGCACCAACGCCGCCCGGACCCCCGACCTGGCCGTCGTCGCCCGCAAGAGCGCGGCAGGCGAGTGGCAGGACGTGTCCGCCGCGGACTTCCTCGCGGAGGTGGAGGCGGCGGCCAGGGGCCTGGTCGCGGCCGGGCTGCGGCCGGGGGACCGGATCGGGCTGATGTCCCGTACGCGGTACGAGTGGACGCTGCTGGACTTCGCGATCTGGACCGCGGGCGGCGTGACGGTCCCGGTGTACGAGACCAGCTCGCCGGAGCAGATCCAGTGGATCCTCAGCGACTCGGGCGCGGTGGCCTGCGTCGTGGAGACCGCGGAGCACGCCGCGGCGGTCGAGTCGGTACGGAGCCGGGTGCCGCTTCTGGGGCAGGTGTGGCGGATCGACGGCGGGTCCGACGCCGAAGAGGAGGGCCCCCTGGGCGCCGTCGCGGCGCTGACCGCCGCCGGGGCCGAGGTGTCCGACGCCACGCTGGAGAAGCACCGCACCGCGGCCGGCGCCGACTCCCCCGCCACCCTCGTCTACACCTCGGGCACCACCGGCCGCCCGAAGGGCTGCGTCATCACCCACGGCGGCTTCCTCGCCGAGTGCGGCAACGCCGTGGAGCAACTGCGCCCGCTGTTCCGCCCCGGCGAAAGCTCCCTCCTCCTTTTCCTGCCGCTCGCGCACGTCTTCGGCCGGCTGGTGGAGATCGCCGCCATGGTCGCCCCGATGAAGCTCGGCCACGTGCCGGACGTGAAGAACCTCACCGACGACCTGGCGGGCTTCAGGCCCACGCTGCTGCTCGGCGTCCCCCGCGTCTTCGAGAAGGTCTACAACTCCGCCCGCGCCAAGGCGCAGTCCGACGGCAGGGGGAAGATCTTCGACAAGGCTGCCCACACCGCCATCGCGTACAGCCGCGCCCTGGACACCGGCGGCCCCGCCCTCGGGCTGCGGATGCGGCACGCCCTCTTCGACAAGCTCGTCTACGCCAGGCTGCGCGCCGTGCTCGGCGGCCGGGCCACGCACGCGATCTCCGGGGGCGCGCCGCTGGGCGAGCGGCTCGGCCACTTCTACCGCGGCATCGGCTTCACCGTCCTGGAGGGCTACGGCCTGACCGAGACGGCCGCCGCGATCACCGTCAACCCGGTGCAGCGCCCGAAGATCGGCACCGTCGGCCAGCCGCTGCCCGGCTGCACCCTCCGCATCGGCGACGACGGCGAGGTGCTGGTGCGCGGGGGCAACGTCTTCCGGGAGTACTGGGCCAACGAGGATGCCACGGCCGCGGCGCTGGACGGCGAGTGGCTGCGCACCGGCGACCTCGGGAGCCTGGACGAGGACGGGTATCTGTCGATCACCGGGCGGAAGAAGGAGATCATCGTCACGGCGGCCGGCAAGAACGTCGCCCCGGCGGTGATAGAAGACCGCATCCGGGCGCACGCGCTGGTGGCGGAGTGCATGGTCGTCGGCGACGCGCGGCCGTTCGTGGGGGCGCTGATCACGCTGGACGAGGAGTTCCTCGCCAAGTGGGCCGAGGACAACGGCAAGCCGGCCCGGACGGCGGCGGAGCTGGCGGACGACGCGGAGCTGCGGGCGGCGGTGCAGCTCGCGGTGGACGACGGGAACGCGCAGGTGTCGCGGGCGGAGTCGGTGCGCAAGTTCCGCATCCTGCCCGGGCAGTTCACGGAGGAGTCGGGGCATCTGACGCCGTCGCTGAAGCTGAAGCGCGGCGTGGTGGAGAAGGACTTCGCCCAGGAGATCGAGGAGCTGTACGAGCGGTAGGGCAGCCGCTCCCCGCCCTCACAGCAGCGACGTCAGCCGCTCCGCCAGCAGGTCCCAGCGCCACCGCTCCGCGACCCACGCCCGCCCCCGCTCCCCCGTCCGCGCGCGCAGCTCCGCGTCGCCCAGCAGTCTCACCACGTGCTCCGCCGTCTGCGCCGCCTGCCGCTCCGCGCCGCCGCGCACGACCCACCCGGTCTGGCCGTCGAGCACCGCGTCCGGGGCGCCGCCGGAGTCGCCCGCGACCACCGGCAGGCCGGTCGCCGACGCCTCCAGGTAGACGATGCCGAGTCCTTCCACGTCGAGCCCGCCGCGCCGGGTGCGGCACGGCATGGCGAACACGTCGCCGGCGCCGTAGTGCGCGGGCAGCTCCTCCCAGGGCACGGCGCCCGTGAAGTGCACCGCGCCGGCGACTCCCGTGGCCGCCGCCAGCTTCTCCAGCCGTCCGCGGTACGGGCCGCCGCCGACGATCAGCAGCGCCGTCTCCGGCTCCGCCGCCAGGATCCGCGGCATCGCGCGGATCAGGGTGTCCTGGCCCTTGCGCGGCACGAGCCGGGAGACGCAGACGACGACCGGCCGGTCCGCGAGTCCGAGGCGGGCGCGTACCAGGGCACCGCCCGAGTCGGGGTGGAACGCCGTCTCGTCGACGCCCGGCGGTACCTGCACCATGCGCGCGGCGGCCTCGTCGCCGAGCGCGCGGGCGATCCGGGAGCGGGTGTACTCGCCGAGATACGTGAGGGTGTCCGCCGCGTCGCCGATGCGCCGCAGCAGGTGGCGGGCCACCGGCAACTGCGCCCAGCCCGCCTCGTGGCCGTGCGTGGTGGCGACGATCCGCTCGGCGCCCGCGCGCCGCAGCGCCGGTGCCATCAGCCCCAGCGGCGCGGCGGCACCGAACCACACCGCGGTGCAGCCGTGTGCGCGCAGCAGCCCGGCCGCGCGGCGGGTGACGCGCGGGGTGGGCAGCAGCATCGTGGTGCGGTCGCGGATCACCTCGAAGGGCTGACGCGCGTCGAAGTCCCGGGTGGCGGCGCGGCCTTCGGCGTCGCGCTTCCAGGTGGAGGCGTAGACGACGACCTGCTCCGGGTCCAGCCGCAGGCACATGCTGTGCAGGAAGTTCTGAATGCCCCCGGGGCGGGGCGGGAAGTCGTTGGTGACGACGAGCGTCTTGTGCGGCGGCTTGTGGGTCGCCGGCCGGTGACTCGGTGCCTTGTCCATCGGGGCCGACAGTACCGGGGCGGGCGGCGCCGGACGCCTGCGGGCGGACACGGCCGTGTCGTAGTGTCGTCGGACGCATACGGGGGCGGAGGTCGAACCATGGCACGGGTCGCGGCGCCGGTCACGGCGTGGGCGCTGACCCGCGCGGGCCTGCTGCTGCTCGTGCTGCAGGTGGTCACGCTGCCGGGGCCCGACGTCACCAGCGATGTCGAGTTGATCTACCGCGGCTGGTACGAGGTCCTGCGCACCGGCACTTTCCCCGTCGACGACGTGAGCTGGCAGTACCCGCCGGGCGCGGCGCTGCCGGTGCTCTCCCCCGGCCTGCTGCCGTTCCTCGGTTACGCGCACGCCTTCTTCGCGCTGGCCTGCGCGGCGGACGCGGCGGTGCTGGCGCTGCTGCTGCGCGCCGGCCGCGGTGCCGGGCGGTCGCGGGCGGGGGCGTGGTTCTGGGTGGCGGGCGTGCCGCTGCTGGGGCCGACCGCGTACGCGCGGTACGACCTGATGGTCACCGCCGTCGCCGTCGCGGCACTGCTGGCCGCGGCCAGGCGGCCGGCGGTCGCGGGTGCGCTGGCGGGGTTCGGGGCGATGCTGAAGGTCTGGCCGGTGCTGCTGCTGCTCGGTACGGCCCGCGGGCGGGCCACGCGGCGGTCGTGGGGCGCGGCGGCCGGAACGGCCGCCGCGGTGGCGCTGGCGGCGGCCCTCGCGCTGCCGGGCGCGTTCGGCTTCGTCACCGCGCAGCGCGACCGCGGCACGGAGGTGGAGTCGCTGGGCGCGCTGGTCTTCCACGTGGGCCGGCACCACGGTTGGGACGGCACCGTACAACTGCACTACGGCTCCATGGAGTTCCTCGGGCCGGGTGTCGGCCTGGTCAGTGATCTGGCGCTGGGACTCTCGGCGCTGGCGATGGGGTGGCTGGTGCTGTGGCGGCTGCGGGCGCGGGAGTTCACGGCGACGACGGGGTGCGAGGCGGCGTTCGCGGGGACGCTGCTGTTCACCACCACGAGCCGCGTGATCAGCCCGCAGTACCTGATCTGGCTCGTCGGCCTGGCCGCCGTGTGCCTGACGCTGCGGGCGGCGCGGATGGCGCTGCCGGCGGCGCTCGTGCTGGCCGCGACGGGGGTGACGCTGGCGGAGTTTCCGGTGTGGTTCGGGGAGGTCGTGCAGAGCACCGGGGCCGGCATCGCGCTGCTGGCGGTGCGCAACGGGCTGCTGGTCGCGGCGACGGTGGTGGCGTGCCGGCGGCTGTGGCGTTCGACGGTCACGGAGCCGGCGGGGCCCGGGGACGGCGGGGCCGCGGTGCCGCGGCAGCGGGGCCGTACCGCGTCGGCCGGCAGCGACCTGCTGACGTGGTGACGCGCGCGCCGGCGGGAGCGGTTAGGCGCCGCCGCCCGCCTTGAAGAGGAGCAGCAGGAACCCGGCGAACAGGTGGCCGAGGAAGATGTAGACGAGAAGACGGATCACCAGACCGCGCGGGAACCTCTCCTCGATCCGCTTGGACACGGTGGTTCTCCTTCGGGTCAGTGCCGTGCGCCGCCGCCGAGGCACAGCTCGGCGGCGGCGCTCTGCAGGAGGGTGTGGACGAAGAGCAGGTCGAGCCCGCCGCGTTCGGCGGCGGCGATGCGATGCGGGGTGAGCGAGTCGAACTGAGCGCTGTCGCCCGGGTCGAGCAGGTGCTCGGTGTCGCCGAGCGCAAGCCGCATCCGGCCGTCGAGCACGTACAGCCACTCCTCGCCGGGGTGGACGCGGACGAGGTCGCGGTGCTCGGCGTCGTGCGGCACGTGCACCCGTAGCGCCTGCATCCCCCGGTCCGTGCCGCCGGCCTGCCGGTACGACCAGCCGCCGGCCTCCCGTACGGGGGCGTCGGCGCCCCGGATGACCGACGTCCGCGCCGGGGGCGCCTCGCCGAGCAGCTCGGAGACCGTCGTACCGTAGACGCGGGCCAGCTTGAGCAGCACCGGCAGCGAGGGCTGGCGCTGCCCGGTCTCCAGCCGGGAGAGGTGGGCGGGCGACAGCTCGGCCCGCGCGGCGGCGGCCTCCAGTGTCAGGCCGGCACGGCGGCGCAGCTCGCGCAGCCCGGGCGCCGGGGGGTGGTCGGGGCTCATGGACGTCATTGAGCCAGCGCGTGTGCCTGAGAGTCAAATTCTCTTGCCTCTGAGGCAAGACCTTCACCCCAGCTCGCGCTCCAGAGAGGCCCGCCACCGCGCGGAGAACTCCCCCGGGTCCACCCCCAGCTCCGCCCGCAGCGCCGGGCCGACCGCCTTCGCGCGCGACGGCGCCGCACCCATGGCACGGTAGAGCGCCACGAGCCGGTCCGCGCCCCACTCATCGGCGACCATCCGGGCCGCCAGCCATGCCGCGCCGTACGCCTCTGCCACCCGGTCGCCGCCGGTCGGGGGGTCGCCGGTCGGGGGGTCGCCGGTCGGGGGGGCGCCCAGCCCGTCGCCGCCCAGCCCGTCGCCGCCCAGCCCGTCGCCGCCCGGGGCGTCGTCGCCCGGGGTGCGGCCGAAGTCGGCGTCGGCCGGCAGCTCCCGCGGCAGCCGGCCGGCGGCCACGGCGCGGGCCAGCTCCGGCGCGCCCTGGCGCGGGCCGCGGCCGGCGGCGCCGAAGGCCACCCAGTCCGCGAAGCCCTCGGAGAGCCAGAGGGGGGCGGCCGGGGAGGTGTGGGCACGGGTGGCGACGTGGACGGTCTCGTGGGTGAGGACGATGCGCCGGCCGAGGGCGCCGAGGGTGTCGTACGCCTCGGGGTTGACGACGACGCGGTCGGCGGGCGCACGGTCCCGGTGCCGGCCGGTGGTGACGGCGGCGACGCCCGCGTAGTCCGTGGGCCCCGCGCCGAGCAGTTCCCCCATCGCGGCCTGGGACGCGGGCACCAGCACCACGACGCGGCGGGCCCACGCGCCGCCCCACGCGGCGGAGACGTCACGCACGGCCCGGTCGGCGACGGCGGCGACGTCGCGCAGGCCGGCCGCGGGGCGGCCGGTGCCGAGCACCAGGCTGTGCGTCCCGCGTACGACGGTCAGGGGGCCCTGGTCCCACGGCTGCGGCGGGCTGCTGGGGGCGGATCCCGCGACGTACCAGCGGCCGTCCCGGCGTACGAACTCCAGCCGCTGGTCCGCGGTCGCGTCACCGGTGTCGTAGCCGCGGAGGCGGTAGGTCAGGCGGACGCCGGCGGTGGTGCGGTCGGCGGTGGCGGGCAGGGTGCCGTCGAGGCGGACGGACCAGGCGGCGAGCGGGAGGGCGTCGAGGCTGCGGAAGGCGGTGCGCTGCTGCTGCCGGTAGGGGCCGGCCTGCGGGTCGACGGTGCGCAGAAAGGCGGCCTCGTCGCCGTCGCGGACGGCTGCGGAACGCTGCCGGAGCAGGCCGGCGACCGCGCGGGTGGCGTCGCCGGGCGCGGCGTCCTGGCCGCAGCCGGCGAGCAGGGCCGCGACCATCCCGGCACAGAGCCCCAGCACCACGGTCCGCACACCTGCCACGCCCCGAGCGTACGACGCCCCGGTCCGCGGGGTCGCGGCGCGGGGACCGGGGCGGTGCTGTCAGAGGGCCGGCCTACCCTTGGGCGGGAGTGCGGGTGAGGTGCGGGCGGGCCGGATGCGGAGGCCGACCGTCCCCCGGGCGCGCCCCGCTCCCGCCCTCCTGCACCCACCCGAGCCCGGCCCGGCCGTGCCTTCGAGGCCCCGGCGCCCGAGCCCGGCCCGCCTCCGCCACCGCGGCCCACCGCCTCCTACGGCCGCGTCACCGAGGCGACCGGCATCATTCCCACCGGGTCGTAGCGCACCGCCGCGCCCGGGTAGGGCGCGTGGACGACCTGGCCGCCGCCCACGTACATCGCGACGTGGCTCGCGTCCGCCCGGTACGTCACCAGGTCCCCCGGCTTCGCCTCGCCCAGCGGCACCCGGCGGCCCGCGTCACGCTGCCCCTGCGACGTGCGCGGGATCGACACCCCTGCCTGCGCGTAGGCCCACTGCGTCAGCCCCGAGCAGTCGAACCCGCCGGGCGCCGCACCGCCCCACACGTACGGGGTGCCGATCGCCCTTCGCGCCGCCTCCACCGCGAGCGCGCCGCGGCCGGAGGCGGGGGCCGAGCCGAGGGCGGGTGCCTGCGCGGAGCGGGAGGCGCGGCTGCCGGGACGCTCCTCCTCCGGCAGCGAGTTGAGGAGCCGTCGCGCCCGTGCGAGCCGGTCGGTGATCTCGCTCTTGTGCCGGGCCAGCGCGTCGCGCTCGCGCTCCAGTTCCGCGAGCGTGTCGCGGGCCCGTACCCGCTGCTGCTCCCGATTGCGCTGCAGTCCGACGAGTCGGCGCAGCCGGCCGTTTTGCAGGGTGCCGATGCGCTCCAGGGTGGCGGCCTTCTCCAAGTACCCTTCGGGGCTCTCCGAGAGCATGAGGGTCAGGTTCGGGTCGATGCCCCCGGAACGGTACTGCGCACCGGCGAGCGAGCCGAGTTCGGTGCGCATCCGGTTGATCCGGGCGAGGTCGCGGGCGGCGTGGTCCTGCAGGCGCTCCGCCTTGCGGCGCAGTTTCTCGGCGCGCTCCTTGGCCGCGTTGTACTTCTCGGTGGCCCGCTCGGCCCGGGCGTAGAGGTCGTGGACGCGCTCCCTGGCCCCGGCGTGGTCGTCGGGGGCGGCGAGTGCCGCGCCGGAGAGGCCGGAGAGGACGGCGGGCGAGCCGGACAGCGCCGCCGCCGCGGCGGCGGTGAGGACGCCGGTACGCAGCCGGCCGGCACCGCCGGGCCGGGTGGATCGTCGATGTTCTGACACGCGGCAGACAGTAACCACGCGACTACGCACCGGCCAAGAACCGTCCCGCGGCGCGATGTCGGCGCCCGGGTGCCGACGCAGGTCACCCGTAGAACGTTCGAAACGCGCGGTGTCGGCAATTCGCCCGAACGGGCGGCACGAGGGCCGCGGCGGCCGCCGTGCCCGCCGTCAGACCCGGGCACCCCACATGAACGGCATGTTCCCGACGGCCTCGTACCGCACCACCGCGCCCGGCTTCGGGGCGTGGATGATCTGGCCGTTGCCCGCGTAGATGCCGACGTGGTGCAGGTCGCTGTAGAAGAACACGAGGTCACCGGGCTGCAGGGCGCTGACGGAGGATATCCGTGTGCCGACGTTGGCCTGGTCCTGCGAGATGCGCGGCAGCGCGACGCCGGCCTGCGAGAAGGCCCAGCCGGTGAGGCCGGAGCAGTCGAAGGAGCTGGGGCCGGTGGCGCCGTAGACGTACGGGGCGCCGAGTTTGCTCTGCGCGGCGGCCAGGGCGGCGGCACCGTGGGAAGAGCCCGGGGGGAGGTCGCCGAGGTCGACGCGCTCCTCCGCCTCGCGGCTGGCGCGCTGCTCCTCTTCGAGGAGCGCGGCCTGTTCCGCCGCCGTCAGCTCGTTGAGCAGGGCGCGGGCCTTGCTCAGCTTGTCCTGGACCTTCTTCTTCTGGGAACCCAGCTCCTTGCGGGTCTTCGCCAGGTCCTTGAGCTTCTCGCCCGCCTCCTGGCGCTGCTGCGCGAGGCTGCGCTGCTTGTCGGCGATGCGCTCCAGCGCCTCGGCCTGCTTGCCGCTGACCCGGTCCATCGTGGACGCCTTGTCCAGGTAGGTGTCCGGGTCGGAGGAGAGGAAGAGCTGCACCGAGGGGTCGATGCTGCCGCTGCGGTACTGGGCGGTGGCCAGCGAACCGAGGCCGTCGCGGAGGTCGTTGAGTTCCTTCTGGCCGCGGGCGGCCTTGTCCTGCAGCTCCTTGACGTCCTCTTCGAGCTTGTCCTGCCGCTCCTTGGCGCCGTTGTACTTCTCCGTGGCGCGCTCGGCGTCCTCGTAGAGGTTGTCGACCTGCCGCTTGACGTCGTCCTTGTCGGGGGCGGCTTGCGCGCTCTGGGTGGAGAGAGCGACGGCCGCGGCGGCGGTCGCGGTGAAGACGGTGACCCTGGCCCGGTTCGGCTGCTTCGGTCGACGGTGGGACGCCACGAAGGCGAGCTCCTCTTCCTCCAGCCGCCCGACCGTGGCTTGGGGATGCCCCGGTACCGGCGGGACCTTCGCGATCGCCCCGGATGAGCGATCGACAGCACGAAGGTTCGGGCCAGACACTAACGACGCTCGGGTGATCGGTTCAAATCCCTCCGGCAAAAAAGTCCCCCCGAAGCGCGTTTCTTTACTCACATCACACGGCCAGTAGTCACTGTTCGACAACGAGTTGGACTCGGGGCGGCGAACTGTCCACACCCGGGAGAGAGAACCTTGTTGTCCGAACTCGCCCTCGTTTTCCCTGGTTTTCAGCTCCGGGCGAGCCGTCGGAGGAGCAGCGCGGACGACACCGGGCGGGCCCCGGCGGCGGCGACGCCGTCGGCGACCTCGCGGTCGGCGGAGACCACCACGACGGGCCGGCCGGTGGGTTCGGCCCGTACGAGCCGCCGGATCAGCTCGTCCGCGGTCTCGCCCGGCTTACTGAACAGCACCCGCACCCCGCGCGGCGGCGCGAGCAGCACCGGCGCGGCCAGCTCGGCGCCGTCGAAGACGCACGTCACTTCCGCGCCCGTCTGTGCGGCGAGGCCGGCGAGGCCGCCGAGGAGGCGCAGGCGCTGCTTCTCCAACGGGAGGGTGGGATAGCCGGTCTTGGTGACGTTGTAGCCGTCGACGACCATGTGCGCCTGCGGCAGGGCGAGCAGTTGGTCGAGGAGCGCCGGGTCGGTCGCGGACAGGGCGCGGGCGGCCACGTCCTTCGGCGACATCGTGCCGGGCTCGACCGCGCGGACGGTGTCCGCGGGAGTCATGCGGGCGGGCGGCAGGGCGAGTTCGCGGCGGAGCCCCTGGGCGGCGTCGAGGACCGTGTCGAGGAGGAGCCGTACGCGCATGTCGTCCACGCTGCGCCCCTCGCGGGCCGCCCGGCGGCTGGCCTCCAGGCCCGACTCGGCCTCCCCGAGGCGGGCGCGCAGCCGGCGGGCCTCACTCTCGGCGGCGGCCAGATGGGCGGCGGCCTCCTCCCGGCCGGCGGCGGCCTCCTGCTGGAGCTTGCGCACGGCGGCCTCGCCGCGCCTGACGTCGCTGAGCGCGCTGCGCAGCCGGCGGTGCAGGCCCTCGTTCTCCCGCCGCAGCGCCTCCAGTTCGTGCCTCGTACGCTCCGACTCGCCGCGGGCGGCGGCGCGGGCCTCGGCCAGCTCCGTACGCAGCCGGGCCAGCTCGCGGGCGGCCTCCTCGCCGGCCCGCTCGGCGCCGGCGCGCTGCTCCTCCTCGCCGGCGGCGGCGATGAGCTTGACCCAGCCCGGGGGGCGCAGCAGGTACGCGAGGGCGGCGACGTCGACGGGTTCGGCGGCGGCCGGCGGGCTGCCGCCGCGCAGCGCGGCGGCCAGCTCCGGCTGGAGCTCGGCGGCGCGCGCGGCGATCCGTTCGCGGAAGGCCGGGTCGCTCTCCAGGGCGGCGGCGATCGCGTTGCCGGCGAGCTTGACACGGCGGGGCGGGGTGAACCGGGCGTACTGCCGCAGTTGCGGGGGCAGCTCGGCGAAGGTCAGACCGCCGAAGGATTCGTCCGCGAGCGTGACGATCCGGCGGCGCACCCCCTCGGGCAGCGGGCCGTCGAGCACCTCGGCCGCGTCCTCCTCGGAGGAGACGCCCGGGCCTTCCCTCGGCTCCACCACCGGTCACCTTTCCGCCTCAGCGATCCCCGCGGCTCCGGCCGGCCGTCCGGCGCCGGCGCCGGCCCGGCGCACCGGCCGTCGTCGCAGGCCGTGCCCCCACCCTACGACCTGGAGCGAGGTCTTAGGCAGACAGATAGAGTGAGCGCCGCACGCGGGTCCGAGAGGGAGAGCGCACACATGATCACTGCGATCGTTCTGATCAACACCGACGTGGACCGCATTCCCGAGATCGCGGAGTCGATCGCCGCAATCGACGGGGTCAGCGAGGTGTACTCGGTCACGGGCCAGCACGACCTGATCGCCATCGTCCGGGTCGCGCGCCACGACGATCTGGCGGAGGTGATCCCGGGGCGGATCAGCAAGGTCCCGGGCGTGGCGGCGACGGAGACGCACATCTCCTTCCGCACGTACTCGCAGCACGACCTGGAAGCGGCGTTCGCGATCGGCCTGGAGGAGTAGCGCCGTGCGCGCTCGGGGCCGTGGATGAGGGATCTTTCATCCGTACGCCCTCACCGACGACCCGGAGGGCGCCACTCCGCCCGCCCGGGTGACGTGGGAGGGCGACGGGTCCTCCTCTCCCGCACGCCGACCCGGGCAACGAGCTGCGCGGCCTGGTGCGCCGGCCCGGGAGGGACCGCGGCAGCTCGTCGAGCCGCGTGAGCTGACGATGTCCCGGCCGCTGGAGCACGACGGCACGGGCCGCCGAACGATCTTCGACTCCGACGGCCGTGCAGGGGCTCGCTCGAACGGCCCTCGGGCCAGGTGCGCCGGGCCGAGGTCGGCATCGGCACGAAGGGCGGGCCGGACGCGGCGGCGTTCGTCGTCGCCCTCCACACCGAGCGCGAGGGCGCACAGGTGAGCGAGTCCGAGGGCGCTGCCGGAGGCACTGCTGCGCGCCCGGGAGTTCCCGGCGGACGCGGCCGAACGGACGCTGCGCATGGTGCTCATCGGGGCGCGCCCGGCCGGTACCCCGCTCTCAGGCCGCGGCCGGCTCCGCGCCGGAGGCCGGTACGCAACGGCCGTCCACCGTGCGGTACGACCACCGCGCCCCGTCACGCACCAGCGACCCCAGCGCCGCCAGGAACCGGTCCACGTGCTCGTCCGGCGTCCCCGCCCCGAAGCTGACCCGCACCGCGTTCAGCGGCCGCTCCCCGTCCCCCGGGCCGCCCCCGCACTCCGCCGACTCGCCCGCCTCGCCGAGCAGCGCCCGCACCAGCGGGTGCGCGCAGAACAGCCCGTCCCGCACGCCGATCCCGTGCTCCGCCGACAGTGCCGCCGCCAGATGCGAGCTGCTCCAGCCGTCGACCACGAACGAGATCACCCCCACCCGGGCCGCGTCCGCGCCGAACAGCGACAGCACCCGCACCCCCGGCAGCGCCGCGAGCCCGGAGAGCACCCGCGCCACCAGCGCCCGCTCGCGCTCCACCAGGGCGTCGAACCCGGCCTCCGTCAGCGCCTTGCACGCCGACGCGATGGCGTACGCGCCGATGACGTTCGGCGACCCCGCTTCGTGCCGCGCCGGCGTCGTCTGCCACTCCACGGCCACTCCCCCGCTCCCGGCCCGCAGCACCCGCCGGCTGGCACCGCCGCCCGCGAGGTAGGGCGGCGCCGCCTGCAGCCAGTCCGCCCGGCCGGCGAGGACGCCGGCGCCGAAGGGCGCGTACAGCTTGTGCCCGGAGAACGCCACCCAGTCCACGCCCAGGTCCGCCACGTCCACCGGGTGGTGCGGCGCCAACTGCGCGGCGTCCAGGACCAGCCGCGCCCCGTGCCGGTGCGCCGCCGCGGTCAGCTCCCGTACGGGCCACAGCTCGCCGGTGACGTTCGAGGCGCCGGTGACGCACACCAGCGCCGGGCCGTCGCCGACCCGCGCGGCGAGCGCGGAGTCCAGCGCCGCCACGGCCTCCCCGGGGCTGCCCGGCGCGGCCAGGACGGTGACCCGGCCGGCCGCGGACCCGTCGTGCTGCCAGGGCAGCAGGGCGGCGTGGTGCTCGGTCTCGAAGACGTAGACCTCGGTCCCCGGCGGCAGCGCGGTCGCCAGCAGGTTGAGCGAGTCGGTGGTGGACCGGGTGAAGACGACCTGGTCGTCGGGGCGGCAGCCGAGGAACCCCGCGACCGTGGCGCGGCTGGACTCGAAGAGTTCGGTGGACAGTTGCGACAGGTAGCCGGCGCCGCGGTGCACGCTGCCGTAGTACGGCGCGTAGGCGGCGACGTCGTCCCAGACGCGCTGCAGCGCCGGCGCGCTGGCGGCGTAGTCCAGGGCGGCGTACTCGGCGTCCCCGCCGGTGACGAGCGGGGCGCGGACCTCGCGGCCGAGGACGGGCAGACAGGCGGAGGCGAGCGTGGACGCGGACATGCGGAACTCCCGTGAGCAGGGGTGGATGCGGGGTGACTGACGGGCCCTACGGCCCGGGAAGAACGCGCGCGACGCCCGGTGGCGGGACGCGCGCGGCGGCGGCGGGGCGGAAGGCCCCTAGCGCATTCGCGTGCTCACGGCGGTACTCCCTCGG
This sequence comes from Streptomyces sp. CNQ329, assembly GCF_000482585.1. Classification (NCBI taxonomy): domain Bacteria; kingdom Bacillati; phylum Actinomycetota; class Actinomycetes; order Kitasatosporales; family Streptomycetaceae; genus Streptomyces; species Streptomyces sp. CNQ329. Next base: position 127,909 of record NZ_AXVU01000008.1, on the reverse strand, counting down.
CCGACCAGGACCCCTGGATTCGCGAGGGGTCCGCGCTTGCCGCAGACCTCGCTGCCTGCGGCCCGGTCATCACCCGGGGCACCCCGCCACGGACGGAGGGTTGCCGGACAGCGGGCCGGGGCCTTGATCGCTGTCGCTCGTGACCTGGTCAGGAGTATGCGCACCGGAGAGCCGCGGCGCAACCCGGTTGCCCGGACCGTCCGCAACTCTCCGGAAATCGACCACATGTGCCCCGTCGACGCACCCCGGTCCGCTCAGGCGTTGCTGGCCGCGACCCAGCGCTCCAGCACCCGCAGCGCCGCGCCCGAGTCGATCGACTCCGCGGCCCGTACCATGCCCGCCGCGATCCGCTCCGGCAGCGCGCCGTCCGCGTCCGGGGCGAGGGCGGTGAGCGCCGCCGCCGCGTTCAGCAGCACCGCGTCGCGTACGGGACCGGTCTCGCCGGCCAGCAGGCGGCGGGCGACGTCGGCGTTGTACGAGGCGTCCGCGCCCCGCAGCGCCTCCACCGGCACCAGGTCGATGCCCACGTCCCGCGGGTCGAAGCTCTCCTGCCGCACCGCGCCGCCGCGCACGGTCCACACCTGGGAGGTGGCGGTCGTCGTCAGCTCGTCCAGCCCGTCGTCGCCGCGGAAGACGAGCGCCGAGGCGCCGCGCTCGGCCAGCACCCCGGCCATGATCGGCGCCATCCGGGCGTCCGCGACGCCCGTGGCCTGCGCACCGACCCGGGCCGGGTTGGTGAGCGGGCCGAGGAAGTTGAACGGGGTGCTGACGCCCAGCTCCTTGCGGGTCTGGGCGACGTGCCGCATCGCCGGGTGGAACTTCACCGCGAAGCAGAACGTGATGCCCGCCTCCTCCGCGACCTCGGCGACGCGGTCGGGGCTGAGGTCGAGGTTGACCCCCAGCTTCTCCAGCACGTCGGAGGCGCCGGAGGCGGAGGACGCCGCCCTGTTGCCGTGCTTGACGACCTTCGCGCCGGTCCCGGCGACGACGATCGCGGACATGGTGGAGATGTTGACCGTACGGGCCCGGTCGCCGCCGGTGCCCACGACGTCGACCGTGGGGCCGGGGACGGCGATGGTGTTGGCGTGCGCGTACATGGTGCGCACCAGTCCGGAGATCTCCGCGACCGTCTCGCCCTTGGCGCGCAGGGCCACCGCGAACCCGGCGATCTGCGCGTTGCTCGCGCTGCCCGACATGATCTGGTCCATGGCCCAGGCGGTGTCCTCGGCGCCGAGGTCCTCCCCGGCGATCAGCGCGCTGATGACGTCCGGCCAGGAACGCGCCGCCGAGCTGTCGCCTCCTGCTGCCGTCTGCACGCTCATGGCACACCGTCCCCGCGGGTCGTCTCAGTTGTCGGGCGTCAGCCTATCGAGCGCAGAGTACGCCGAAGGGCCCCCGTCCAACTGCTGGACGAAGGCCCCTGCGGCGATCGCGCGGCGGCGGGCAGGCCCTAGTGGTGCCCGTGACCGCTGGTGATCTCCTCGTACTCGCGCCGGGTCGGCTTGGGGATCTGGCCGGTCTCGCCGTAGTAGCTCTGCGAGAGCCTGGCCCGCAGCTTCTCCACCGGGCTCTGCTTGCGCACCACGCCGTTGTCGTCGACCGTCGGGCCGAGCTCCAGCGGGGTGTGCTGGTCGTGCGAGGTGAGGATGTGCAGCTCCTCCTGCGACAGCGGCTCGTGCACCTCGATGAACTCGCCGTGCGGCATCCGCTTGATGATGCCCGTCTCCCGGCCGTGCAGGACCTTCTCGCGGTCCCGCCGCTGCAGCCCGAGGCAGATGCGCCGGGTGATCCAGAAGGCCACCACCGGGGCGACGAAGAAGGCGATGCGCACGAACCAGGTGATCGATTCGATCGAGAGGTGGAAGTGCGTCGCCCACAGGTCGTTGCCGCCGGCCACCAGGAGGACGAACACCCAGGTCAGCCAGGCGACGCCGAAGGCGGTGCGGGTCGGCACGTTGCGCGGGCGGTCCAGGATGTGGTGCTCGCGGCTGTCGCCCGTGACCCAGGACTCGAAGAACGGGTACGCAACGATCGCGAGCGGGATGACGCCCACGATCATCAGGGGGATGAAGACCCCGAAGTTGATCGTGTATCCGCCCGGGATGTTCCATTCCCACCCGGGCATGAACCGGATCAGGCCCTCGGTCCAGCCCATATAGAAGTCGGGTTGGGCTCCGGTGGAGACCATGTCCGGCCGGTACGGTCCGATGTTCCAGACCGGGTTGATGGTGAACATCCCCGCGATCAGCGTGATCACGCCGAAGACGAGGAAGAAGAACCCGCCCGCCTTCGCCACGTAGACCGGCATGAAGGGCATGCCCACGACGTTGTCGTTGGTCTTGCCGGAGCCCGCGTACTGGGTGTGCTTGTGGTAGAAGATCAGGATCAGGTGGATCAGGAAGAGCCCCAGCATGATCCCGGGCACCAGGAGCACGTGCACCGCGAAGAATCTCGGAATGATGTCCGTCCCGGGGAACTCACCGCCCCAGAGGAAGAACGCCAGGTAGGTGCCGATCACCGGGGTGGCCAGCGTCGCGCCCTCCATGAAGCGGACACCGGTGCCGGAGAGCAGGTCGTCGGGGAGCGAGTAGCCGGTGAAGCCGGCGATGCAGCCGAGGACCAGCAGCGTGAAGCCGAAGAGCCAGTTGACCTCGCGCGGCTTGCGGAACGCGCCGGTGAAGAAGACGCGCATCATGTGCGTCGCCATGGCGGCGATGAAGACCAGCGCGGACCAGTGGTGGATCTGCCGGACGAGCAGGCCGCCGCGGACGTCGAAGCTGATGTCCAGCGTGGAGGCGTACGCCTCGGTCATCATCACGCCGTTCATCGGCGCGTACGAGCCGTGGTACGTCATCTCCGCCATGCTCGGCTTGAAGAACAGCGTCAGGTACACGCCGGTCAGCAGCACGATCAGGAAGGTGTACATGGCGATCTCGCCGAGCAGGAACGACCAGTGATCCGGGAAGATCTTGCGGAGGTTCTTGCGGCCGGCGGCGTGCAGCCCGAGCCGGGCGTCCGTCCAGTCGGCGATCCGCTCGCCTCTGCTGGGCGGGTTGCGGCGTGTGTCTGTCATGGTGGTGCTCATCCGCGCTCCCAGAAGCTCGGGCCGACGGGCTCGTCGAAATCGCCGAGCGCGTACAGAAAGCCCTCGTCATTGACCGTGATCCGCAGCTGCGGCAGGGGGTGCCCCGCCGGGCCGAAGAGCACGCGGGCGCCGTCGGAAAGGTCGAACGTCGACTGGTGACACGGGCACAGCACGTGGTGCGTCTGCTGCTCGTACAGGCTGACGGGGCAGCCGACGTGCGTGCAGATCTTGGAGTAGGCCAGGATGCCGTCGTGTCCCCAGTCCGCCGACTTCGGATCCTTGATGTCGCCCGGGTGGATCCGGACCAGCATCAGGGCCGCCTTGGCGATCTGGTTGTTGAAGTCGTGGTCGCCTTCCTTCAGCCCTTCGGGCTTGGCGAAGGAGAGCGAGCCGACGGTGATGTCCTCCGGGCGCAGCGGCTCGTCGGTGTTCATGTTGATGAGCAGCTTGCCCTTGCTCCACAGGGTCTCGCGGAGCTTGGTACCCGGCAGCGGGCCGAGGTCGCGCAGCAGCACCACGCCGGCGAGCGGCACCAGCGTGAGCGCGCCGAGCATGGTACGCCGGATGATCTTGCGACTGCCGATCGCCGATTCCTCGGTGCCCTGGCGCCACTCGGCCTTGGTGATGGCCTTGGTCTCTTCCGACGCCTCGATCGGATGCCGCTCCTGGATGACCTCCACGTCCGACATCAGCGTGCGGGACCAGTGGATGGCGCCGGCGCCGATGCAGAACAGCGCGAGGCCCAGGGTGACCCCGAGGGCGAAGTTCAGCGCGCTGATGTGGCCGAGCGGGAAGATGTAGACGATCTCGTCGACGTCGATGGCGACGAACGCCGCGATGAAGCCGACGGTCGCCAGCATCGACACCGTGAACAGCAGCGACACGGTGCGCTCGGAGCGCTTGGCGGCCCGCTCGTCGATGTCCTGCTTGCGCGCCTCGTGCGGCGGGAGACCGGGGTTGGCGAACGGGTCGTGCTCCCCGACCGCGACGCTCCCGCCCTCCTCGCCCTCCCGGACGGTCGGCAGGTGCTGCTCGCCGTTGTTCTCGTTCTCAGATCCAGCCTGGCTAGTCATGACTTCTTGGCCTTTGCACTCCGGGCGGTGATCCAGATCGTGAGGACGACGAGCGCGCCGAGCCCGAAGACCCAGGCGAACAGACCCTCGCTCACGGGGCCGAGGCCGCCGAGGCCGAAGCCGCCGGGCGACTCGGCCTCGTCGCCGCCGACCTCGTCGAGGTAGGCGATGATGTCCTGCTTGTCCGTGGCGGTCAGCAGCCTGTCGGGGAAGGACGGCATGTTCTGCGGGCCAACCAGCATCGCCTCGTACATGTGCTTCGGGTCGGCGCCGTCGATGTTCGGCGCGTACTTGCCGTCCGTCAGCGCCCCGCCCTTGCCGGTGAAGTTGTGGCACTGCGCGCAGTTGGTGCGGAACAGGTCACCACCGCGGGCGACGTCACCGCCCGCCGGGTCGTACTGGCTCTCCTCGGGGACCGCGGGGCCGGGGCCCAGGGAGGCGACGTACGCGGCGAGCTGGTCGATCTCCTTCTGGGTGTAGATCTTGGGCTTCTTCGGCGCCTGGGCGCCCTGCTGCTGCAGGGGCATCCGGCCCGTGGCGACCTGGAAGTCCACCGCCGCCGCGCCGACGCCCACGAGGCTGGGGCCGTCACTCGATCCCTGGCCGCCGGTGCCGTGGCAGGACGCGCAGCCGACCCGGTAGAGCTTCTGCCCCTCCTCGACGGCGAGGGACTGCTGGGTCTCTTCGGCCTGCGCCTTGCCCGTGGGCGCGAAAGTGGCGTACAGCCCCCCGGTGGCCGCCAGCGCGATGAGTAGGACGACGAGCGCCGCCAGCGGATGGCGCCGTCGTGCGGAGAGCTTTTTCACGGATTACCCCGGTATCAGGATCTTCAGCGTCGGTGTGCTTCTCGGTGCCGGCTCCCCGGCCGGTTACTTGATCAAGTAGATCGTGGCGAAGAGGCCGATCCAGACCACGTCGACGAAGTGCCAGTAGTAGGAGACCACGATCGCCGCGGTCGCCTGCTGGTGGGTGAACCGTCTGGCCGCGTAGGTGCGGCCCAGGACCAGCAGGAAGGCGATCAGGCCGCCCGTCACGTGCAGCCCGTGGAAGCCGGTGGTCAGATAGAACACCGAGCCGTACGGGCCGGAGGAGAGCGTGATGCCCTCGTGCACCAGCTCCACGTACTCGGTGACCTGCCCGGCGATGAAGACGGACCCCATGACGAAGGTCACCGCGAACCAGTTGCGCAGCTTCTTCACGTCACCGCGCTCGGCGGCGAACACGCCGAGCTGGCAGGTGAGGGAGGAGAGCACCAGGATCGTGGTGTTGCCGAGCGCGAACGGAACGTTGAGGGTGTCGGCCTGTTCCCTCCAGAAGTCCGCTCCCATCACCGACCGCAGGGTGAAGTACATCGCGAAGAGGGCCGCGAAGAACATCAGCTCGGAACTCAGCCAGATGATGGTTCCGACGCTGGTGAGGTTCGGCCGGTTGACCGACGGGTGCGCGTGCCCGGTCTCTACTGCTGCTGTTGCTGTCGCCACGTCCGACATTATGTCGGTCCCTTATCTCCGCCTCACTCCGGGGGGTCCCGTTCGGAGTGTCAAGGCCCGGGAGAGGGGCCCTGGGCTGCACCGCCGCGCCCGGGGCGGAGTAGGCTCGGGCGGGAGAGCGGTGCCCGAGAACCACCGGAGGAACCCATGGAGTCGACGGCCGCAGGACCGGTCAACGTGCTGGTCTACAGCGACGACGCGAACACGCGCGAACAGGTCCGGCTCGCCGCAGGCCGCCGGCCCGCGGCCGATCTGCCGCCGGTGGCGTACGTCGAGTGCGCCACGCTCCCCGCGGTGTTGACGGAGCTGGAGCGGGGCGGCATCGACGCCTGCGTGCTGGACGGCGAGGCGGTGCCCGCCGGCGGTATGGGCGTGTGCCGGCAGATCAAGGACGAGATCTTCCAGTGCCCGCCCGTCCTGCTGCTCATCGGCCGCCCGCAGGACGCCTGGCTGGCCACCTGGAGCCGCGCGGAGGCCACCGTGGCGCACCCCATCGACCCGGCGGCACTCGCCGACGGCCTGGCCGGCGTGCTGCGGACCCGCCTGGCCGTCGGCGCCTGACGGCCGGCGCTCCCCGGCCGCGCCCGCGGGCCGCGGGCCGGGCGTGGCGTCTCAGATCCCGGGCCGGAGGCGGCCGGCGTCGGCCGGGCCGCCTCCGCCGCGTGCGCCGGGCGTCAGGGCACTGCCCTCCTGCCACTTCGTCCAGGAGAGGTTCCAGTCCCCGAAGCCGTTGCCGAACGGGGCCATGTCCTCGCCGTAGCTGTTGACGACCTCCACGATGTCGCCCGGGCGTATGTTCTTGAAGAACCAGGCGGCGTCCTCGGTACTCATCCCGGTGCAGCCGTGGCTGACGTTGGCGGAGCCCTGCGAGCCGACGGACCAGGGCGCGGCGTGCACGTACTCGCCGCTCCAGGTGACCCGGGTCGCGTACGACACCTGGAGGTCGTAGTCCTCGCCGGTGCCGCCCACGCCGATGCTGGCGCCGGTCATCCGGACGAGCGACTGCTTCTCCAGCACCACCTTCTTGCCGTTGCGGGTCTCGAAGCCGGCCTTTCCGGTGGTGACCGGAACAGTGTTGATCTCCTTGCCGTTGCGGTAGACGGTCATCTCGTGCGAGGCGGCGTCGGTGACCGCCTCGATGCGGTCGCCGATCTTGAGTTCCAGGGGTTTCACGGCGCCCCCGTAGACACCCTCGCGCACCTTCACCCCCTCCAGCCTGCTCTCCAGCCGGACCCGGGCACCCGCGGGCCAGTACTCCCGGGGGCGGTAGTGCAGTTCCTTGTCGTTCACCCAGTACCAGGCGCCGTCGACCACCGGGGTCGAGGTGACCTTCAGCCCGCGCTCGACGACGGCGCGTTCCGGCTGGGTCCTCACGGCCCGGTCGAGCTTCACGGTCAGCGGCTGGCCGACGCCGTACGTGCCCTTGTCGGGGCCCAGCTCCAGTTTCATCGGCTTCCTGGTCCTGGCCTCCGACGTCCGGTACGTCAGCCGCTTGCGGCCGGGTGCGCCGTCGGCGTCCTCGGTGCTCACCTCGACGCTGTAGCGGGACCGGGCGGCCAGCGGCACGGTGCTGCGCCAGGTGTGGCCGTCGGCGGAGAGCCGGCCGCGTACGTACCGGCCGTTCTCATCCACGGCCGTGACGTCCGTGATGCGCGCCTGGCCTCCGGAGGTGACCTCCAGGTCGTCCGCCGGGTCGGCGAGATCGGTGTCGTCGGCCAGGCCGCCGAGGGTGATCCGGCCGGAGGGTTCCCCCGGTTCGCGGGCCAGCGGGTGTCCGCCGGAGCCGCAGGCGGCGAGGCCCGGCGCAAGGGCGACCAACAGCAGGGAACAGGAGATTGCCGTACGGCGGTGGGTCGTTTCGCTCATGATCACACGCTAGGCAGATACTCCGTACGGCGCGCGGTGCGTGGGCCGAACGAGGGGGCCGCGGCACCCCTTCGGCGTGCCGCGGCCCTTGCGGTGGAGCTGTGCTGTACTGCGCTACTGGTTCTGGTCCGCCCCGCGGTAGTACTCGAAGACCCAGCCGTAGATGCCGACCAGGATCACGGGGATGGAGAAGTACAGCAGCCACCAGTTGAGGACGATGCCGAGGAAGGCGAGCGCGCCGCCGATCGCCAGCGAGAGCGGCTGCCAGCTGTGCGGGCTGAAGAAGCCCAGCTCGCCGGCGTCGTCGGCGACCTCCGCCTCCTTGTTGTCCTGCGCCCCGGTGTCGACCCGGCGGGCCGTGAAGACCAGGTAGTACCCGATCATCGCGGTCAGGCCGAAGGCCAGGAACAGCGCGGTGGTGCCGACCGGCTCCTTCGACCAGTAGCCGTAGACGATCGCCGCGACCAGGACGAAGGCGGCGAGCCAGCCGAACATGTGGCCCTGGATCTTCACTTCGCTTCCCCTTCGCTGCCGTTCCCGACGAGCGTCTTGGCGCCGGCACCGTGACCGTGGCTGAGCTGGGCCGCCGCGATCTCCGGATGGTGCAGGTCGAAGGCCGGCGATTCGGACCGGATGCGCGGCAGCGAGGTGAAGTTGTGCCGCGGCGGCGGGCAGGACGTGGCCCACTCCAGCGAGCGGCCGTAGCCCCACGGGTCGTCGACCTCGACCTTCTTGCCGTACTTGGCGGTCTTCCACACGTTGTAGAAGAACGGCAGCATCGACATGCCGAGCAGGAACGAACTGATCGTCGAGAAGGTGTTCAGGGCGGTGAAGCCGTCGGCGTCGAGGTAGTCCGCGTACCGCCGGGGCATGCCCTCGGCGCCCAGCCAGTGCTGCACCAGGAAGGTGCCGTGGAAGCCGATGAACAGCGTCCAGAAGGTGATCTTCCCGAGCGTCTCGTCGAGCATCTTGCCGGTGAACTTGGGCCACCAGAAGTGGAATCCGGCGAACATCGCGAAGACGACGGTGCCGAAGACCACGTAGTGGAAGTGGGCCACCACGAAGTACGAGTCGGAGACGTGGAAGTCCAGCGGCGGCGAGGCCAGGATGACACCGGTCAGACCGCCGAAGGCGAACGTCACCAGGAAGCCGATGGACCAGAGCATCGGTGTTTCGAAGCTCAGTGATCCCTTCCACATCGTGCCGATCCAGTTGAAGAACTTCACTCCTGTCGGCACCGCGATCAGCATGGTCATGAACGCGAAGAACGGGAGGAGGACGCCTCCGGTCACGTACATGTGGTGCGCCCACACGGTCACGGACAGGCCGGCGATGGAGATCGTGGCGCCGACCAGGCCGATGTAGCCGAACATCGGCTTGCGGCTGAAGACCGGGATGACCTCGGAGATGATGCCGAAGAACGGCAGTGCGATGATGTACACCTCTGGATGGCCGAAGAACCAGAAGAGGTGCTGCCAGAGCAGCGCACCGCCGTTCGCCGGGTCGAAGATATGCGCCCCGAACTTGCGGTCCGCCTCCAGCGCCAGCAGCGCGGCGGCCAGCACCGGGAAGGCCAGCAGCACCAGCACACCGGTGAGCAGCACGTTCCAGGTGAAGATCGGCATCCGGAACATCGTCAGGCCCGGCGCCCGCATACAGATGATGGTCGTGATGAAGTTGACCGAGCCGAGGATGGTACCGAAGCCGGAGAAGGCCAGACCCATGATCCACATGTCGGCGCCGACGCCCGGCGAGCGCACCGAGTCGGAGAGCGGCGTGTAGGCGAACCAGCCGAAGTCGGCCGCGCCCTGCGGGGTGATGAAGCCGGCGACGGCGATCAGCGAGCCGAACAGGTACAGCCAGTACGCGAACATGTTCAGCCGCGGGAACGCCACGTCCGGCGCGCCGATCTGCAGCGGCATGATCCAGTTCGCGAAGCCCGCGAAGAGCGGCGTCGCGAACATCAGCAGCATGATCGTGCCGTGCATCGTGAACGCCTGGTTGAACTGTTCGTTGCTCATCACCTGCGTGCCCGGCCGGGCCAGCTCGGCGCGCATGAACAGCGCCAGGATGCCGCCGATGATGAAGAAGAAGAACGACGTCGCCAGGTACAGCGTGCCGATCGTCTTGTGGTCGGTGGTCGTCAGCCACTTGACCACGACGTTGCCGGGCTCACGGCGGCGTGCGGGTACCTCGTCCTCGTAGGCGTCATCGTCCGCGCCCGCGGTCGCCGCACCCTGGGGTTCGTTGAGGATGCTCATTGCTGATTGGTCTCCGCATTCCTAGCGGCGTCGGTCTGAGGGATGCCCGCCGGGATCGACCCGGTCTGGCCCTTGGCGGCCAGCTCCTGCAGATGCTGCTGGTACTCCTCCGGGGAGACCACCTTCACGTTGAAGAGCATCCGGGAGTGGTCCACGCCGCACAGCTCGGCGCACTTGCCCATGAAGGTGCCCTCCTTGTTGGGGGTCACCTCGAAGACGTTCGTGTGGCCGGGGATGACGTCCTGCTTCATCAGGAACGGCACCACCCAGAAGGAGTGGATGACGTCCCGGGAGGTCAGCACGAACTGGACCGTCTCCCCCTTGGGGAGGACCAGCGTGGGGCCCGGGTTGCCGGTGTCCTCGTCCTCGCTGGCGGGCACGCCGTAGTCGTAGACGCCCTCGGCACCCTTCGGCACGGCCTCGAAGTCGCGGTCGGGGATGGCGGCGAGCTCCTTGGGCCGCTTCGCCGGCGTGGCGGCGTCGCCGTCCACGTCCTCCAGATAGTTGAAGCCCCAGCTCCACTGGTAGCCGACCACGTTGATGACGTGGTCGGGCTTCTCCGACGTCTCCAGCAGCTTGCTCTCGTCGCGCGCGGTGAAATAGAAGAACACCGAGACGACGATCAGCGGGACAACCGTGTAGAGCGCCTCGATGGGCAGGTTGTACCGGACCTGTGCCGGGACCTCGACCTTGGTCCTGGAGCGCCGGTGGAAGATGACGCTCCACAGGATCAGGCCCCAGACGATGACCCCGACGGCCAGCGCGGCGGCCCAGGAGCCCTGCCACAGGGAGAGGATCCGCGGCGCCTCCTCGGTGGCCGGCGACGGCATGCCCAGACGGGGGAAGTCCTTGTAGGTGCAACCGGAGAGGGTGACCAGGACCAGGCCCGCGGCCAGCGCCTGCGGCAGCCTTCGCCGCATCGTGCGCCGCGGCGAGCGGGTACCTCCCGCGACCGTCTTGCGGACGCGGGGGAGGTCGGAGCCGTTGTGACTCACGTAGCGCCTTCCCGAGAGTCTCGCCCACGGTCCCTTCGGGCGCGCGGGCAGCAGGTTTGGATGTTTACGCGGACCAAACCCTACTGGACGCCATTTGGGGTCGCTCGGGGAGGGTGCCCTGGCGCGCCGGGGGAACTCGGACGGGCCCGCGGCGGCCCCCAACTCGGTCCCCCGGGTCCCCTGTCGGCACCCTGCCGTCACGGGCCCCGCCGCGCGGACCAGGGGTTAGCGTGGTCACGTGCCGTACTTCGACGCCGCCTCGTCCGCTCCCCTTCACCCGATCGCCCGGCAGGCGCTGCTCGCCGCGCTCGACGAGGGCTGGGCCGATCCGGCCCGGCTCTACCGGGAGGGCCGCCGGGCGCGGCGGCTGCTGGACGCCGCGCGCGAGACCACCGCGGAACTGGTCGGCTGCCGCCCGGACGAGCTGGTGTTCGCGTCCTCGGGGACCCGCGCGGTCCACGACGGCGTCGCCGGGGCGCTGGCGGGCCGCCGCCGGGTCGGGCGGCACCTGGTCGTGTCGGCGGTCGAGCACTCCGCGGTCCTCCACGCGGCCGGGACGTACACGACGGGGGCCGGTCACGGTGCGGCGGCGGACGCGGACGTGACGTACGTGCCGGTCGACCGCGGCGGCAGGGTGGCGCCCGGGGCGTACGCCGGTGCTCTGCGGCCCGATACCGCCCTGGCCTGTCTGCAGTCCGCCAACCACGAGGTGGGCACCGAGCAGCCGGTCGCCGAGGCGGCCGATGAGTGCCGGGCCGCCGGGGTGCCGCTGCTGGTGGACGCGGCGCAGTCGCTGGGCTGGGGGCCCGTCGAGGGGCCGTGGTCGCTGCTGACGGGGAGCGCGCACAAGTGGGGCGGCCCGCCCGGCGTGGGGCTGCTCGTGGTGCGCAAGGGCACGCGCTTCGCGCCCCCGGGCCCGGCGGACGAGCGGGAGTCGGGCCGCGCGGCCGGGTTCGAGAACATCCCGGCGATCGTCGCGACGGCCGCTTCCCTGCGCGCGGTACGCGCGGAGGCGAGGGAGGAGGACGCCCGGCTGCGGGCGCTGGTGGACCGGATCCGCGCACGCGTGCCGGAGATGGTTGCGGACGTGGAGGTGGTCGGCGACCCGGAGAACCGCCTTCCGCACTTGGTGACGTTCTCCTGCCTGTACGTGGACGGGGAGGCGCTGCTGCACGCGCTGGACCGCGCCGGGTACTCGGTCTCCTCCGGATCGTCGTGCACGGCGAGCACGCTCACCCCGAGCCACGTGCTCAAGGCCATGGACGTGTTGTCGGAGGGCAACGTGCGCGTCTCGCTGCCGGCGGGGACCTCGGCGGAGCACGTCGAGGGTTTCCTGCGGGCGCTGCAGGGCGCGGTCGCCGGGGTGCGGGCGGAGCTGGGCGTGCCCCCGCACGGCGCGGCGGGAGTGACGCCCGTGGCCGGGGAGCTGGTGGTCGACGCCCGCGGCCGGCGCTGCCCGGTTCCCGTCATAGAGCTGGCCAAGGTCTTCGACCGGGTGCCGGTGGGCGGCACGGCGCTGGTGCTGTCGGACGACGAGGCGGCGGCGCTGGACATCCCGGCGTGGTGCCAGATGCGCGGGCAGGAGTACGTCGGCGAGGAGCCGGCCGCCGACGGGGCCACGGGCTACCGGGTGCGGCGCAGGAGCTGAGCGGCGGCCGGTCCGTACGGGAGGCGCGCGGTGGCCGCGGGCTGCGGGCGCCCCGCCCGCAGCCGGCGGGACACCCGTGTCTGCCGGTCGTCCGTACGTCCCGGGCGTCCGGTCCTAGTCCTTCGCCGTCTCGGGCAGGTGCTCCTGCACCTCGGCGGCGGCCTCCTGCCCGTACGCCTTGGTGAAGCGGGCGACGAAGTTGCTGCGCCGCAGCTCGTACTCCTGCGGGCCCACGGTCTCGATGACCAGCGTCGCCAGCATGCAGCCGAGCTGCGCCGCCCGTTCCATGCTCACGCCCCAGCTCAGCCCGGACAGGAAGCCGGCCCGGAAGGCGTCGCCGACGCCCGTCGGGTCCGCCTTGCGCTCCTCCTCCGGGCAGCCGACGAGGATCGGCTCCTCGCCGGCGCGGTCGATGCGCACGCCGCGGGCGCCGAGGGTGGTCACGCGGGTGCCGACGTGGGTCAGCAGTTCCTCGTCGTCCCAGCCGGTCTTGGACTCGATCAGCCCCTTCTCGTACTCGTTGGAGAAGAGGAACGCGGCGCCCTCGGTGAGGGTGCGGATGCCTTCGCCCTCCATACGGGCGATCTGCTGGGAGTAGTCGGCGGCGAAGGGGATACCGCGGGTGCGGCACTCCTCCGTGTGGCGCAGCATCGCCTCGGGGTCGTCGGCCCCGATGGAGACGAGGTCGAGGCCGCCGACGCGGTCGGCGACGGTCTTCAGCTCGATCAGCCGGGCCTCGCTCATCGCGCCCGTATAGAAGGAGCCGATCTGGTTGTGGTCGGCGTCGGTGGTGACGACGAAGCGCGCGGTGTGCAGCACTTCGGAGATGCGTACGGAGCCGGTGTCGACGCCGTGCCGCTCCAGCCAGGCGCGGTACTCGCCGAAGTCGGCGCCGGCCGCGCCGACGAGAATCGGGCGGGCGCCGAGCTGGCCCATGCCGAAGCAGATGTTGGGCCCGACCCCGCCGCGGCGCACGTCCAGTTTGTCGACAAGGAACGACAGCGAGACGTTGTGCAGTTGGTCGGCGACGAACTGCTCGGAGAACCGACCGGGGAAGGTCATGAGATGGTCGGACGCGATCGAGCCGGAAACGGCAATGTGCACGGCGTACGCTCCTGTAGGCGGGGCAGGTCACGCGGATACGCTCACGCTACCGGGTGAACACCCGCCTCCGGACGGGTTCGACCAGGCCAAAACTACCTGATAGTAGGTCTTACCACTCCTCGCCGCGGGTGCGTACGGTCAGGGCATGCAGAACGAACTGCGGGCCTCCGCCACCCCCCACACGCCGGCGGCCTTCCCCGGCACCGCACCGCTGGAGCCGGACGACGGTCTCGCCGAGCTGCGCACGGACTGCGCCAGAATGGCGCCCCACTGGTCGGGACACGCGCGCACCCCCGAAGGCCACGTCTCGGAGACACGGATCAGCGGTCTCGCGCGGATCATGGTGCCGACGGCCTCCGCGGACCTGCTCCGCGGCATGTCCGAATACGGCGACTGACTTTTCCACCGGACCGGCTTCCGGAGGGAACCGGATCCGCGTGGGCGGCGTCCCATCGGCATCCCGACGAAGGAGCCGAACGGTGAGCACGGAGCACCCCCCAGAGCCCGCCCCCGAGCCCGCCCCCGAGCCCGAGCCCGCGCACGCCCGCGCGGCCGGCCCGGACGGGCGGGACGGCGACGAGCCCGGCACCCCCGGTCATCCGGACGGCGGCGGGCGCCGCCCCGGCATGCTGGTGGCCGCGGCCGTCGCCGCCGCGGTGATGCTGACGGGCGGCGGGGTCGCGTACGTGGTGGACCGGACGGGCGACGGCGGCGCCGGCTCCGGCGGCGGGGAACCGCCGCCGCTGCGCCTCGACGGGCTTTCGCTGGAGTCCGCGGCGGCGCACGCGCGCGGGCCGCTGCGGCTCGTGGGCGAGCTGCCCGACGGGCCGAAGGAGGCACCGGTGTTCACGCCGGAGGGCCGGGTCGGGGCCGCCGACGTGGCGCGGCTCGCGGAGGCGCTGGGGGTGGACGGCAAGCCCCGTCAGGAGGGCGGCGGCTGGCGCGTCGGCGCCTCGGGCGACGGACAGGGGCCGCTGCTCCAGGTCCAGACGGAGGCCCCGGGCGCCTGGTCGTACCAGCAGTACGGGGGGAGCGGCTGCGGCACCCCGGTGCCCGCGGAGCCCGACGGCGGCGATCCGGACACGGCCGTGGCGTCCGACTGCTCGGCACCGGTCCCGGTGCCCGACGACCCGGCGGGCGAGCCGGTCCCGGAGTCGGAGGCCAGGCAGGCCGCCGAGCCGGTCCTTGCCGCGGTGGGCCAGCAGGACGCCGACGTGACGGCCGCCGATCCGTTCGGGGCGATGCGTACGGTGACCGCGGATCCGGTCGTCGGCGGGCTGCCGACGACGGGCTGGCAGACCTCGGTGCAGATAGCCGCGGACGGGCAGGTGACCGGTGGCAACGGCTACCTGGTGGAGCCGGCCCGGGCGGACACGTACCCCGTGATCACCGCGGACGCGGCGCTGAAGGAACTGAACAAGCCCTCCGGCACCGCGGACGACGCCCGCGAGAACCTTGCGGTCGCCCCGGTGTGCGCCTCGGCGGTGCCGTACGACGAGGGCACGGGCCCCGGCAAGCCGCCCGCCGGCAAGGTGGACCCGTGCCTGGGCAAGCTGACGCCGGCCAAGGTGCGCGGCGCCGAGTTCGGGCTCTCCGCGCAGTCGGTGCAGGGGCGGCCGGCACTGGTGCCGTCCTGGCTGTTCGAGGTGACGGGCGACTCGCCGACCCCGTTCCACGGCGGCACACCGGGCACGATCGTGTGGCCGCAACTGGCCGTCGCGCCGGAGTACGTCGCCGCCGCCGAACCGAGCACCCCGCCGGCTCCCGAGCCGGCCCCGCCCACCTCGGCACCGGGCACGGAGCCGGGCGCGGGCCGCGGCTCCGCCGACGATCCCGGCGGTGCGCCGGGCACGGGCAGCGGCTCGGGCAGCGGCTCGGCCCCGGACGCGCCCGGCCGGGTGGAGACGGCACAGCCGGCCCAGCCGCCGTCGTCGGCGCCGGCGGACCGGCCGGAGAGCGGCGGTGCGGCGGAGACCGCGGTGGGCATCGAGTCGTACTCGGTGGACGGACGCACCCTCAAGCTGCACTTCTGGGGCGGAGTGTGCACGGACTACGCGGCGACCGCCGAGGAGTCGGACGGGGCGGTGAAGGTCCGGCTGACGGGCCGGGAGAAGGAGCCGGGCCAGGTCTGCATCAAGATCGCCAAGCGCTTCACGGAGACCGTGGAGCTGTCCGCGCCCCTCGACGGCCGCAGGGTCGTGGACGCGGCGAACGGGGAGCGGGTGGCGGCGAAGTAGGAACCGAGGACTGCCACGCGGGGCGGCATCGCCCACACAAGCGGAAGGCGGCGGAACCGTGGGGGTTTCCGCCGCCTTCCTCCTGCCGGTACGGGCACGGGGCCCGTGCGCTCCGGGCGATCCTCAGCTGAAGGAGTCGCCGCAGGCGCAGGAGCCGGTCGCGTTGGGGTTGTCGATCGTGAAGCCCTGCTTCTCGATGGTGTCGACGAAGTCGATGGACGCGCCGGTCAGATACGGAGCGCTCATCCGGTCGGTCACGACCGAGACGCCACCGAAGTCCTTGACGACGTCACCGT
Organism: Streptomyces sp. CNQ329; assembly: GCF_000482585.1. Taxonomy (NCBI): domain Bacteria; kingdom Bacillati; phylum Actinomycetota; class Actinomycetes; order Kitasatosporales; family Streptomycetaceae; genus Streptomyces; species Streptomyces sp. CNQ329. Next base: position 111,854 of record NZ_AXVU01000008.1, on the reverse strand, counting down.
CGAGGTCGCGGTCGTCGAAGAAGAGCTGGTAGCGCAGGCCGGAGCAGCCACCCGGCTGTACGGCGACGCGGAGCTTGAGATCCGGCTGGCCTTCCTGCTCCAGCAGGCTCTTGACCTTCGCCGCAGCGGCGTCGGACAGAATGATGCCGTCGACTGCGGTGGTCTCGCCCTGAACGGTCATTCGCATGTCTCCCGGGTTGTGGACTGCTTGCCGATCGAGTCCAACCGGCCGCGCACCCGATTCATTCCGGCCGGGGGCGCGCATTTTTGCTCCCCTCATGCTCGCATACGCCACCACTTCGGGTCATCCGCCCAAGGTCGCAGGAGGCGGTACGGACCGGTCCGGGCCGCGCGGGCGGCATTCGTCACATTGACGCAAGCACGATCGTCAACCTGACGCTAAGGGGTTATGATTAATAACGTCAATGTGACGAAAACAGAGGTGCCGGCAGCCGGCCGAGACCCGAAGAGAAAGGGTGGAGTGCGCTGTGACCACCGCCCAGGACCTTGATGTGACCCCCACGCCCCTCGCCCTGCTCATGCTCGGCCGGGAGGCGGACCCCTCCAGCGAGCGCGGGGTCGACTGTCCCGGTGACCTGCCCGCCCCCTCCGACCCCGGGCTGGTGGAGCGGGCCCGCGCGGCCAAGGAGCGGCTCGGCGAGAAGGTGTTCGTCCTCGGCCACCACTACCAGCGCGACGAGGTCATCCAGTTCGCCGATGTGACCGGCGACTCCTTCAAGCTCGCGCAGCAGGCCGCCGCCCGCCCCGAGGCGGAGTACATCGTCTTCTGCGGTGTGCACTTCATGGCCGAGTCCGCGGACATCCTCACCTCCGACGCCCAGGCGGTCGTCCTGCCCGACCTGGCCGCGGGCTGCTCCATGGCCGACATGGCCACCGCCGAGCAGGTCGCCGAGTGCTGGGACGTGCTCACCGAGGCCGGTGTGGCGGACGTCACGGTGCCCGTGTCGTACATGAACTCCTCCGCCGACATCAAGGCGTTCACCGGCCGGCACGGCGGCACCATCTGCACCTCCTCCAACGCCGAGCGTGCCCTGAAATGGGCCTTCGCGCAGCGCGAGGCGGACACGGGCAAGGTGCTGTTCCTGCCCGACCAGCACCTCGGCCGCAACACCGCGATACGCGACCTGGGCCTGACCCCCGACGACTGCGTCGTCTACAACCCGCACCGGCCGAACGGCGGCCTGACCGCCGAGCAGGTGCGCGCCGCGAAGATGATCCTGTGGCGCGGGCACTGCTCCGTACACGGCCGCTTCTCGCTCGACTCGGTCGAGGAGGTACGCGCGCGCATCCCCGGGGTGAACGTACTGGTCCACCCCGAGTGCAAGCACGAGGTGGTCGCCGCCGCCGACCGGGTCGGCTCCACCGAGCACATCATCAAGGCCCTCGACGAGGCTCCCGCCGGCTCGAAGTGGGCCGTCGGCACGGAGCTGAACCTGGTCCGCCGGCTGGCCGGGCGGCACCCCGACAAGGAGATCGTCTTCCTCGACCGCACCGTCTGCTTCTGCTCCACGATGAACCGCATCGACCTGCCCCACCTGGTCTGGGCGCTGGAGTCGCTCGCCGACGGCAAGCTGGTCAACCGCATCGAAGTCGACAAGGAGACGGAGCACTTCGCCAAGCTCGCGCTGGAGCGGATGCTGGCGCTGCCCTGACGTCCCGGAGGCACGGGGGTGACGCGGGCCCGGCGCAGGGCGGAGGATTGACGGCATGATCCTGCGCCAGGTCCGCGACTCGAAGGACGACGCCGAGGCCGTGCGCCAGATCGCCGACGCCGCGTTCACGGCCTCGCACGCCGCCAAGGGCGATCCGCCCGAGAAGCTCGGCGAGAGCGAGGCGATCCGGCTGCGCAGCGTCGTTCGGCATCTCGCGCGCACCGACCCCGGCGGCTGCTGGCTGGCCATGGACGACGCGGGCCGGCCGGTCGGCGCGGCGCTGTCCACCAGACGCGAGGGCACCTGGGGGCTGTCGCTGCTGGTCGTCGTGCCGGAAGCGCAGGGCAAGGGGCTCGGCAAGGCGCTGCTCGCGCGCACGCTCGCGTACGGGCGCGGCTGTCTCCGCGGCCTGATCTGCGGCTCCCGCCACCCGCACGCCGCCCGCGCCTACCGCGCCGCGGGCCTCACCCTGCACCCCGCCATGCGGCTGCGCGGCACCGTCGACCACGCCGGTCTGGAGCCGCCGACCGGCGCGGTCGTCGAGGGCGGGCCGGGGCAGCGCGACCTCATGGACTCCGTCGACCGCAGGCTGCGCGGCGGCGCCCACGGCCCGGACCACACCGAGCTGCTGCGCCACTACCAGTGCATCGTCTCCGACGACCTCGCGGGCAGCGGCTACGCGTACCTGCGCGAGGGCCGGGTGGAGCTGCTGGCGGCGACCTCGCGGCGGATCGCGGCGCGGCTGCTGACGGCGGCGCTGCTGAGCCTGGCGCCGGGGGCGGCGGCGCGGGTCCCGCATCTGACGGCGGACCAGGAGTGGGCCGTGGACGTGGGCCTGGCGGCGGGCCTGGAGCTGACGACGGAGGGCTACGTGTGCGTACGGGGCATGCGCCCGCCGGCGCCGTACATCCCGTCGGGGCTGTTCCTCTAGCGGCACGGCCACCCGGCGGGGCCCGGGATCAGGACAGGTCGACGCTCACCTTGTAGAACCTGGTCGTCTGCTTCGCCGTGTTGCCGTTGTTGTCGCTGACCAGGTAAAGGGCGCGGCGGCCGTCCGGCAGGTGCTCGCCCAGGGCCATGCCCTCGATGGTGTCCAGCATGGGGTTGAGCTGAGGCTGCTTGTGAGGTGCCCCGGCGGTGGGGCAGTTCACCAGGTTGGCCAGCGGCTCGACCCGATCAGGTGAGGGGCCCGGCGCCCGGGGGCCGGGCGTCCGCCCGGACAGAGCCTAACCGCCGGGGCGGACGAGGCCCGATTCGTAGGCCAGGACCACCAGTTGGGCCCGGTCGCGGGCGCCCAGCTTGGCCATCGTGCGGTTGACGTGGGTCTTCACCGTCAACGGACTGACTTCGAGCCGGCCGGCGATCTCGTCGTTCGCCAGCCCGCGGGCCACGAGGCCCAGCACCTCGCGCTCCCGGCTCGTCAGTGCGCCGAGGCGGTCCGGCGCGTCCGGGCCGCCGACGGCGTCGGCGGCACCGCCCGCCGCGCTGTCGCCGCCGGCCAGGAAGCGGGCGATCAGCCCTTTCGTCGCCGAGGGCGACAGCAGGGCCTCGCCGTCCGCGGCCACCCGGATCGCGGCCAGCAGTTCGCCGGGCTCGGCGCCCTTGCCGAGGAAGCCGGACGCGCCGGCGCGCAGCGCCTCGATGACGTAGTCGTCGACCTCGAAGGTCGTGAGGATCACCACCCGCACGTGGCGCAGGCTGTCGTCGCCGGAGATCGTGCGGGTGGCGGTCAGGCCGTCGGTGCCGGGCATCCGGATGTCCATGAGGACCAGGTCCGCGTCCGCCTCACGGACCAGCCGCACCGCCTCCGCACCGTCGCCCGCCTCACCCACGACCTCCATGTCCGGCTCGGAGTCGACCAGGACGCGGAACGCGCTGCGCATCAGCGCGTGGTCGTCCGCCAGCACCACCCGGATCGGCCGCGTCCGCGGCGGCGGGACCTCGCTCAACCCTGCTCCTTGATCGCCTCACCGGGCGCGCGGCGCAGACAGCCGCCCGCCCACGCCCCGCGCGGTGTCCGGGCCGTGCCCGGACCCGCGCCGACGGGGGCACCGGCCGGCTCCGTACCGGCGTCCGCGTCCGCGGCCACCCGCAGCGGCAGCCGTACCCGTACCTCGAAGCCCTCCCGGCCGTCCGCGCGCTCGCCCATGGTGCACCGGCCGCCCAGCGCGGCGGCGCGCTCCCGCATGCCGACGAGCCCGAGCCCGCCCGCGCGCTCGCCGTCCCCGACACCGTCGGTGCCGTCCTTCCCGCCGCCGTTGCTCCCCCCGCCGTCGCGTCCGCCGTCCGGCCCGGCGCCGTCCGCGCCCCGGCCGTCGTCGCGGACCGCGATCTCCAGCCCGTCCGCCTCCCGCGACAGGCTCACCACCGCGTGCGCCTGCGCCCCCGCGTGCTTGCGCACGTTCGTCAGCGCCTCCTGGAGCACCCGGTACGCCGCCAGGTCCACCGCCGCCGGCAGCGTGCCGACCACCTCGGCCGCCCGCTCCACCCGCGTCGTCACCGCCGTCCTGCGCGGCCCCAGCTCCGAGGCGACCTCCACCGACACCGGCGTGCCCGCCCGGACGAACCCGTCGACCAGCTCCGTGAGCATCGCCAGCCCGGGCGCGGGCTCGGTGGGCGCGTGCGGGTCGCCGGACTGGCGCAGCAGCCCGACGGTGGTGCGCAGCTCCTCCAGCGCGGTGCGGCTCGCGTCGCGTACGTGCGACAGCGCCTCCTTCGCCTGGTCGGGGCGGCTCTCCATCACATGCGAGGCCACCCCCGCCTGGACGTTGACCAGCGCGATGTGGTGCGCGACGACGTCGTGCAGCTCGCGCGCGATGCGTACCCGCTCCTCCGCGACCCGGCGGCGCGCCTCCTCCTCGCGGGTCCGCTCGGCCCGCTCGGCGCGCTCGCGGATGGCGGCGACCACGGCCCGGCGGCTGCGCACGGCGTCGCCGACGCCCGCGGCCATCCCGGTCCAGCCGAAGACCCCGAGGTTCTCGTCCGCGTACCACGGGCGGTCGCCGAAGAGCATCATCGCGAACGTCAGCACCCCGACGGTGAGCAGCGCGATCCGCCAGGTGGTGTGCCGGTCGGTGCGGGCGGCGACGGTGTAGAGGGCGACCACGACGCTCAGCGCGATGGGCGTCCCCGGATCGCCCGCGGACGCGATGACGTGCGCGATGGTCAGCGCCATCGTGGCGGCGAGCACCGCCCACGGCGCCCGCCGCCGCAGCACGAGGACGGCGCAGGCGGCGGTCGCGAGCACGACCTCGGCGGGGCCGAGGTCGGCGGGCGGTGGCGCGTTCGCCCCGCGGTCCGGGAAGACGGAGCTGATGAGGATCGCGGCGAGTGCGACCGCCGCCAGCAGGGCGTCGGCCGCGAGGGTGTGCGCACGGAGCCGGCGGGGCAGAGCGGCGAGGTGGGTCACGGCAGCGGTGGGTGCAGAGGAGGGCCGGCCCCGGTCCTGACGACCGGGGCGGGAGGCGGCCGAGGCGTTCGTGATGACGGGCCGGGAGTCAGCCGGGGATCAGACCGTCGTCGCTGAGCATCTCCCTGACCTCTTCCAGGGAGGCGTCAGGCGCCGGGAGGATCAGCTCGGACGGCTCCAGCGCGTCGTCCGGCAGCGGGGTGCCCATCGAGCGCACGGCGTCGAGCAGGGCGCCGAGCGTCCGACGGAAGCCGTCCCCGTCGCCCCTCTCCATCTCGGCGAGCAGTTCGTCGTCCAGCTTGTTGAGCTCGGTGAAGTGGCTGTCGTCCAGCTTCACCTGCCCCTCCCCCATGATCCGTACGATCACGGTTTTCTCCCGTTCTTCCGAGCCCGTCGGGGGGCGGTCACTGCTTGTCGAACCGCGGGGCGTCCTGCGGCGGAGCCTGCTGCTGCTGCGTCTGCGCGCTCTGCTGGCCGCCTTCGATCGCCTGCTGCTGCTCGGTGCCGCCACCCGCCAGCTCGGCCTTCATGCGCTGCAGCTCCAGCTCGACGTCCGCGCCGCCGGAGAGCCGGTCCAGCTCGGCGGAGATGTCGTCCTTCGCCATCCCCGTCGGGTCGTCCAGCGCGCCGGAGGCCAGCAGCTCGTCGATGGCGCCGGCGCGGGCCTGCATCTGCGCCGTACGGTCCTCCGCGCGCTGCACGGCCAGGCCGACGTCGCCCATCTCCTCGGAGATGCCGGAGAACGCCTCGCCGATCCGGGTCTGCGCCTGCGCCGCGGTGTACGTGGCCTTGATGGTCTCCTTCTTGGTCCGGAAGGCGTCCACCTTGGCCTGCAGCCGCTGAGCGGCGAGGGTGAGCTTCTCCTCCTCGCTCTGCAGCGTCTGGTGCTGCGCCTCCAGGTCGGTGACCTGCTGGTGCAGCGCCGCCTTACGGGACAGCGCCTCGCGCGCCAGGTCCTCGCGGCCGAGGGCGAGGGCCTTCTTGCCCTGGTCCTCCAGCTTGCTGGACTGGCTCTGCAGCTGACCGAGCTGCAGCTCCAGGCGCTTGCGCGACGTCGCCACGTCGGCGACCCCCCGGCGCACCTTCTGCAGCAGCTCAAGCTGCTTCTGGTACGAGTAGTCGAGGGTCTCGCGCGGGTCCTCGGCCCGGTCCAGGGCCTTGTTGGCCTTCGCGCGGAAGATCATTCCCATCCGCTTCATGACACCGCTCATGGGCCTCGCGCGCCCCCTTCTGACGGACTTCAGCCTCGGCACATACTCTGCAGGTCCCACAGTACGGGCCCTGCTTCCATTACCGCACTGCCTGGGCGCCAATGCGCTCCTCCTGCAGGACGAACCGCCGGGGGTCCGTCCTCCCGCCCAGGGAGTAGACGACCGTAGGGGCTCCCGGTTCGCGCGCCCCCACAGGTAGTGACACGCACGCCGTTGCCGGATCGTTCCCCCTCGGTCTGGGTCGTACACCCCGGTGCCCCTATTCTTGGGCCTGTGTTCGGAAGCCGTTCCAAGGATGACCAGTCCGCTGAGCCCGAGGTGAGCGCGGCGGAGACGAAGCGTGTGCGCCCGGCAGAGGCGCCCAAGGGCAGGCCCACGCCCAAGCGCAGCGAGTCGCAGGCGCAGCGCCGTGCCATGGCCAAGACCCCTGCGACACGCAAGGAGGCGTCGAAACGGGCGCGGGAGGCACGCAGGGCCGACATGGCCAGGCAGCGCGAGGCGCTGGCCACGGGCGACGAGAGGTACCTGCCCCCGCGGGACAAGGGGCCGGTGCGCAAGTTCGTGCGGGACTACGTGGACTCGCGGTGGTGCGTGGCGGAGTTCTTCCTGCCCATGGCCATCATCATCCTGCTGCTGAGCATCACGCCGTCGGCGGGGCTGAAGAACATCTCGCTGCTGCTGTGGCTGTTCGTGATCGTGCTGATCGTCTTCGATTCGATCGCGATCTCCGTACAGGTGAAGAAGCAGCTCAAGAAGCGCTTCCCGGACGAGAGCCACCGTGGCGCCAAGGCGTACGCGCTGATGCGCACGCTCCAGTTGCGCCGGATGCGGCTGCCGAAGCCGCAGGTGAAGCGGGGCGAGCGGCCCTGACGCCGGCGGGCGTACGGGGCGGGGACCGCCGCGTACGCCCGTACCACCCGCGGGCCGCCGGCCCGGTGAGGGACCGGCCGTGACCGGCTTTTACGCGCCCTCCGCCGCCTCCAGGCTCATCGGGCCGTAGACCTCGGCCCCGTCCTCCAGCAGCCGGACCTGCGCGACGCCGCCCTCCAGCAGTTCCTTCCAGACCTCGCCGATCCACGACTCCGCGTCACCCTGGGTCGTGAAGTCATCCGGCTCCACCGCCGGGGTCGCCTCCGTGCCGTCGGCTTTCTCGAACCGCCAGGTCCACGCTGCCATGACTGCCTCCGTCCCACGCCGGATAGTGCGCTCGCAGCGTAACCGAGAGTTCTGAAGCACCGCCCCGCCCGGGCGCGTGGCCGCCGCCCGCGAGACGATCGGGGCGTGGACATCACCCTCCTCGGCACCGGTGCGCCCGCCGGGCTGCCGCGCCCGGGCTGTCCCTGCGCGGCGTGTGCCACCGCCGTCGGGCCCGAGGCGCGGGCGGCGACGTCCGTCCTCGTGGACGAGATCGTGCTGCTCGACCTCACGCCGGGTGCCGCGCTCGCCGCGGCGCGCGCCGGGCGGACGCTGGCGGGCGTGCTGCAGGTGCTGCTCAGCCACCCGCACGACGGGCCCGCCGTGGCACCCCCGGCGGGGGTGCCGGCGCCGTCGCGGGCGCCGGACGGGCAGGAGGTGACGCTGATCAGCGGGCACCGGGTGCGGGCCGTCGCGGTCGACTCCCCCGGCACCGGGTACGAGATCACCGGGCCGGCCGGGGACCGGCTGCTGTATCTGCCGCCGGGTGCTGCCCCGTCGGGCCTCCGGGGGCCGCTGGAACCATACGACCTGGTCCTGCTCGACGTCTGCGGCCGGCCCGGCGCGCTCGCCCGGCTCCGCGCCCACGGCGGCGTCACCGCCGCCACCGACGTCGTCGCCGTCCACCTCGGCGGCCACACCGGCGACGCCTCCGGGCCGGCCCCGCCGCCCGGCCCCGAACTGCACCGGCGGCTCGCCGCCGCGGGGGCCAGGGCCGTACCCGACGGGCAGGGCCTCGTCGCCGGTCACGGTCCGGGCGGCCCCGCCGTGCCGCGGCGCACGCTGATCCTCGGCGGCGCCCGGTCCGGCAAGTCCGTGGAGGCCGAGCGGCGGCTCGCGGCGTTCCCGGAGGTCGAGTACGCGGCCACCGGCGGCACCCGCGACGGGGACGCCGAGTGGGCGGCCCGGGTCGCGGTCCACCGCGAGCGCCGGCCGGCGACCTGGCGTACCACCGAAACCTGCGACCTGGTGCCCCTGCTCGCCGCGGACGGCGCGCCGCCGCTGCTGGTCGACTGCCTCTCGCTGTGGCTCACGGACGCCATGGACCGGGCGGGGGCGTGGGACGGGGGCGACGTACGGCCGCGCGCCGACGAGCTGGTCGCGGCGGTACGCACCACCCGCCGCACCCTGGTCGCGGTCAGCAACGAGGTCGGCTCGGGCGTCGTCCCGGCCACCCCGGCGGGCCGGCTCTTCCGCGACGAGCTGGGCCGGCTGAACGCGGCGGTGGCGGCGGAGTGCGAACAGGTGCTGCTGGTGGTGGCGGGGCAGGTGCTGACCCTGCGGGGATGAACCGATGCCGCAGCCGCCCGCGGACGCGGGGTCCGCAACCGGCCGGGTACGGCGGGCGCCCGCGCCGCCGGCCGGCCGCCGGCCGCCGGGGCCGCGGGGACGATCCGGCGCCACGGCACCGCCCCGCCCGCGGCCCGGGGCGGCCAACCGCGGGGGCAGCGGCGCCCGCGGCGCGGGCTGCGGGTAATCTGCGCCCGTGAGCGGCCTGAATCTGGACGACTTCATCAATGACATCGACCGCCCCGACTCGTCCGTCCGCCGGCGGGCCGAGCAGTGGCGGGCGACCCACGGCCCGCGCCCCGGCGCGCTCGGCCGCCTGGACGACCTCGGCGAGTGGCTGGCGGCGGCGCAGGGCGACGTGCCGGCCAAGCCGGTCGCGCAGCCGCGTCTGGTGCTCTTCGCCGGGGACCACGGCGTCGCCGAGCTGGACGTCTCCGGCCGCACGGCGGGCACCGCCGACACCCTGGCCCGCGCCGCGCTCGACGGCCGGAGCGCCTCGGCGATCCTCGCCCGCCGGTTCGGCGCCGGGCTGCGGGTCGTCGACATGGGCCTCGACTGCGACCCGGAGTCGCTGCCGAAGGAGGTCACCCGCCATCGCGTACGCCGCGGGTCCGGCCGCATCGACATCGAGGACGCGCTCACGGAGGAGGAGACCGAGGCCGCGTTCCGGGCCGGCATGGCGATCGCCGACGAGGAGACCGACTCCGGTACGGACCTGCTGCTCCTCGGCGACCTCAGCGTCGGCGGCACGACCGCGGCCGGCACGATCATCGCCGCCCTGTGCGGCACCGACGCCTCCGTGGTGACCGGCCGCGGCGGCGCGGGCATCGACGACCTGGCCTGGATGCGCAAGTGCGCCGCGATCCGCGACGCGCTGCGCCGCAGCCGGCCGGTGCTGGGCGACCAGTTGGAGCTCCTCGCCACGGTCGGCGGCGCGGACCTGGCCGCGATGACGGGCTTCCTGTTGCAGGCCGCGGTACGGCGCACGCCCGTCGTGCTCGACGGGGTCGTCTCGGCGGCGGCGGCGCTGGTCGCCCAGCGGGTGGCGTTCCGTGCTCCCGACTGGTGGCTGGCCGGCCAGGCGAGCGGCGAGCCGGCGCAGGAAAAGGCGCTGGACCGCATCGCGATCGACCCCCTGCTCGACCACGGCGTGACGACGGGCGAGGGCACCGGCGCCCTGCTGGCCCTGCCGTTCCTCCAGGCCGCGGCGGAACTCTGGTCGGAGCTGCCGGAGAACCCGGCCGAGGCTGAGGCAGCCGTGGCCGAGGGCGCGGTTGACGACATCACCTGACGGGGCGGACCCGGCGGAGGGCTGTGGCCCGGGCCGGGCGGACGAGCCGCACGGCACCGCCGGTCGGCCCGATCCGGCCGGCTCCGCAACCGCCCCCGGCGGCCCCGCCGCACTTCCCGTCGCCCTGCGGTTCGCCTTCGGCACCCTGACCGCGCTGCCCGTGCGCGTCCACCGCTGGGACCGCGCCGCCGCCCGCGGCGGCATGCTCGCCGCACCCGCCGCCGGGCTCGTGCTCGGCCTCCTCGCCGCCGGCACCGGCGGATTGCTGCTGCTCGCCGGCGCCGGGGCGGCCGTCGCCGCCGTGGCCACCGTCGCCCTGCCCGCCGTGCTGACGCGGGGACTGCATCTCGACGGGCTCGCCGACACCGCCGACGGGCTGGGCAGCGGGCGGCCCGCCGCGGGGGCGCTGGCGGTCATGCGGCGCTCCGACATCGGCCCGTTCGGCGTGATCACGCTGCTGCTGGTGCTGCTCGGGCAGGTCGCTGCGGTGTACGAGCTGTACGACGACGGCTCCCGGGCCCGCGCCGCGCTCGCCGTCACCGCCGCGGCGGTCGCCGCCCGCGCGGCCCTGACCCTCGCCGCCCGCGCCGGTGTTCCGGCGGCCCGCCCGGAGGGTCTGGGCGCCGCGGTGGCGGGGGTGCTGTCCGTCCGTGCCGCCGTCGCCGGCGCGGTCGCGGCCACCGCCGTCCTCGCCGGGGCGGCCGGGCTCCTCTCCGGTCCGTACGCGGCGCTGCACACCGCGCTCGCCGTCGCCGCCGCACTGGCGGCCGCCGAGTTCCTGCGGCACCACTGCGTCCGCCGTTTCGGCGGAGTCACCGGCGACGTCTTCGGCGCGCTCGCCGAAACCGCCGCGACCGCCGCGCTGGTCGCCGCGGTCCTGGGTCCCGCCTGAACCCGCCCGCACGGAACCCGCCCCGCGGCGGGACTCCGGCGCACGCACAGCGCGATGCAAGCCTCGTACATACGTCCGGCGCGTCACTCCGCCTGGCGACCGCACCCCCGGAAACCGCCCCTCCCGCCCACCGGCCGGGCCGCTCCGTCCGCCGGGCAGGGCCCGGCCCCGGGGGCCGGCGGCGGGTCCCCGCCACCTGCCCGCACGCGGGCAAACCCGCCGTCAACCCGGCGCCCTCCGCCGGCGTCGTACCGCATACGATGCCGCCTACACCCCCCGAACCCGCACCCGAGAATGGATCCTCACCACCGTGACTGCTCTGACTCTCAGTTCCTCGTCCGCCGCCGGTCTGCGTGCGGACGCCGTCGTCGTGGGTGTGGGCAAGGGCCCCAAGGGCCCCGTGCCGGCACCCGGCGCGGAGACGGTCGATGAGGCGTACGGCGGGAAGCTGGCCGCCGTGCTGGAGGCCCTCGGGGCGTCCGGCGGCGAGGGCGAGGTCACGAAGCTGCCCGCGCCCGACGGCCTCAAGGCACCCCTCGTCGTCGCCGTCGGCCTCGGCGCCGTGCCCGCGAAGGGCGACTCCTACGACACCGAGACCCTGCGCCGTGCCGCGGGCAGCGCCTCCCGCGCGCTGGCCGGTGCGAAGAAGGCCGCGTTCGCGCTGCCGCTGGAGGTCGCCGACGACACCGCCGCCGTGGCGGAGGGCGCGCTGCTCGGCGCGTACGCCTTCCACACCTACCGCGACGGCGGCGCGGACACCGCGGCCGACGACGGCAGGGGCACCAAGGGCGCCAAGGGGAAGAAGGGCAAGGCGAACGGCAACGGCGTCAAGGCTCCGCTCGCCGAGATCGCCCTCCTCGGCGGCAAGCGCGACAAGGCCCACCGCACCGCCGTCGAGCGCGCCACCGTGCTCGCCGAGGAAGTCAACCGCGCCCGCGACCTGATCAACCTCCCCTCCAACGACCTCGACCCCACCGGCTTCGCCGCCGCCGCCCAGCAGGCCGGCAAGGAGCACGGCTTCAAGGTCGCGGTGACGGACGAGAAGGCGCTCGCCAAGGGCGGCTACGGTGGCCTCCTCGGCGTCGGCCAGGGCTCGCAGACCCCGCCGCGGCTGGTCCGCCTGGAGCACCGGCACCCGAAGGCGAAGCAGACGATCGCGCTGGTCGGCAAGGGCATCACGTACGACTCGGGCGGCATCTCGCTCAAGCCCGCCGGCCACAACGAGACGATGAAGTGCGACATGAGCGGCGCCGCGGCCGTACTCTCCGCCGTCTCCGCCGCCGCCCGGCTGGGCCTGCCGGTGAACGTCACCGGCTGGCTGGCGCTCGCTGAGAACATGCCGTCCGGCTCCGCCACCCGCCCCGGCGACGTGCTGCGGATGTACAGCGGCAAGACCGTCGAGGTGCTGAACACCGACGCCGAGGGCCGGCTCGTCCTCGCCGACGCGCTGACGAAGGCGTCGGAGGAGAAGCCCGACTACATGATCGACGTGGCGACGCTCACCGGCGCCATGGTGCTGGCCCTGGGCCACCGCACCTTCGGGATCATGGCGAACGACGACGCTTTCCGGACCCGGATCCACATGCTCGCCGAGGCCGCGGGCGAGCAGTCCTGGCCGATGCCGATGCCGCCGGAGCTGAAGAAGGGCATGGAGTCGCCGATCGCGGACATCGCCAACATGGGCGACCGGATGGGCGGCGGCCTGGTGGCCGGGCTCTTCCTGGAGGAGTTCGTCGGCGAGGGCATCACCTGGGCACACCTGGACATCGCGGGCCCGGCCTTCAACTCCTCCGGCCCGTTCGGCTACACCCCCAAGGGCGGCACCGGCTCCGCGGTGCGCACTCTGGTCGCGATCGCCGAGGAGGCCGCCCACGGCGACCTGGTCTGACGTGCACCGCAGCCCGCCGGCGACGGGTGCCCGGGCCGGCGGGGTGCGGCCCGCGTCCCCGTCTTCCGGCGACAAGTGCGAAGATGGCTGGTGGCAGGACAGGGCCTCAGTAAGAGAGCGGCCGATTTAGGAGCCGCCGCCCGGCCGCACCACGGCCGGCCACCGGCGCACATGCATGGAGGACGTGACGTGGCGAACGACGCCAGCACCGTTTTCGACCTGGTGATCCTCGGGGGCGGCAGCGGTGGCTATGCCGCCGCACTGCGAGGCGCTCAGCTTGGTCTTGACGTCGCCCTGATCGAGAAGGACAAGGTGGGCGGCACCTGCCTGCACCGCGGATGCATCCCGACGAAGGCGCTGCTGCACGCCGGGGAGCTCGCCGACCAGGCGCGCGAAGGCGCATCCTTCGGAGTGAACACCACGCTCGACGGCATCGACATGGCCGGCGTGCACAAGTACAAGGACGGCGTGGTCGCCGGCCTGTACAAGGGCCTGCAGGGACTGGTCTCCTCCCGCAAGGTCACCGTCGTGGAGGGCGAGGGCCGGCTGTCCTCGCCGACGTCGGTCGACGTGAACGGGCAGCGGTACACGGGGCGGCACGTGCTGCTCGCCACCGGTTCGTACTCGAAGTCGCTGCCGGGCCTGGAGATCGACGGCGACCGCATCATCGCCTCGGAGCACGCGCTGGTCCTGGACCGGGTCCCGAAGTCGGCGATCGTACTGGGCGGCGGCGTCATCGGCGTGGAGTTCGCCTCCGCGTGGAAGTCCTTCGGCGCCGACGTGACGATCATCGAGGGTCTGAAGCACCTGGTCCCCGCGGAGGACGAGAACAGCTCCAAGCTGCTGGAGCGGGCCTTCCGCAAGCGCGGCATCAAGTTCAACCTGGGCACCTTCTTCGAGAAGGCGGAGTACACCCAGGACGGCGTCAAGGTGACGCTCGCGGACGGCAAGGAGTTCGAGGCCGAGATCCTGCTGGTCGCGGTGGGCCGCGGCCCGGTCTCACAGGGGCTGGGCTACGAGGAGCAGGGCGTGGCCATGGAGCGCGGCTTCGTCCTCACGGACGAGTACAAGCGCACCAACGTGCCCACGATCTCCGCCGTCGGCGACCTGACGCCGGTACTCCAGCTCGCGCACGTCGGCTTCGCCGAGGGGATCCTGATCGCGGAGCGGCTGGCCGGGCTCGACGTGGTGCCGATGGACTACGACGGTGTCCCGCGGGTGACGTACTGCCACCCGGAGGTCGCGTCCGTCGGCCTCACGGAGGCGAAGGCGAAGGAAACCTACGGTGCCGACAAGGTCGTGGCGCTGAAGTACAACCTGGCGGGCAACGGCAAGAGCAAGATCCTCAAGACCTCGGGCGAGATCAAGCTCGTCCAGGTCAAGGACGGCCCCGTGGTCGGCGTGCACATGGTCGGCGACCGCATGGGCGAGCAGGTCGGTGAAGCACAGTTGATCTACAACTGGGAGGCGCTGCCGGCCGAGGTGGCCCAGCTCGTCCACGCCCACCCGACGCAGAACGAAGCGCTCGGTGAAGCCCACCTGGCGCTGGCCGGCAAGCCGCTCCACGCTCACGACTGAGCCCCGGACACGCCCACCCAACCGCAAAGATCGTTAGGAGCAACCGAAACCATGGCGGTTTCCGTAACCCTGCCGGCGCTCGGCGAGAGCGTGACCGAGGGCACCGTCACGCGCTGGCTCAAGGCCGAGGGCGAGCGTGTCGAGGCCGACGAGCCGCTGCTCGAGGTCTCCACCGACAAAGTCGACACCGAGATCCCCTCCCCCGCCGCCGGAGTGCTGTCGTCCATCAAGGTGGCCGAGGACGAGACCGTCGAGATCGGCGCCGAACTGGCCGTGATCGACGACGGCGCCGGGGGCGCCGAGGCGGCGCCCGCACCGGCCGCCGAGCAGGCCCCCGCGCCCGCGCCCGCCGCCGAGCAGGCCCCGCCGCCCGCCCAGGCGCCGGCCGAGGCCCCGCCCGCACCCGCGGCGCCGCAGCAGCCCGCGCCCGCGCAGGCCGCCGGCGGTGCCCAGGGCACCGACGTCACGCTGCCCGAGCTGGGCGAGTCGGTCACCGAAGGCACCGTGACCCGCTGGCTCAAGCAGGTCGGCGAGCAGGTCGAGGCCGACGAGCCGCTGCTGGAGATCTCCACCGACAAGGTCGACACGGAGATCCCCTCCCCGGCTTCCGGCACGCTGCTGGAGATCGTGGTCCAGGAGGACGAGACGGCGGAGGTCGGCGCCAAGCTGGCGGTCATCGGCAGCGGCGCGGCCGCTCCGGCGGCCCCCGCAGAGCCCGCCGCGCCTGCCGCTCCGCAGGAGGCCGCTCCGGCCGCTCCGGCGCAGCCTGCTCCGGCGCAGCAGCCCGCCGCCCCGGCGCCCGCTCCGGCCCCGGCTCCGGCCGCCGCCCCGCCGGCCCCGCCCGCCCCGCCTGCGCAGCCCGCTCCGGCGGCGCAGCCCGCCCCGGCTCCGGCGCCCGCCCCCGCGGCACCCGCCGCCGAGGGCGCCTACGTCACCCCCCTGGTGCGCAAGCTCGCCGCCGAGTCCGGCGTCGACCTGGCCACCGTCAAGGGCTCCGGCGTCGGCGGCCGCATCCGCAAGCAGGACGTCATCGCCGCCGCCGAGCAGGCCGCCCGCGCCGCCGCCTCCGCCGCCCCGGCCGCCGCCCCCGCGGCGCCCGCGGCGGGCCGGCCCGCGGCGCCCGTGCTGGAGGCGTCGCCGCTGCGCGGCCAGACCGTGAAGATGCCGCGCATCCGCAAGCTCATCGGCGACAACATGATGCGCGCCCTGCACGACCAGGCCCAGTTGTCCACCGTGGTCGAGGTGGACGTCACCCGCATCATGCGGATGCGGGCCCGGGCCAAGGACGCCTTCGCCCAGCGCGAGGGCGTGAAGCTCTCGCCGATGCCGTTCTTCGTCAAGGCCGCCGTCCAGGCGCTGAAGGCCCACCCGGTCGTCAACGCCCGTATCAACGAGGACGAGGGCACGATCAGCTACTTCGACACCGAGAACGTCGGTATCGCGGTGGACACGGAGAAGGGCCTGATGACCCCGGTCATCAAGGGCGCGGGCGACCTCAACATCGCCGGCATCGCCAGGAAGACGGCGGAGCTGGCGGACAAGGTCCGCAACAACAAGATCACCCCGGACGAGGTGTCGGGCGCGACCTTCACCATCAGCAACACCGGTTCGCGCGGCGCGCTCTTCGACACGATCATCGTGCCGCCGAACCAGGTCGCCATCCTGGGCCTCGGCGCCACCGTCAAGCGTCCGACGGTCGTCGACCACCCGGACCTGGGCGAGACGATCGCCGTGCGGCACATGACGTATCTGACGCTCTCCTACGACCACCGCCTGGTGGACGGCGCCGACGCCGCCCGCTACCTGAGCACGGTCAAGGGCCTGCTGGAGGCGGGCGAGTTCGAGAGCGAGATCGGCCTGTGAGGCCAGCGGTCCGGTAGCCGTACGCATCGGCCGCGCCCCCGCTCCGAGCAGCAGCCCGGGCGGGGGCGCGGCCGTGTCCCCGGGCGGTCCTCAGCACGTGTCCCGGTACGCCGTCCCCGGCAGGTACGCCTCCCAGTCGGCCCGCGACAGACCGCCGCCCGCGCGGGCGCACACCGCCTGCCGGGCCCGCTCCGGATCCGCGGGGTAGGCGCGCGGCGCGGTGTGCCGGCCGACCGCGTAGACCTCGCTGCCGTCGGGACTGAAGGACACCGCCAGCAGCTCGTCGCCGGCCGTCGGCAGACTGCCGCCCAGCGCCTGGTTCGACGCGGTGTCCCACAGCCGCAGCGCCCCCGAGTGCCCGGCGACCGCCAGGGTGCGGCCGTCGGGCGAGAACGCCAGCGCCGTCGCCGGTTCCGCGGCGCCCGTCTGCACCCCGCGGTACGTACCGGGCAGCACCCCGAGACGGCGGCGGCCCTCGCCGTCCCACAGGGTGACCCGGCCGGAGTCGTCGCCCGCCGCGAGGAAGCGGCCGTCCGGGCTGAACTCCACGGAGCGCACCCCGTCCTGCGCCAGCGGGCGCGGCGTGACCCTGCCCCGGCGCAGCGCGACGAGCTGGTCGTCGCCGGTGGCCAGCAGCCTGCCGTCGGGGTGCAGGGCCAGCGGGTCGCCGCCGGTGTCCCGCAGCCGCCGTACGCGCTCACCGCGCGAGACGTCCCAGACCTCCAGGGACTCCCGGTCGGGTATGCGGGAGACGATCAGCTTGCCGCCGGCCCCGTAGGCCAGGCTGTTCAGCGGGTTGACCCGCGCGGGATCCGGGGTGACGTCCACGGTCCGTACGATCCGGCCCGTCTCCGTGTCCCACACCCGCACCCGCTCCGGCTCGTCGCCCAGCACGCTGGGCAGCGCGTAGGCCAGCCGCCGGCCGTCCGGGCTGAACGCCATCAGCGGAATGCAGAAGTCCGCGACGGGATCCAGCCCTCGCGGCACCCTGCACGGCAGCGGCGGCGGCGTCTGCGGCGTCCGGCCGCCGCGCATGTCGCGCACCTCGAACACGCCGCGGGTCCCCGAGCGGCGGGCGGTGACCAGCTTGCCGCCGTCCGGGCTGAACGCCGCGCCCTCCAGTTGCCGTTCGCGCCAGCCGGCGCCCGCGATGCCGTCCAGCCGTACGGTACGCACCACGTGCCCGGACAGGCCGCTGAGGTACCGCAGCTCCGTGTTGCCCGGCGTCACGCGCAGCTCCGTCGCGTACTCGCTGACCAGGGGGTGGCGCAGCACCGGGGCCGAGGCGTCGGCCGTGCGCCAGACGATCAGCTCGTCCGGGCCCACGGCCGCGACCAGCGAACCGTCCCGGCTGAACTCGATCTCCGACAGCCCTTCGCGCTCCACCTCCAGCCGCTTCCGGCCGGTCGCCACGTCCAGCACCCGGAAACCGGAGTCGTCCATGACGACGATTCCGCGGCTGTCGGGCGTGAACTCCAGCGCCACGGTGCCGGAATCGCAGGCGTCCCGCACCTCCGGGTAGGTGCGCACCAGGCGCTGCCGCCGGCCGGTGCGCCACACCTCCGGCGTGCCGCTGCGCGGACACACCACCACGAACCGGTCATCGGGGCTGACCTGGCTGAACCCGCCGACATCGCCGCCGCCGTCCGGGGAGGAGAAGAGCTTCTTGCGGGTGCGTACGTCGTAGAGCGCGAGGTGCGTGGGGCTGCCGTCGAAGGACCAGGTGTGCGACAGGTACGTCCGCCCGCTGGGCCCGAACCAGCCCGTCGTGCCGGGGATCTCGCCGCGGCCGGGGCGCAGCCGCACGCCGCCCTTCCTGTCGGCGACAGCGAGGGTGCGGCCGTCGGGGGAGAGCTGGAAGTCGGACTCGTCGGCCGGGCGGCCGAGGCCGGGGCGGGCGTCCAGCCGGCGGTGCGTGGCGACGTCCCAGCGCTCGGTGCGGTCCTTGCCGACGCTGGTGACGGTGCGGCCGTCGCCGCTGAGGAAGCGGTACGCGCCCGGCTCGCCGGACTGCGGCAGGGCGAACGAGCCGGACTCGCGCTGGTGCAGCGCGCCGAGCACGGCGCCTCGGGTCTCCGGGGTGTCGGCGAGCCGCCAGGCGGCGACGCTGAGCTGCATGGCCCGTACGGGATCGGTGAACCGCAGGCTCCCGGCGACGGCGGCGGCGCGGCGGGCCTCGGCGCGGCGGTGCTCGGCGTCGGCGGCGCGGTCCTGCTGCCAGGCGAACGACCCGGCGACCAGCGCGAGCACGAGCAGCGCCACCAGCGTCGTGAGCAGTCCCCGGAACCGCCTCCGCTCCCGGCCGCGGGCGGCGGTGCTGGCGGCGAGGAACGCGCTCTCACCGCCCGTCAGTTCCTGCGGCCGGTCGGCGAACAGCTCCTCGGCCTGCGCGAGCCGGCTGCCCCGGTACAGGGCCCCGGGATCGCGGTCCAGCTCCTCCCAGCCGTGCGCGGCCTCGGTGAGCCGCCGCAGGGCGCGCATGCGCTCACGGTCCTCCTCGATCCAGCCGCGTAACCGGGGCCAGGCGGTGAGCAGCGCCTCGTGCGCGAGGTCGACGACGTCGTCGTCGGAGGTCAGCAGCCGGGCCTCGACGAGCCGTTCGAGCACGTGCCCGACCTCGGCCGCGGAGCCGTCGGGCGCTGCGCGGTGGCGGCCGTCGCCGGAGCGTACGGCCTTTTCGTCCGCGGCGTCCCCGGCGCCGGGAGATGCGCCCTCGCCGGCGGCGGTCGCGTCCGCCGCGATCTCCGCCAGCTCGGCCCAGGGCGCCGGGCGGCGGGTGTCCTGGGAGCCCTCTCCCGGGGAGACCAGGCGCAGCAGGGCGCGGCGGGCGACCTGCTGCCGGGGCGGCGTCAGCTCCCCGTAGACCCGTTCCGCCGTCCGCGCGATGGCACCGCGGACGCCTCCCGCCGCCTCGTACGCCTCCTCCGTCAGCGTCCGGCCCCGCCTCCGGTGCCACGTCTCCAGCAGCACGTGCGACATCAGCGGCAGGGCGCCCGGCTCGCCGTCCACGTCCTTGAGAATGCGTGCCGTCAGGGCCCGTTCGACGATCAGGCCCTCCGCCGCCGCGGGCTTGACCACCGCCTCGCGCAGCTCCGCCGGCGCCATGGGGCCGACGAGTAGCTGGGCGTCGCGCAGCGCCTCGGTCAGCGCGCGGTGCTCGGCGCAGTGGCCGTAGAAGTCGGCCCGCACGGCGATGACCACCCGCAGCCGGCGCGCGGGGTCGCGGGCGGCGAGGAGGCGGTCGAGGAAGGCGGTGCGCTCCCCGTGGTCCTGGCAGAGGGTGAAGACCTCTTCGAACTGGTCGACGAGGAGGTAGGTGTCGCCGTCGGCGGCAGCGGCGTCGAGCACGTCCGCGTGGGTACGGGCCGGGTGCTCGCCGGGCGTGAGGATGCGCAGCGCCGCGGGCGGCGGGCAGACGGGCTCCCCCTGCCGCGCGTCCGGTTCCCCGGGCTCGTCCCCCTCTCCGCTCCTCCGTGACCCGCCGGACTGCAGCGCCGGTACGAGCCCCGCGCGCAGCAGCGACGACTTCCCGCTGCCCGACGGGCCGAAGACGGCCGCGAACCGGTGCGCACCGACCAGCTCCACGAGGTCCGCGGTGAGCCGGTCGCGGCCGAAGAAGCGGTCGCGGTCGCCCGGTTCGAAGCGCGCCAGGCCGCGGTACGGCGGCGCCACGTCGCCGTGCGGCAGCGGCTGTTCCGCCTCCTCCGCCGCCGCCTGCCGCCAGCGCCACTCCCACGCGCCCGGATCGCCGCCGCAGCCCTGCGCGTACGCCAGCGCCACCGCCAGCGACGGCAGCCGGTCGCCGGCGGCGGCCTGCGACAGCGCCGTCACCGAATACGGCCCGCGTGCGGCGAGCTGCCGGTAGGTCGGTCCCCCTGCCTCGGCCCGCAGCTTGCGCAGCTCGTACGCGAAGCGCTGGACCGGGCCCGCGGACGGATCCACGGGCTTCTCGCGCCGCCCCATGGGCGGACCCCCTCGCTCCCCCGCTCCCCTGTTCCCCCGGGTCGTCTCCCACGATAAACCGCGCCGTCGACGCCGTACGACGCCCCTCGGAGGATTGTTCGGGACGGCCGGAACGGGGTGCTGAACAACCTTCCCGACCGATTTAATCGACGGGACCGAACAGAATGAAGGGACTTCCCATGAGCACATCGGGGGGAGGCCGCCGCATACGACAGCGCATCGTATGGGGGGCGCTGACGGCCGCCGCGGGCACCGTGGCCGCCGTCGTCGTGGCCGTGCCGCTCGGCGCGGCGGGCGACGACCGACAGGACGGGGATCCGGGGGCGTCGGCGTCCTCGCCGGCGCCCGGCGCGCTGGGGACGCCGGGCGCGGGAGGACCGGGCACCGCACCGCTGCCGACGGGCAGGACCGGTACGGGCAGCGACCCGCTGACGCCGGACGAGGAGAAGCGGGCCGAGGAACTGGCGCTCGCCGGGGACCGGCCGCTGCGTACGGAGAGCGAGGGCGTCCGGGGCCGCGAGGGCGTACCCCAGCTCGTCAACACCGACCTCGCGGACACTTCCGTGAGCGCGGGCGACGACCGGATCGCCGAGGTGTACTTCTACGACTACGCGCGGGACACGCTCGTCCAGAAGAGCGTCAACCTCAGCAGCAACGAGGTCGTCGACACCGTCGAGTCCACCGGCGCCCAGCCACCGCCGGCCGCACCGGAGGCGGAGGCCGCCGCCGACCTGCTGGTGGCCGACCCCGCCGGCGCCGGCCTGCGGCAGGACTACAAGGCCGCGACCGGCAAGGAGCTGACCGGCGCGGGGCAGTTGCAGGTCCAGGGGATGACGTACACGGCGCGGCCGGGCGACTCCGGCGGCCTGGAGCAGTGCGGGGAGCACCGCTGCGTGCGGCTCTTCACCCGGGTCAAGGACGGCCCGTGGATCGACACCCGCGACTTCGTCATCGACCTGAGCGAGCGGAAGGTGCACCATGCGTAACCCCACGACCCACGGGCCGGACGCGCCCGGCGCCGACCGCGGCGCCGGGCCCGGCGCACCCGCCGCCGGCCGGCGCGGACGCGCCTTCCGGCGCCGCCCCGCGACCTGGCGCGGGGGCGCCGTCGCCGCCCTGGTCCTGCTGCTTCCGGCCGCCGGCCCCGGTGCGCTGCCCACCGCCGGCGCCGCGACGCCGCACGCGCCGCAGGCGGCGGCGGACTGCAGCGAGGAGTACCGGATCACGCACAAGCTGCCCAACGGCACCGAGTGGCAGATGTGTTACCGCAACAACGACTACGCGGGCCTGGTCCTGGAGGACATCTCGTACAAGCCGAAGGGCGCCAACAACGCGGTCCCGGTGCTCAACAGCGCCCGTCTGGGCCAGATACACGTGCCGTACGACGACGGCGGCATCGAGTACTACGACGTCACCGAGATCGCCCTCGGCAGCGCGCCCGTACCGCTGGAGGAGAAGGACTGCCCCGGCGGCACCCGCCGTCCCGTCAGCGTCGGCGGCGAGGCGTACGACGCGGTGTGCGTCACCCAGCAGCCGCGCGGCTTCGCCCACTTCGGCAACAGCTACGACGTCGGCGAGGAGGACGGCCGCAACGACAGCGCGCAGGGCGACGACCTGGTCGTCTACGCGATCCACTCGGCGGGGTACTACTACTACATCACCCAGTGGAACTTCTCCGACGACGGCACCATCACCGCCAAGGAGGGCGCCACCGGCAACCTCTCCCCCGGTGACTTCGACGCCTCGGACAAGCAGGGCTGGCCGATCGGCAAGGACGCGCAGGACCGCGCGACCAGCCACCAGCACAACATCTTCTGGCGGCTGGACTTCCAGATACGGACAGCGCCCGCCCGGCCAAGATCCAGCGGTACGACACGAAGGGCACCGGAACCGGCGAGGGGGGCTACCCGGCGCAGGAGACGACCCGCACGAACGTCACCACGGAGACGTCGGGCAACTCCGGCCAGCACCGCTGGTGGCGCGTGAGCGGCACGGCGGGCAAGAACGGCGACGGGCACGCCCGGTCCTGGGAGCTGGTGCACAGCAACAGCGCCCGCTACGCGGGGCGCAAGTTCACCAACAAGGACGTGTGGTTCACGCAGTACAAGAAGTGCGAGAAGTTCCCGAACCACAACCGGCAGTTCGACGAGAACTGCGCGAAGAACATCGTGGCCGCCACCAACGGCGAGCAGCTCAAGCACCCGATCGTCTGGGTGAACGTCGGCTTCCACCACATCGCCCGCGACGAGGACCAGACGCCGATGCCGGTGCACTGGCAGGGCTTCCAGCTCTCGCCGCGCGACGTGACGAGCATGAGCCCGCTGACGCCGGACCGGCTGCGCAAGCCGCAGTACAACGGTGATCCCTTCGACTGAGCGGTGGCGCCACGCGCGCTGACGCGCACCGCGCGGGCACCTCGCCCGGCGCGCACCCGCGGCGTCCCCGTCCGGCCCCGGTCCGGGCGGGGGCGCCGTATTCTCGTCTGCACCCCCTGCGCGTGCGTGTGAGATCCCGAGGAGATGCCGATGCCCCCTTCCGTCGTCCACCCGTCGTTGCGCGAGCAGATCCGCGAGCACATCGTGGAGGGCGTCGTCAGCGGCCGGTGGAAGCCGGGCGAGCGGATCGTGGAGCGGCGGATCGCGGTCGAGCTGGAGGTCAGCCAGACGCCGGTGCGCGAGGCGCTGCGCGAGCTGGAGAGCATGCGGCTGATCGAGTCGGCGCCGAACAAGGGGGTACGGGTCCGGGACCTGACGGCGGCGGACCTGGAGGAGATCTATCCGGTACGGGCCGGTCTCGAACAGATCGCGGCGGAGCTGGCGGCACCGCGGCTGGCCGAGGACGTCTCGGCGCTGGAGCCGCACGTGGCCGCGCTGCGGGAGGCGGACGCGAAGGGCGACGGCGGGGCGCAGGTCAGGCACACGGTGGCGTTCCACCGGGAACTGGTGCGGGCGTCGGGCAACAGCGTGCTGCTGCACACGTGGGAGTCGCTGGGCATCGAGATCTACACGTCGCTGGCGATCCGCTGGCTGGGCACGCGCCAGCAGTCCTACGCGGAGGAGCACGCGGACATCGTGGGCGCCTTCCGCCGCCGCGACCCGGCGATCGCGGAACTGGTAAAGGCCCACGTCCTGGGCTGCGCGCCGGCCTGAACGGGGGCTCCGCCCCCGATCCCCCGCCGGGGCTCCGCCCCGGCCCCCACGCGCTCCACCCGCGCCCCCGACGCAGGGCGCCCTCCCTCCGGGCCGCGCCCGGGGCCCGCACCACCGGGTGCTTCTCCCCTTCTCCGCACCGGTCCAACCCCGAGCCCGACCACGCTCCCGGCGCTGCAGGCCACGGTTCCCGCCTGCCCGCACCGGCCACATCCGCCCCCGCGACCGTGCCGCCGCGGCGCGCCGCCGCCCCCGCCCGGCGCCGTTGGTCCGCCGGGCCTGCGGCAGGCACTGCGTGCATGGAGGGCTGGCACGGCATGCCGACTTTGGGGGTCCGGACTTATTTTGCCGTCCAACCTTTGATCGATCATCGATCGGAGACTTACAGTTCGGTCGAGGAGGTAGTGCCATGCAGAGTCAGCTCGACCAGCTCCCGGACCGCGACCCGCAAGAGACCGCCGAGTGGCGCGAGTCCCTGGACGCCGTGGCTCAGCACGCCGGCCCCGACCGGGCCGCACAGTTGCTGCGCAGCACCGTCGCGCACGCCGGTGACGCCGGTCTGGACGTTCCCGCGCTGCTGGAGACGCCGTACGTCAACACCATCCCCACGGCCGCGGAGCCCGAGCTGCCCGGGGACCCGGAGCTGGAGCGGCGGATCGCCGCGTGGAACCGGTGGAACGCCGCCGCCATGGTGACCCGCGGGTCGCGGTACGGGCTCGGGGGGCACATCGCCACCTTCGCCTCCGCGGCCTGGCTGTACGAGACCGGGTTCAACCACTTCTTCCGCGGCAAGGACGACCCGCACGCCCCCGGCTCCGGCGACCAGCTCTACGTGCAGGGTCACGCCTCCCCCGGCATCTACGCCCGTGCCTTCCTCGACGGCCGGCTCTCCGAGGCGCACCTCGACCGCTTCCGGCAGGAGGCCGGTGCCGCCGAGGGGCTGCCCTCGTATCCGCATCCCCGGCGGCTGCCGTGGCTGTGGGAGTTCCCGACCGTCTCCATGGGCCTCGGCCCGATCTCCGCGATCTACCAGGCCCGGTTCAACCGCTACCTCGCCCACCGCGGCATCAAGGACACCTCCGCCAGCCACGTCTGGGCCTTCCTCGGCGACGGCGAGATGGACGAGCCCGAGTCGACCGCCGCGCTCGCCCTCGCCGCCCGCGAGCAGCTCGACAACCTCACCTTCGTCGTCAACTGCAACCTCCAGCGCCTCGACGGCCCCGTACGCGCCAACTTCAAGGTCGTACAGGAGCTGGAGGCCCAGTTCCGCGGTGCCGGCTGGAACGTGGTCAAGTCGCTGTGGGGCTCCGCCTGGGACGAACTGCTCGCGCTGGACACCACCGGCGCGCTCGTCCGCCGGCTGCGGGCGGTGCCGGACGCGCAGTTCCAGACGTACGCCACGCGCGACGCCGCGTACATCCGCGAGCACTTCTTCGGCGCCGACCCCGCGCTGGCGGAGCTGGCGAAGCTGCTCGGCGACGACAAGATCCTGGAGTGCTTCCACCTCTCCCGCGGGGGTCACGAGCCGCGCAAGGTCTACGCCGCGTACCGCGCCGCCGTCGCGCACGAGGGCGCGCCGACCGTGATCCTGGCGCAGACCGTCAAGGGCCACACCCTCGGCAAGGGCTTCGAGTCACGCAACGCCAACCACCAGATGAAGAAGCTGACCGGCGCCGAGTTCCGCGACATGCGGGACCTGCTGGAGCTGCCCATCCCGGACAGCGCGCTGGCCGGTGACCTGGTGCCGTACGCCCACCCGGGCCCCGACTCCCCCGAGGTGCGCTACCTCCAGGAGCGGCGCGCCGCGCTCGGCGGTCCCGCGCCGGCCCGCCGGGTGCACCCCGTGGCGCTGCCGGAGCCGGCGGCGAAGCCGTTCGACGCGCTCAAGAAGGGCTCGGGCAGCCAGGAGGTCGCGACGACCATGGCGTTCGTGCGCCTGGTCAAGGACCTCATGCGGGAGAAGGAGACCGGCCGGCGCTGGGTGCCGGTGGTGCCCGACGAGGCCCGTACGTTCGGCATGGAGTCGCTCTTCCCGAGCGCCGGGATCTACTCCCCGCACGGCCAGACTTACGACCCCGTCGACCGCGACCAGCTCCTGTACTACAAGGAGGCGGCGAACGGGCAGATCCTCAACGAGGGCATCACCGAGGCCGGTTCGCTGGCGTCGTTCACGGCCGCGGCCACGTCGTACGCGACGCACGGCGAGCCGATGATCCCGTTCTACATCTTCTACTCGATGTTCGGCTTCCAGCGCACCGGCGACCAGTTCTGGGCCCTCGCCGACCAGTTGGGGCGCGGCTTCGTCATCGGTGCCACCGCCGGACGCACGACCATGACCGGCGAGGGCCTGCAGCACGCCGACGGCCACTCCCCGCTGCTGGCCTCCACCAACCCCGCGGCGCTGATCTACGACCCGGCATTCGCGTACGAGGTGGCGGTCATCGTCAAGGACGGGCTGCGCCGCATGTACGGGCAGGCCGCCCCCGGCGAGGACCCGGACGTCTTCTACTACCTGACCGTCTACAACGAGCCGAAGGTCCAGCCGCCCATGCCCGCGGGCGCCGAGGAGGGCATCGTCCGCGGCCTCTACCGCTACCGGACCGCCGCACTCCCCGCCGGGGCCGACGCCGGGGACGCCCCGCGCGCCCAGGTGCTGGCCTCCGGCACCGCCATCCACTGGGCGCTCGACGCCCAGCGACTGCTCGCCGAGGACTGGGGTGTCGCGGCCGACGTCTGGTCCGCCACCTCCTGGAGCGAGCTGCGCCGTGACGCCCTGTCCTGTGACGCGGCGCAGCTTCGCGGCGAGGACCGGGTCCCCTACGTCACCCGTGCTCTGGAAGGCGCACCGGGCCCGGTTCTCGCCGTCAGCGACTGGATGCGGCAGGTGCCCGACCAGATCGCGCAGTGGGTTCCGCAGGAGTACACCTCGCTGGGCACGGACGGCTTCGGCCTCTCCGACACCCGCGAGGCGGCCCGCCGGCACTTCGGGGTGGACGCGCAGTCCATCGCCGTGGCGGTGCTGGACAGGCTGGCGCGGCGCGGCGAGGTGAAGAAGGAGACCGTCACGCAGGCGGCGGCGAAGTACGGGCTGGCCTGAAGCCCCCCCCCGGAACGTACGGGGCCCGGCCCGCGGGCGCGCGGGCCGGGCCCGTACCGGGACGTCCGGCACTCTCCGCTCCCGGGGGCGGGAGCGGAGGCCGCCGCCGGGCCGCGTATCGCCGGCGGGCGGCCGCCGTGGGCTAGTCCGGCTGGTCCGGGAAGCTGCGCAGCTTCAGCAGCGCCGCGACCAGGCCGCCCCAGACGATCACGATCGCGACGACCAGCATGACGATGGCGCTCGCCGACATCAGTTGCCCTCCTTCACCGGTTCCGGGTCCTCCACGGGCTCCGCCTCCGGCGCCCGGCCGGCGATGTCGCCGTGGTGCCGCCACGGGACCAGCGCGGCCAGCACGCCGACCAGCAGCGCACCGGCGGCGACACCCCAGCCGGCCCAGCCGAGGAACGAGCCGGGGTAGCCGCCGTAGTTCTCGTCCAGCTCGGTGCGCAGGCTGTCGACCATCATCCAGCCGAGTACCAGCGGCGTGATGACCCCCAGGCACACCAGCCACACGCGCCCCATCCGCACCGCGGACGTGGCGTTGGCGTCCCGCTGGAGCAGCGGCAGCCGCCGCAGCACCCAGGCCACGACG
The DNA here is from genome assembly GCF_000482585.1 of Streptomyces sp. CNQ329. Classification (NCBI taxonomy): domain Bacteria; kingdom Bacillati; phylum Actinomycetota; class Actinomycetes; order Kitasatosporales; family Streptomycetaceae; genus Streptomyces; species Streptomyces sp. CNQ329. The sequence continues at coordinate 84,764 of NZ_AXVU01000008.1, read as the reverse complement.
ACGACCGACACGAGGCCGGCGAGCACGATGCCGTACTGGTTGACGAAGTGGTCGGCGGCGTCGAGCAGCGAGAGCCCGCCGTCGTTGGCGAACGCCAGCACGGACACCACGGTGAGCACGCCGCCGACGAGCGCGACGGCCGTCCTGCGGGACAGGCCCGTACGGTCCTCGACCGCCGCGACCTGCACCTGGACGATGCTCACCAGCGAGGTCAGGCCGGCGATCACCAGCGACAGGAAGAACATCACGCCGAAGAAGGCACCCCCCGGCATGCTGGAGATGATCGCCGGGAACGCCACGAACGCCAGCCCGACGCCCGAGGTCGCCAGCTCGCTCACGCCCACGCCCTGCTGCGCCGCCATGAAGCCGAGCACCGAGAACACGCCGATGCCGGCCAGGATCTCGAACGAGCTGTTGGCGAAGCCGGCGACGAGCGCCGAGCCGGACAGGTCCGACTTGCGGCCCAGGTACGAGGCGTACGTGATCATGATGCCGAAGCCGATGGACAGCGAGAAGAAGATCTGGCCGTACGCGGCGACCCACACGCTGCCCTCGCCCAGCGCCCCCCAGTCCGGCTTGAACAGGGCGTCCAGGCCCTCTCCCGCGCCGTCCAGGGTGACCGCGCGGACCACGAGGATGCCGAAGAAGACCAGCAGCGCGGGGATGAAGACGCGGTTGGCCCACTCGATGCCGCGGCGCACGCCCAGCCAGAGGATGACCAGGGTGACCAGCCACACCCCGAGCAGCGGCCACATCACGCCGGGCACGAAGGTGGAGACGGTGCCCGGTTCGCCGGCCTTGAGGAAGTCCTCGGAGAAGAAGGCGTTGGGGTCGTCGCCCCACGACTCGTCGATGGAGAAGCCGACATAGCGGACGGCCCATGCCAGGATCACCGCGTAGTACGCGGAGATCACGAAGCAGATCGCCACCTGCCACCAGCCGATGGCCTCGGCGGGGCGGGAGAGCTGCCGGTAGGCGCCGGGCGGGGAGGAGCGGTAGCGGCGGCCGATGACGTATTCCATGATCAGCAGCGGGAGTCCCGCCGTCAGCAGCGCCACGAGATACGGCAGGAGGAAGGCGCCGCCGCCGTTGTCGTAGGCAACGTAGGGAAAGCGCCAGATGTTGCCGAGGCCGACCGCGGATCCGATCGCGGCGAAGAGGAAGCCTGCCCGGGTTCCCCAACGCTCACGAGGCTCGTTGGACATACAAAACTCTCTTAATTCTTTAGTGCGGTACCAGAAGACGCTACCAAGCCGCTGCAAGATGGCTGTCATGCGCGCCGCCCGCCTCATCCACCTCGTGCTGCTGCTCCAGTCCCGCCCCTCCCTGACCGCCGCCGAACTGGCGGAGCGTCTCGAGGTCTCCGAGCGGACCGTCTCCCGGGACGTGCAGGCGCTCGCGGAGGCGGGGGTGCCGGTCTACGCCGACCGCGGGCGGACCGGCGGCTACCGGCTCGTCGGCGGCTACCGCACCCGGCTCACCGGGCTGGGGCGGACCGAGGCCGAGGCGCTGTTCCTCTCCGGGGTGCCGGGCGCGCTGCGGGACATGGGGCTGGCGGACGCGGCGTCCGCGGCGCGGCTGAAGGTGTCGGCGGCCCTGCTGCCGGAGCTGCGCGGCGCCCCGGACACCGCGGCGCAGCGGTTCCACCTCGACGCACCGGGGTGGTGGCGGGAGCCGGACGCGCCGGAGCTGCTGCCGGCGGTGGCGGAGGCGGTGTGGGGGGACCGGCGGCTGGCGGTGACCTACCGGCGGCGGCCGGAGGCGGCGGCGGTGGAGCGTGAGGTGGAGCCGTACGGGCTGGTACTGAAGGCGGGGGTCTGGTATCTGGTGGCCCGGGTGCCGGAGGCGGGCGGCGCGTACCGGGTCTACCGCGTGGAGCGCTTCGAGCGGGCGGAGACCCCGGCCGCGGGGGCCGGGAGCGCCGAGGGAACCGACGGTGCCGAGGGAGCCGAGAGGGCGGGCTTCGAGCGGGACGAGGAGTTCGACCTGCCCGGTTTCTGGGCGGAGCGGGCGGCGGCGTTCGCGCGGTCGATCCTGCGGGACGAGGTGACGCTGCGGCTCTCCCCCGACGGCCTGCGGCGGCTGCCGTTCGTCACGGACCGGCTCGCCGCCGAGGACGCCGTGGCCGCCGCCGGGGAGCCGGACGAGGAGGGCTGGACGGCGGTCCGGCTGCGGGTGGAGTCCGCGGACGTCGCGTACACCCAGCTCCTCTCCCTCGGTCCGGACGCCGAGCTGCTCGGGCCGCCGGAACTGCGCGCGCGGTTCGCGGAGGCGGCGGCCCGCACGGCCGCGCTCTACGGGCGCAGCCGGTAGCCCTCCGGGTCACCGGGATCCTCGCCGGCCATGACCCGCTGGAAGTACGGCCAGCTGTCCGCCACGGTGCCGTCCGTGTCCGTGAACCCGTACTCCTTGGCGACCTGCCCGCTGTACAGGGACGCCCCGTTCCACCGCGCCTTGTCCGGGTCCGCGGCCAGCGCCGCCACCGCGCGGCCGACGAGGACCGGGCTCTCGGAGAGCGCGAAGTGCTTCTCCTTGGCGACCGCGTCGCGCCAGTTCTCCTCGGTCACCCCGAAGTGGTCGAGCATCTGTTCGGAGCGCAGGAAGCCCGGGGTGAGGGAGAGCGCGGTGGCGCCGGCGTCCTTCAGCTCGTGGCTGAGGGCGAAGGCCATCCGGATCGGGGCGTTCTTGGTCAGGTCGTAGAAGAACATCTCGCGGTACGGCTTGTTGGCCTCCGCCGTGCCGTCGGTGATCTCGACCAGCAGCCCGCCGCCGGTGCGCAGCAGCAGCGGCAGCGCGCAGTGGCTGGTGATGAGGTGGGTCTTGACGCCGAGTTCCATCATCCGCAGGCCGCGGTCGAGGTCGTACTCCCACATCTTCTTGCCGAACTCGACGAGGTGTTCCCCGCCCCAGACGTCGTTCACCAGCACGTCGAGCCGGCCGTGGTCGCGGTCGATCCGGGCGACCAGATCGCGCACCTGATCGGTTTCGAGGTGGTCGACGCGGACCGCGACGCCCTCGCCGCCGGCCGCGGTGACCAGCTCCGCGGTCTCCTCGATGGTCTCGGTGGTGCGGCCGACCTCGCTGACCTGCTGCCGGGTGGTACGGCCCGTGGCGTACACGGTGGCACCCAGGGCGCCCACCTGCACCGCGATCGCCCGGCCCGCGCCCCGCGTGGCGCCCGCGACCAGGGCGACCTTCCCGCGCAGCGGCTTGTCGGCGGTGTGCGGGACGGGCTTGTCTCGGTTCTGATCTTCGCTCATGCGCACACCGTGACAGCGAATCCGGACATCTTCTGTCTGGTTTTCCGGCGGGTTGCGGAAAGAGGGCTCCCGGGGACCCCGGTCCCGCCGCTCCGCGTGCGTGAGCGCGGCGGAGGACAGATCCTGGATCCGTGATGGAGGAGTCGGAGTTCTGGGAGCTGATCGACGGCACCCGCGAGGCCGCCGAGGGCGACCCCGCGGTCCAGGCCGATCTGCTCGTCGAGCGGCTGACCGGGCTGGACCCGGACGCCGTGACCGACTTCGCCTGTCACGTCGAGTCGCGGATGAACCGCGCCTACCGCATGGACCTGTGGGGAGCGGCGTGGGTGCTGCTCGACGGGGTCAGCGACGACGCCTTCGACTCCTTCCGCGGCTGGCTCGTCGGGCAGGGCCGGACGGTCTTCGAGGGGGCGCTGCACGAGCCGGACGACCTCGCCGACCTGCTGGAGGACTTCGACGAGGAGACGGACGGCGAGGGCGAGGACCTGGCCTACGCGGCGGACGAGGCGTACGAACGGCTGACGGGGCTGAAGCTGCCGGAGCTGGGGCTGCCCGAGGGGCCCGCGGAGCCGGTGGGCGAGCCGATCGACTTCGAGGACGAACGGGCGCTGGCCCGTCGGTACCCGAAGCTGTGGGCGCTCTACCGGGAGGACTGAAGGGCGCGGGTCCGGGCCGAGGGCCACAGGGGGGCGCGCGTCAGGGAAGCGTGCGCCCCATCAGCACGTCGTCCACGTACGCGCCGTCCAGCAGGAACTCCTCCGGAAGCACCCCCTCCACCACGAACCCCTCCGACTCGTACAGCCGCCGCGCGGGTGTGTTGTGCCCCAGCACCCGCAGGGTCAGCCGCCGCGCCCCGGCGGCGCGCGCGTGCTCCGCGCCCGCCCGCAGCAGCGTCCGCGCGACGCCGGTGCCGCGGGCCTCGGGGGCGACGACGAGGCCCTGGATCTGGCGCACGTGGTCGTTGACCGCCAGCGACGTCGGGGGGACGACGCAGATGTAGCCGACGATGCGGGCGGGGCGGGAGGGTGCCTCTCCGGGCAGTTCGGCGACGAGGTAGTCGTCGGGCGGGTGGCGCTCGTCGAAGAAGGGGGCGTCTGCGGCGGGCCGCGCGGTCACCGCGTGCAGCCGCGACCAGGTGGTGACGTCGAGGTTGCGCAGCAGATCCCCGTCTGCGGCTCGCGCGGGCCGTACGCGCAGCTCGCCACCGCCGCCCGCCTCGCCGCCGTGCACGTCAGTCATGCGCTCACTGTGGCACGAGCTGCCGGGGTGGGGCACTTGAGGGCAGGATGGTCACATGCGCATCGCGGTCTCCGGCTCCTCCGGACTCATCGGCTCCGCCCTCGTCCGCTCGCTGCGGACCGACCGGCACGACGTCCTGCGGCTGGTACGGCGGGAGGCGAGCGCGCCGGACGAGGTCCGGTGGGATCCGCAGCAGGGGTACGTCGACGCGGCGCGGCTCGACGGCTGCGACGCCGTCGTGCACCTCGCCGGGGCCGGCATCGCCGACCGGCGCTGGACAAAGAAGTACAAGCGGGTGCTGCGCGACAGCCGGGTCCTCGGCACCGCGGCCGTCGCCGACGCCGTCGCCTCCCTCGACCGGCCGCCGTCCGTCCTTGTCAGCGGCAGCGCGATCGGCTACTACGGCGACACCGGCGACCGCCGCGTCGACGAGACCGCGCCGCCGGGCCGGGGCTTCCTCGCCGGCCTGTGCGAGGAGTGGGAGGCGGCGACGGGCGCGGCGGAGGAGACCGGTATCCGCACCGTCCACGCCCGTACGGGCCTGGTGGTCTCCCGCAAGGGCGGGGCGTGGGGACGGCTGTTCCCGATCTTCCGGGCGGGGCTGGGCGGACGGCTCGGCAACGGGCGGCAGTACTGGAGCTTCATCTCCCTGCACGACCACGTCGCCGCGCTGCGCCATCTCGTCGACACGGAGACGCTCGCCGGGCCGGTGAATCTCACGGGCCCGGAGCCGCTGACGAACCGCGAGGTCACGGCGGCGATGGGGCGGGTGCTGCACCGGCCGACGCCGTTCCCGGTGCCGGCGGCGGCGCTGCGGATGGCGCTGGGCGGGTTCGCGGAGGACGTGATCGGCAGCCAGCGGGTGGTGCCGCGCAAGCTGCTCGACTCGGGGTTCACGTTCGCCTTCCCGGGGATCGAGGAGGCGCTGCGGGCGGCGCTGCGGGAGTGAGGGCCCCGGGGGGCGCGGCGAGAGCGGGGGCCGGAGTGAGGGGGTGACGGCCCGGCAGGGCCTCGCGGGCTGATCCGGGGGGCGGCGGGGGCGGTGTCGCGACTCGTTGCGCCGGGTGTGCGTCCGTGCCCTTGTGGTGCGCACCTGGCCGGCGCCACCATCCGCCCTATCGTCGTCGGGACGCGTCCACGCCGGAACGCGGATACGGCCATGCCCAGTTGGGCATCAAACAGGCGTCCAGAGGCATTCGAGAACACTCGGTCGCGGACGCACAACCCCCGGGAGGCTCCCGTGCCCCATGCCGCAGGAAGCACGGACCCCGTCGACGTCGTCGTCGTAGGCGCCGGACTCGCCGGTCTCTCCGCGGCCCAGCACCTGGTCAAAGCGGGCCTCGACGTGACCGTGCTGGAGGCGGACGAGCAGGTCGGCGGGCGGATGACCACCGACCACGTCGACGGTTTCCGGCTGGATCGCTCGTGGCAGTTGCTCAACACCTCGTACCCGGAACTGCGCCGGCTGCCGGGGCTCGCGGAGGTGCCGCTGTGCCCGCTCGACGGGGACGTGGTCGTGTGCGCGGGCGGGCGGCGGCAGCGTATCGGCGGGTCGAGGGGCACGGGGGGCGCGTTCACGACGGCGAGCGCTCTGGCTAGCGCCGCGCGTGCGCCCCTCGGGGCCGTCATCCACCAGGCGTGGCTCTCCGGGGCACTGGCCCGGCTGGCCACCGTACCCACGGCGCGGCTGCTCGCCCGGCCGGAGCGCAGGGCCGCGGACGCGCTGGCGGCGCACGGGCTGCCGCCGCGGATCGCGGCGGGGCTCCTGCGGCCGCTGCTGGTGGCGCTGCTCAACGACCCGGCGCTGACCACGTCGAGCCGCTCGGCGGACCTGGCGCTGCGGGCCTTCGCACGCGGGCGGCTGTGCCTGCCGGCGGGCGGGGCAGCGACGGTGCCACTGCGGCTGGCCGCGGGGCTGCCGCGCGGGACGGTACGGACGGGGGTGCGAGCGGTGTCGGTGTCGACGACCGCGGTGCGGACGGCGGGCCACGGGGTGCTGCGGTGCCGGTCGGTGCTGGTGGCCACGGGCGCGCGGGCGGCGGCGGGGCTGCTGCCGGGGCTGCGGCTGCCGGCGTTCCACCCGGTGACGGTGCTGCACCACAGCGCCCCGGCGGAGTCGGTACCGGGCGGGGCTGCGACCGTATACGACGCGGCTGCGGCGGATCAGGCGGAGCGGGATACCGCGAGCGGGGAGGGCGTTGCGGACCGTGACGGCACGGTGCGGCCCGGCGGGGTGCGGAGGGACGCGGTGCGGGGCGGTGCGGCCCCGGGCGGCGGACGGGCGGCGGCGCTGCTGCTGGACGCGGAGGGGGCGCGGGGGCCGGTGTCGCACACGGCGGTGGTCAGCGGCGCGGACACGTCACGCGCGCCGCGGGGGCGGGCGCTGGTCAGCTCGGTGGTGCTGGGCGAGCACGCGGTGCGGCCGGCGCGGGTGCTGGACAAGTCGGCGCGGCGGCAGTTGAGCGAGCTGTACGGGACGTCGGCGTTCGACTGGGAGCTGGTGGGAGCGCACCACGACCCGGAGGCGATACCGGCGATGCCGGTGCCGCACGACGTGCACCGTCCGGTACGGGTGCTGTGCGGGCTGTACGTATGCGGCGACCACCGCGACACGAGCACCCCGCAGGGCGCCCTGTACTCCGGCCGCCGCGCGGCCCGGGCCCTCCTGCGCGACTTCGGCCTCACCCCGGCCGCGGACACGGCGGCGGTCCCGGCGGTGGCCTAGCAGGAACGGTTCTCCCCCGGGAGCAGTGCTCCGTGAAGAGAGCGCTGCTCCCGGGGTACCGCCCTGCTTCAGGCCGAGAGCACCGCTGCGTACCGAGAGCACCGCTGCCACCCGAGAGCACTGCACCGAACCGAGAGCGGCCCGCCGGCCCGGAACCGCCCCACCGCGCGCGCCGCGCCTCCTCGCGAGCACCGCTCCACACGCAAGCACCCGCGCGAAGCCCCCCGCCCGGCCGGCCCGCGGGGATCACCCCGCGCCGGCCGGCCGCCCCCGCCCCGTCCGCGAGGCCGCCTCACACCGCCAGCGCCGCGACCCGCTCCCGGTACGCCCGCACCGGAGGTGCGTCGCGGTACGGCTCCAGACGCCGTTCGAAGTCGCGGACGTACTCCGCCGCCCGCGCCGAGCGCATCTCCGCCGCCTGCTGCGCCGCCTCCGCGCCCAGCACACACGCCTGCTCCACCTCGCCGAGCCCCAGCCGCGCCGTGGCCAGCACCAGCCGGCAGAAGACCCGGCTGCGCGCGAACCCGGCCGCCCGGAGCTGCAGCGAGCGCTCCGCGTGCTGCGCCGCCACCCGGTACTGCTGCAGGTCGCGGTAACAGTGCCCGAACTCGTCCGCGAGCTGCGCCTCGTCGAAGAAGCGTGCCCAGTGCGGCGCCTCCTCTCCCGGCCGCGCCGACTCCAGCGCCCGCTCGGCCCGCGCCAGCGACGTCGTGCAGGCCCGCGCCTCGCCCAGCAGCCCGTGCCCGCGCGCCTCCGCGGCGTGCAGCAGCGCCTGCACCACCGGCGGCGCGCCCCCGCCGACGCCCTGCTGCGCGACCCGGGTCAACTGCACGGCCTCCCGGCCGTGCCCCAGGTACACCGCCTGGCGGCTCATCGTGACCAGCACATAGCTGCCGTACGCGCGGTCGCCCGACGCCTGCGCCAGCCGCAGCGCCTGGACGAAGTACCGCTGGGCGAGCCCGTGGGCCGCGATGTCGTACGACGTCCAGCCCGCCAGCCGCGTCAGGTCCGCGGCGGCGGAGAACAGCCGCCGCCCCGTCGCCTCGCTGTACGTGCCCCGCAGCATCGGCTCGACCTCGTGCTCCAGATACCGCACGAGGGCCTGCCGGGCGTGCCCGCCGCCGTACGCGTTGTCCAGCGCCCGGAACATCTCGGCGACCGACCGCATCGCCCCGATGTCCCCCTGCGTGACCCGCTGTCCCGGCGCCCGCGCGCCCGGCACGCCCCACCCCGGCCCCGCGTCACCGCGCCCGCCGGCCACGCCGGCCGCGGCTGCGCCCGCCGGCCCCGGCCCGGTGGCGACGGCCCCCGCCCCGACGACGGCACCGCCGCCGCCGAGTCCCGCCCCCGACCCGCGGCCCTGCGCCGGCACCCGCACCGCGCCCGGCTGCCCCGGGCCGCCTCCCGGCGCCGCGCCGGGGGCTCCGCGCTGCGGCTGGAGCTCGCGCGCCACCTTCTCGTCCGGCCTGCCGATCAGCCAGTCCCGGCTCGGCACCACCAGACCCGCAGGAGTGAACGCGATCTTCCGCAGCTCCGCCTGGCTGCCGGTGTCCTTGCGCCACAGCCCGCTCACGATGTCGATCGCCTCGGCCGGCGTCGAGGCGAACTCCAGTCCGGCGTACACCGGTGCGCAGGCGTCGAGCCCGAGGTCCTGCGCCGTCAGCCGGCGGCCCAGGCGCCGGGTGAACACCTCGGCGATCAGCGCCGGTGTCGTGCCGCGCGGCTGCTGGCCGCGTAGCCACCGGGTCACCGACGTTTTGTCGTACCGCAGGTCGAGGCCGTGTTCGAGTCCTAGCTGATCGACTCTGCGCGCGAGCCCCGCGTTGGAGAACCCGGCCTCGGAGATGAGGGCTGCGAGCTGGCGGTTGGGAGGTCGTTGTGAAGGTCGTTCCGTCGTCACCTGTGGGGTCTCCTGCCTGGCCTCCGGGAACGGCGCGAATGTAGCGACGAAACAAGCCTCACTCGCCGCATTCGTCCCAGCTTCATCCGATCGTGTGAGGACACCTGGGTGCGGGGCGGGAACGTATACCGCCGTACAGTTGCAGGGAGTCGGCTGGAACATCGCCAGCCGCATATGCCGGGCGGCGCATGCAGACCGCCCGGCGCCGAGTGCGCGAACAGCGCGAGGAGGGCACAGTGGGCGAGCTGCGCTTCGTTCACCTGGGGTTCGGCGAGAACGCCGTGGAGTACCTGGAGGCTTGGCAGGAGCAGCGGCGCGTGCACGCCGCCCGCTTCGCCGAGGAGATCCCCGACACCTGTCTGCTGCTGGAGCACCCGCCGGTCTACACCGCGGGCCGCCGTACGGCCGAGGACGAGCGCCCGCTCGACGGCACCCCCGTGGTGGACGTGGACCGCGGCGGGAAGATCACGTGGCACGGACCGGGCCAGCTCGTGGGCTACCCGATCCTGAAGCTGCCGCGCCCCGTGGACGTCGTCGCGCACGTACGCCGGCTGGAGGAGGCCCTGATCCGCGCCTGCGCCGACTTCGGCCTGGCGACCACCCGGGTCGAGGGCCGCAGCGGCGTCTGGGTGCTGGGCGACCCCGTGCAGCAGCGCGGCCGAGATGCAGCGCAGACCGGGGATCCCGAGCGGGGGACGGGGGAGGGACACCCGGCCGGAGCGGAAGCGCGGACGAGCGCGACCGGCGGCACAGCGCAGCGCGCCGAGCTGGGCGGGCTGGCGCTGGACTTCGACCCGCGGCTGACGGACGAGGAGTACGACCCGCGCCTGGCCGGTCCGGAGTACGCGCCGTCCAACGCGGGCCAGCGACGCGAGGACCGCAAGCTGGCCGCGATCGGCATCCGCGTCGCCAAGGGCGTGACCATGCACGGCTTCTCGCTGAACTGCAACCCGGACAACACCTGGTTCGACCGGATCGTGCCGTGCGGCATCCGCGACGCGGGCGTGGCCTCGCTCTCCGGCGAGCTGGGAAGAGACGTACCGGTGTCGGAGGTTCTCCCTGTCGTGGAGAAGCATCTGCGCGAGGTCCTGGAGACGACCGAGCCGCTCCCCCGCGCGGTCTGACTCCACAATTCAGAGGCGTACGCTGGAGAACGCCGAGGAATCGAAAGCTAGGAGCCCGGACGTGTCCGCTGTCGCACCCGACGGTCGCAAGCTGCTCCGCCTGGAAGTCCGCAACAGCCAGACCCCCATCGAGCGCAAGCCCGAGTGGATCAAGACCCGCGCGAAGATGGGGCCCGAGTACAACGCGCTGCAGAAACTCGTCAAGGACGAGGGTCTGCACACGGTCTGCCAGGAAGCCGGCTGTCCCAACATCTTCGAGTGCTGGGAGGACCGCGAGGCGACGTTCCTCATCGGCGGCGAGCAGTGCACCCGGCGGTGCGACTTCTGCCAGATCGACACCGGCCGCCCCGCCGAGCTGGACCGCGACGAGCCCCGCCGGGTCGCCGAGTCCGTCCAGCGCATGGAGCTCAAGTACGCCACGATCACCGGCGTCGCCCGCGACGACCTGGACGACGGCGGCGCCTGGCTGTACGCGGAGACGGTGCGCCAGATCCACGCCACCACTCCGGGCACCGGCGTGGAGCTGCTGATCCCCGACTTCAACGCCGAGCCGGAGCAGCTCGCGGAGGTCTTCTCCTCCCGCCCCGAGGTGCTCGCGCACAACATCGAGACGGTCCCGCGGATCTTCAAGCGCATCCGCCCCGGCTTCCGCTACGAGCGGTCGCTGGAGGTCATCACGCGGGCGCGCGAGGCCGGCCTGGTGACGAAGTCGAACCTCATCCTGGGCCTGGGCGAGGAGCGCGAGGAAGTCGGCCAGGCGCTGCGGGACCTGCACGAGGCGGGCTGCGAGCTGATCACCATCACGCAGTACCTGCGGCCGTCGCCGCGGCACCACCCGGTGGAGCGGTGGGTGAAGCCGCACGAGTTCGTGGAGCTGCAGCAGGAGGCCGAGGAGATCGGCTACGCGGGCGTCATGTCCGGGCCGCTGGTGCGGTCCTCCTACCGGGCGGGCCGGCTGTACAAGCAGGCCATGGAGAAGCGCGCGCAGCCGGCCGCGTGACGCCCGCGGCGCGGCCCGCCGCGGGCTGCGGCCCGCGCCGCCCGGGTGGTCTTCACCCCGCTTTGACCACCGGGCCACCCGCCGGTAACACCGTGGGGTGAGCATGGAACCCGACCCAGCTCCGACCGCTTCGACTTCCGGATCGCCGAGGGGGGCCGTCGTGCCGTCGTCACCGTCGTTACCGTCCTGGCCGCCCCGGCCCAGCGTCGCCGGAGTGCTGCGCACGATCGAGGGCGTGCTGCTCCGCGGCGAGCAGCGCACCGCACGGCGCAACGCCTGGGACGCCGTCCTGGAGGACCGCCGCCGGGCCGTGGCCCGCCGCGAGTCGGAGTCGGCCGTGGGAAAGGCGGATCCCCCGGTGGGCGGTACGTCCGCTCTGTCCCGGTAGCCGCCCCGGCCCTCTCCCGCCGCCGCCTCCCGGCGGCCGTCGCATGCCGGGCCCGGTCTGACCACGGGCCCGGCTGGCCGTAGAATTCGCCCCATGGCCAGCAGTGAACCCACACCCGAGAAGACCGGGCGTCTGAAGCAGATCGCCCTCACGTACAAGATGACCAGGCGGGCCGACCCCAAGGTCGGTCTGATCGTCGCGGGCGTGGGCATCCTGGTCCTCGGTGCCGCCCTGGGCATCGGCTTCCTCATCGGGCACCCGATCTACCTCGGCATCGTCGGTTTCCTGCTGTCGCTGCTCGGCATGGCGATCGTCTTCGGGCGGCGCGCGGAGGCGGCGGCCTTCGGGCAGATGGAGGGCCAGCCGGGCGCCGCCGCGGCGGTGCTGGACAACATGAAGCGGGGCTGGACCGTCACCCCCGCGGTGGCGATGACACGGCAGCAGGACGTCGTGCACCGGGCCGTGGGCAAGGCGGGCATCGTCCTGGTCGGCGAGGGCAACCCGAACCGGCTGAAGGGCCTGCTGGCGGCCGAGAAGAAGAAGATGAACCGGGTCGTCGCGGACGTGCCCGTCCACGACATCGTCGTCGGCAACGACGAGGGCCAGGTGCCGCTGAAGAAGCTGCGGGCCACGATGATGAAGCTGCCGCGGGTGCTGCAAGGTCCGCAGGTCACGCAGGTCAACGACCGGCTCAAGGCCCTGGGCGACCTGATGAGCAACATGCCGGTCCCGAAGGGCCCGATGCCCAAGGGCATGCGCATGCCGAAGGGCGGCGGCAAGCTGCGCTGAGCGCGGCGCCGCGCTCGTACGGGCGCGCAGGCCCCGTCCGGGTACGGGGCCGCGTCTCCCCGTCCGGGGTACGGGGCCGTACCCCGGAAGACGCCCGCGGATCCTGTGGATGCCCGCTCCGGCGTGGATGCCCGCTCCGGCTCAGCGGCGGGCTGCCCCGGGTCGCACGCGGACCGCGAACGGGTTCAGAACCGCACCTCGACGGCGCGGGCCACGCGCTCGTGCAGTCCGCGGGTGTCGCGGTCGAACATGACGGCGGGGATCAGCAGGCAGAGCAGCACGGTCCGGGCGACCGTGGGGGCGACGCCGAGCCGGGCGCCGTTCTCGGCGAGGACACGGATGCGCATGATCCGCTTGCCCGGTGTGAAGCCGAGGGTGCCGACCAGCAGCACGCTCATCACGAAGAAGACGCCCATGGTCCACAGCCCGAGCGTCCGGGTGTCACCGCCGACGAGCAGACCGTAGGCGATGAGCTGGCACAGCAGCCAGTCGATGACCAGCGCCGCGATGCGCCGGCCCACCGGCGCGACCGAGCCGGGCCCGGTCTCGGGCAGCCCCAGGCGCTGGCCCCGGTAGCCGAAGTCGACGCCCATGTCCTCGGCCGCCGAGCGGGGGCCGGAGAGCCACGATCCGATTGCTTGCCGCTTCTCCGCGTCATCCACGTATCCACGGTACTGCCAGGCGCGCGAAGCCCTTCCCCGCCCCCTGCCGGCGGCCCGCGGACCGCATACGATTCCGGCCACCCGGAAGCCGCCGGGGCCGCGTTCCCGGGCGCGGGCGGGGGCCGCGGTTAACATCGGCGAAACAATCGGGTCATGCCCGAGAAATCCCGGGTGCCTAGGCTCGGGCCAGCATGCCGGCACGATGGCACGCCGGTGGTGCGCACCTTGCGCAGGCCCTGCAGGCTTACCCGTCCCCTCGCGGCGGGACAGAGGAGGAGTGGGATGTTCCAGAACGCCGACGAGGTCGAGCGGTACATCACGGACAACGACGTGAAGTTCGTCGACGTGCGTTTCTGTGACCTGCCGGGCATCATGCAGCACTTCACGGTGCCCGCGGAGATCTTCGAGCCCGACGGCCAGCTCATGTTCGACGGCTCGTCGATCCGGGGGTTCCAGGCCATCCACGAGTCCGACATGGCGCTCGTGCCGGACCTCTCCACGGCCCGCGTCGACCCGTTCCGCAAGGACAAGACGCTCAACGTCAACTTCTTCATCCACGACCCGATCACCGGCGAGCAGTACAGCCGCGACCCGCGGAACGTGGCCAAGAAGGCCGAGGCGTACCTCGCCTCCTCCGGCATCGCCGACACCGCCTACTTCGGCCCCGAGGCGGAGTTCTACGTCTTCGACGACGTCCGCTTCGAGACCAAGGCGAACGCCGGCTACTACCACATCGACTCCGAGGCCGGCGCCTGGAACACCGGCGCCATCGAGGACGGCGGGAACCGCGGCTACAAGGTCCGCTACAAAGGCGGCTACTTCCCCGCCCCGCCCGTCGACCACTTCGCCGACCTCCGCGCGGAGATCACCCTCGAACTCGCCGCCTCCGGCCTGCAGGTCGAGCGCCAGCACCACGAGGTGGGCACCGCCGGCCAGGCCGAGATCAACTACAAGTTCAACACGCTGCTGGCCGCCGCCGACGACCTGATGCTCTTCAAGTACATCGTGAAGAACGTCGCCTGGCGCAACGGCAAGACCGCGACCTTCATGCCCAAACCGATCTTCGGCGACAACGGCTCCGGCATGCACTGCCACCAGTCGCTCTGGTCCGGCGGCGAGCCCCTCTTCTACGACGAGCAGGGCTACGCGGGCCTGTCGGACACCGCCCGCTACTACATCGGCGGCATCCTGCGCCACGCCCCGGCGCTGCTGGCGTTCACCAACCCGACGGTGAACTCCTACCACCGCCTGGTGCCCGGCTTCGAGGCCCCGGTCAACCTGGTCTACTCCCAGCGCAACCGCTCCGCCGCGATCCGCATCCCGATCACCGGCGCCAGCGCCAAGGCCAAGCGCATCGAGTTCCGCGCCCCGGACTCCTCCGGCAACCCGTACCTGGCCTTCTCGGCGATGCTGCTGGCCGGCCTGGACGGCATCAAGAACAAGATCGAACCCGCTGAGCCGGTCGACAAGGACCTCTACGAGCTGGCCCCCGAGGAGCACGCCGCGGTCCCCCAGGTCCCGACGAACCTCCCGGCGGTCCTGGAGTCCCTGGAGGCCGACCACGAGTTCCTGCTCCAGGGCGGCGTCTTCACCGCCGACCTGATCGAGACGTGGATCGACTTCAAGCGCACCCAGGAGATCGAGCCGATCCAGCTCCGCCCGCACCCGCACGAGTTCGAGCTGTACTTCGACGTCTAAAGAGCAGCGCCGGGTGCCCCGGGCAGAAGCCCGGAGCCGTGCCCCGGAAGCGTCACGAGGGCCGCGCCCCCGCAGAACGGGGGCCGCGGCCCTCCTCGCATGTCCCGGCGGGCTGCTGCCGGCAGCCGTGCGGACGGCGGCGCCCGGCGGTGGGAAACCGGTGGAGGGAGGCTTCGGGGGTTCGTAGCGTGTCACGCATGCCGATGTCCGTCCTGTACTGCCGTGATCCGTTGAATCCCCGACGCGTGGACGAGCACTTCGCGCAGGAGGCGCGAGAAGTGCGCGTCTGCGGCGGGGCCGTGGGGCTGGTCGACCACGATGCGCTGCTGCAGGGTGATGCCCGGCAGGCCGTCGCACGCGTTCCGGAAGGGCTGGGGAGTGCCTGGTACCGGGGCTGGATGATGCCGGGCGACCGGTACGCCGCGTTGGCCGAGGCGCTGCGCCGGCGCGGCACCGCGTTGGTCGTGTCCCCGGAGCAGTACAGGACCGCTCACGAACTGCCGGGCTGGTATCCGGCGTTCGCCGGCATCACGCCACCGAGCGCGTGGCGCCCCGCCGCACCCGGGGAGAACATGGCCGCCGAGGATCTGGCGGTCCTCGCCGAGGCGCTGCCGCCGGGCCCCGGAATCGTGAAGGACTACGTCAAATCGCGCAAGCACGAGTGGGAGCAGGCGTGCTTCCTTCCCGATCTCGCCGACACGGAGGGACTGACACGGGTCGTGCGGCGCTTCGTGGAACTGCAGGAGGAGTTCCTTGCCGGCGGGGTCGTTCTCCGCGGCTTCGAGACGTTCGCGAAGCCGGAGTCCGTCGCGGACGAAGTCCGCGTGTGGTGGCTGGACGGCGAGCCGAGACTGCTCACGCCTCACCCGGACAGCCCCTTCGAGCGCGCGCCGGTGCCCGGCCTCGACCACGTCCGTCCCGCGGTGCAGCGCCTTGGATGCCCGTTCGTGACGACGGACATGGCTCTCCGTTCGGACGGGGTGTGGCGCGTCGTCGAAGTCGGTGACGGGCAAGTCAGTGACGTCCACCCGTCGACCGCGCGGGGGGAGTTGGCCGGTCTGCTGGCCGGCGGCCCTCCGGCCCGTAGGTGACCGGCTGCGGCCCTCTGCCGTACTCGCCCTGCGCCTCGGCCGGAGGCCGGCCGAGGGGGTGTGAAGCCCTCCGGCCCGCGGCGGTCGCCCTGCCGCGACACGGCCGGCCCGGCGCGGGGTGCCGCGCCGGGCCGGCGTGTGTGCGTCCCCTCGGGGGATGGGGACGTCGGTGGCCGGCCGTCCCGCCGGTCGCGCCGGGCGGGGTCGGCCGGTCGGCCCGTGGGCCCGTCAGCTCGTGGGCCCCTCAGGTCGTGGCCCGTCAGCTCGTCAGCCTGCTGTGGATGATGCCCGCGTACGCCTCCTCGCCCCGGGCGTTGGGGTGCAGCGGTGCGGCCGGTGCGGTGGGGACGTAGCCCTCGATCCACTTGTCGCCCGGGGACTGGCAGGCGTCGTGGCCGCGGCTCGGGGTGAAGACGTCGACGTACTCGGCACCGTGGGCCGCCGCGCGGTCGGCGATGACCTGGTTCATGTGGTTGACGCTGCCCTGGAGCCAGTCGGCGTCGGGGGCGAGCACCGGCTGGTACGGCCAGCAGCCGCCCGGCTTGATGTAGTCGCCGTAGCCGGTGACCAGGACGCGGGCCTGCGGGGCACGGGCGTGGATGCCGTCGAGGACGGCGCCGAGCTTGGGTCCCATGGCCTCGATGCGCTGGGCGACCGTGTCGACGCCGCCCTCCATGAAGCCGTCCTTGCACGGGTCGGCGGCCGGGTTGAGCTGCAAGCAGTCCTCGGCGACGCCGACGAGACCGGCGTCGTTGCCGCCGATCGTCAGCGTGACCAGGGTGGTGTCCGCGCTGAGCGCGTCGAACTGCGGCGGCGCCTCGCCCATGTCCACGTCGAGCAGCGACAGCGACTGCGGCTGCGTCATGTGGTCGGTCCTGGCGCCGCTGCACGTGACGTCGCGCAGTTCCGCGACGCCGAGCCGGTCGGCAAGTTCGTGCGGGTAGTTCTCGGTGGAGCGCCCGCAGGCGAGCGGCCCGGTGGGGAGCGGGATCAGCGGCCCCGAGGCCATCGAGTCGCCGAGGGCGACGTAGACCTCGCCGGCCTCGGCGTCGGCGGCGGCCGGGGCGGCTGTGCCCCCCACGACGAGGCCGGTCGCCGCGGCGGCGCCCAGCGCGCCCTTGAGGAGTTTCGGCACCACGTTCATCGGCGGCTCCCGGCGGTGGGGGTGGATGTGGCGGAAAGTTGTGTCGTGCACATGATGCAGACGGGAAAGGCTGCGCTTAACTGGTCAGTAACGCAGACTTCTCCGGGAGCCGTTGTGACGCGTGACAACACACCGCTGTGTATCGGCGGCAGCCCGGTCGACGCGCGGCTGCGGGCCCGGGTGCCCGCGCTCACCCAGCGCGTCGTCGACCGGCTGCTCACCGAACTGCCCGTGTACGCCGCCCTGCCGCCCGAGGAGGTCGCGGGCGACATCGCCGACATCGTGCAGCGCAGCCTGCGGCTCTTCGCCGACGTGCTCCAGCGCCGCGGGCCCGCACGCGACGACGAGCTGGTACGGCAGCGGGAGTCGGCCGCCCAGCGCGCCGAGGAGGGCGTGCCGCTGGACGCCATCCTCAGCGCGTACCAGATCGGCACGGCGATGGGCTGGGAGGAGATCTCCGCGGAGGCGCGGCCCGCGGACTTCCCCGACGCGCAGGAGGTGCTGCGGCATCTCTTCGTCCTGCAGCGGCAGTTGGTGGCGGCGGTCAGCGCCGCGTATCTGGAGGCCCGGCAGGTGCTCGACGTCCAGGAGCACGCGCCGCGGCACGCGCTGCTGGCCGCGCTGCTCGCCGGCGAGCCGCTGGACGGCATCGCCCGCCGTACGGGGCTGCGCCCCTCCCCGCGGTACGTCGCCATGACCCTGTACGTCGCCCCGCACCCCGACGAGCACTCCCCCGGGCCCCGGTCGCGGATCGCCGCCCGCCGCAAGATCCGCCGGCTGCAGACGGCGCTGAACGGCTTCG
Source organism: Streptomyces sp. CNQ329 (assembly GCF_000482585.1). Lineage (NCBI taxonomy): Bacteria > Bacillati > Actinomycetota > Actinomycetes > Kitasatosporales > Streptomycetaceae > Streptomyces > Streptomyces sp. CNQ329. Next base: position 66,942 of record NZ_AXVU01000008.1, on the reverse strand, counting down.
CCGGCGAGCCCGCGCTCACCGCGCTCGACGCCGACGGCGGCACCGCGCTGCTGCCGGTGACGGAGGAGCCGGATTGGGCGGCGCTGTGCGGGCTGATCGACCGTACGGCGAGGGCCGTCGGCGCGCCGGTGACCGCGGCGGCGGCGGAGGCCGCGCCGGACGGGCTGCCGGCGGCGGTCGCGCAGACGGCGGACATCGTGGAGCTGGTGCGGCGTACGGACCGGCCGCCCGGCCTGTACCGGCTGGCCGACGTGCTCCTCGACTACCAGCTCAGCCGCCCCAGCGAAGCCCTCACCGGGCTCGCCGACCTGCTCCGTCCGCTGGCCGGCCGGCCGGAGCTGCTGCACACCCTGGAGACGTACCTCGCCCGCGACCTCGACCGCCGCGGCACGGCGAAGGCGCTGCACGTCCACCCCAACACCGTCGACTACCGCATCCGCCGCATCGCCCTCCTCACGGGCCTGACCCCGACGACCCCGGCGGACGCCCGCCGCCTGAGCGCGGCCCTGGTGGCCCGCCGGACGCTTGGGGCCTGACGGCCGGCCGGCGGGGTCGTCGGGCGGGGAGGCGGGGGCGGCCGGGCGCGTGGCGGTGCGGGGATCCTTGCGAGGGGGGGAGCGGGCGCCGGCGGGTTGCCGTGGCGGCCGTGGGCCGCTGAGTGGCTGTCAGCTGACGCGGTTGTAGATCGCCGTGCCGGGGCAGCCGGTGTAGCCGAGGCGCGTGCCGCAGCCGGAGTACTGGCTGGAGCCGTCCCACCAGGTCCATCCGCCGATGGTGCGGCCGTTCAGCCAGGTGTACTGGCCGTTGAGGTTGGCGTCGTAGGTACGCAGGCTCCAGTGGACGTGAGGGCCGTTCGCCGAGCCGCCGGCGCAGAGGTCGGTGCCGATGGTGCCGAGCAGGGCGCTGCCGCCGATCGACGTCCCGTTGTAGTAGGTCGTGTTGTGCATGTGGTAGTAGTCCGTCGAGAAGCCGTTGGGGTGGATCACCCTGGTCCAGCCACCGCCGGCACCGCACATCGAGGTCGCCGTGCCTTCACGGGACGACCGGACACGCCCGCTGGCGTTGCCGCCGGAGAAGTCGAGGCTGCTCCAGTAGCCGGACCCGCCGGTGTGGGAGTGCGGACCGCCGCTGACGGTCATGTAGTAGTCGGGCATCCACGGCAGGAGCAGCCCGCCGGTGTTGGCCGTGGCCCCGGTCGGGGACGCCTCCTTGTCCGGGGTCGTCCTCCGCTGCGCGTAGTCCGTCATGATCTTCCGCTCCGCTTTGCCGACCAGCGGTGACGTCGCCACATGGTCGGCGAACTCGCGGTCGCCTTCGAGGCCCGAGACCCAGCGCCCGTTCTGGCGGTGGGCGATGTAGAGCCAGCCCTCCGGCTGGCCGTGAGCCGTGCGCGAGGCTTCGACGTACGCAACACCGCGGGCCCATCCGGCCGAGACGGTGCGGACGTCGACGACCACCTCGCGGTCCTCGGCGGCGAGTTTGCCGACAGCCTCCGCCGGGGCGAGGCCCTTGGCGTCGTGGGACCGGGAGAGGACATCGGCGGAGACGGCATCGATCAGCGCTTTGCGGCCGGCGCCGAGACGGTCGGCAACTGTGTCCGGCATCTTCACGGTGACACCGGCGGACGGCGACGTGGTGGACGCCGGTGTCGCCAGAGGCTTGACCACCGCTTCCGGGGAGGTCGCCACCGCCGAGGGCGCGGTGGCGACCAGCCCGGTGACGGCGAGAGCGGCGAGGGTGGTTCTCACGGAGAGCCTGAAGAGCATGGGTGGTACTCCATTTCCGTGTGAGAGGGACCAGTCGGGTGAACCGGCCAGCACGATTTTGACAGAGCACGGTCAGGCCGCGCGAGGCATGGATGTCATGGAATCTACGGATGAGGGAGGCATCTCCACCTGCATCCCATCTGTCGATGACCGGCACATCCACCCTTGGTCACTCAGGATCGATGGAGAGGCACCGCTGATCGGGCCGTACCCCGGACCCGCCGTGCGGCGCGGTGCTCTCGGTCGACGAGAGGACGCGGACCCGGCCCTGGAGGGGAGCCGGCCGCTGCTGCCGATCGCCCTCGCTGCCGGCGGGCGACGTACCCGCGGCTACGTCCGGCACGGCGCCGCGGACCCCCGCGGCATGCGCTTCCCGCGGTCCTCGCTCAGCCCGTCATCGAACCGCGCCACGCCACAGATGCGGCTCCTCTGCGTGGGCGGTCACCAGCCAGGCCGGGGAGCGCAGCAGCACCCCCTCAGGGGTGACGTACGGGGCCAGGGCCGCGCGCAGTTCTTCCGTCGCCTTCGCCGTCGTCACCGCGTCGAGTTCCGCCATCGGCTCGCGCACATGCGGCCGGCCGAGGACGAAGGCCAGCGCCTCGTCCAGGTCAGCACCCAGGTCCATCGGCTCGTCCTCGGGCGACAGCCGGACGTCCGCGAAGCCTGCGCCGCCCAGCACCTCGCGTACGCGGTCGGGGTCGGCCAGCGAGTGGGGGCCCGGTTCGTTCGCGCCGCCCGGGGACGGCGGCACGGTGACGTAGCGGCCGAGGGCGGCGCGCGGCACCAGCGAGTACTCGCTCTCCTCCGGTGCCCGCCAGCACACGAACGCCAGCCGCCCGGCGGGCCGCAGCGCGCGGCGGATGTTGGCGAACGCCGCCACCGGGTCGTCGAAGAACATCACGCCGTTCCGGCTGATCACCAGGTCGTACCCGCCCGCGGCGAAGTCGTGGACCTGCGCGTCGGCCTGCTCGAAGCGGACGTTGCCGACGCCTTCCTCCGCCGCCCGGGCGCGCGCCTGCGCGAGCATCGCGGCGGACAGGTCGACGCCGTGGGCGAAGCCCTCGGCGGCGAGCCGCGCGGCGATTCGGGTCGTCTGGCCGCAGCCGCAGCCGATGTCGAGCACGCGGTCGTCCGCGCGCACGCCGGCGCCCGCGAACAGCCGCTCGCCGTAGCGGGACATCGCCGCGTTGTACTGCTCCTCGTACGCGACCCAGTGGTCGCCCGTCGCGCCGTCCCAGTCCAGGGTCCGCGTGCTCTCCGCCACGTCAGCCGCCTCCCGCCGTCTGCCCCCACGTCACGGTCACCGTACGCGCCTGCCGGGCGGGCGGGGGCGTCACCGTACGCGGAACACCGGCCCCCGCGCGACGAACGGCAACGACGCCCCCGCCGGGATCAGAAAGGCGTGCTCCCTCCGCACCCGCAGCACGTCGCACATGCCGTCGGTGATCACCAGTACCGGCGCCGCGCGCGGGAAGTCGTCGGCCCGCTCCAGCAGGTCGAGCCCCGGCTGCAGCACCGTGCCGCCGCGGCCCCGCACCCGCACCCGGCCCGCGATCTCCGTGGCCGGCAGGTAGCCGGCGTCATAGGGCGAGGCGTCGCAGAAGACGACGCGCGCCGCCGGCACGTCACGCGCTTCGGCGTACGACGCGATGGCGCCCAGCGCCTTGCCGAGGAGCGTGCGGTCCATGGACCCGGAGGTGTCGAGGACGACGCCGAAGGTGCAGCGGGCGACCTCTTCCAGCGGGAAGGAGCGGCCCGCGCGCGGGATGTCGGGGTGGCGGCCTGGCGGCGGGCGGGGCGCGCGAAGGTGCGCACCGGCTCGGCGCGGGGCACGAACTCGTCGAACCAGCGGGCCAGCAGCGCGTCCCACGGCAGCGGCGGCTGGGCCAGCGCGCGGATCTCCTCGATCAGGCCGGCCGGCAGCATTCCGCGGCCGTGGTCGCGCTCGTGCAGGTCGAGGCCGCGCTGCAGCCCGCGGCGGTAGAACTCGTCCAGGTCGACGTACGCGGCCGAGGGGTCCCGCGGCACCAGCGGTCCGCCGAGTACGTCGCCGAGTCCCCGGCCGCGCAGGGTGGCGAGCCGGCGGCGCTGGAGCCGCAGGTCGGCGGCGAGGCGGTCGTAGACCTCCTCGGCGGACAGCCCCGCGAGCCGCGGGTCGTGCAGCAGCCCGGGGGGCATCTCGCCGACGCGCATCTCCAGCAGCCAGCCGTTGACGACGTAGTCGGCGGCGACGTTGAAGAGGTACGGGTCGCGCGCGCCCCGGCGTTCGCCGTGGCGCAGGGCGGCGTGCAGCATCTCGTGGCCGAGGATGAAGCGCCACTCGTCGTCGGAGTGGTCCTTGAGCGGGTTGATGTAGATCTCGCCCGCGGCGGCGTCGACGGCGGCGACGGAGATGTCGTGCGCGCGGGCGAGTTCGGCGTCGGCGACGACGGTCATGCCCGCGGCGACGCCGCCGAGCAGCGGGTACGAGGAGACGAACCACTCCAGCGCCCGCTCCCACGGCCGCCGGGGCACCCGCTCACCGGTGAGCGAGTCACGCCGCCCGCCGGCGACCTCCATGGCGGCGGACATCGTACGGGTGAGGGCGTGGGCGAAGTCCTTCTGCCAGTCCGGCGGCGCGGTACCGGTCCAGCCGCCCCACGGCAGCAGCAGCACGTCGGGCTCGTCGCCGGCGGCGCCGCAGCGCTCGTACTCCGCGGGGATGCCGTCGCGCCGCCAGCGCGCGGCGAGGTCCTCCTCGCTGCCGCCGGGGTAGTGGGCGGGCAGGTCGGCGGGCGGGCGGCCGGTGCCGAAGGTGACGAGGAAGCGGTTGACGACGGTGCAGCGGGCGGCCTGTTCGTACCGGTCGGGCTGGGTGCGCGCGCCGCGGGCGGCCGGGGCGTGGCCGAAGCCGAGGTGCAGCAGGCAGTGGGCCAGCGCCCACGTCCACGCGGCGGGCTCGGCGCGCCGGGTGGGGTGGGCGTGGACGGTGCCGTGGGAGTCCACCCGGGCGAGGCCGTGGGCGGGGGCGATCGCGGCGGCGTCGTCCCGGAAGATCGTGGTGCCGGGTGCGCCCGCCGGGCGCGTGGCGCCGGCCGTGCCCTTGCGGACGACCTGCGCGCCGAGGGCGCGCAGCGCGGGGTTCTGCAGGGCCTTGGCGAGCCCGGCGGAGAAGGCGCGGGTGGCCGGGTCGTCGCGCTGCTCCGCCTTCGCCCTGCCGCGCCGGGCCGCCCGGTTCGTGCGGCTCATCGGCGGGCCTCCACCAGGCGCGGCATGTCGCGGGCGGCCTCGACCAGGAACCAGGCGGGCAGCACGGGCTGCCCGTCGGCGTCCTCGGCGATGACGGTCTGCGCCACCTCCACCGATATCTCGGCCAGTTGGACGAGGAGCGCCTTGGCGCGGTACGCGGTCTCGCGCACGGCCGGCGAGGCGTGCTCCTTGCTCGCGGGCAGCTCCTTGACGAGCCGGCCGCGGAACGCCTCGGCGAGGTAGTAGAGCAGGTCGCGGTCCTCGGTGCGGCGGGGCCAGGAGGCGTCGCCCTTGAGAATGGCCTCGACGCCGTACCGGTGCCGGACGATCTTGACGTATCCGCAGAAGGACACGGCGTGCGCGGGCGTGAGCGTGCCGTGCGCGACGGTCTTCAGGGTGGCGTCGTCGAGGGCCGGGCCGAAGGAGTGCAGCGCGTCGGAGAGCATGTGCCAGGAGCGCGGGGTGGAGAACGGCTCCTCGGTCTTGGGCGGCTTGGACCACAGGTGGCCGGGGCGGTCGGTCAGATAGTCCGTCACCCAGGGGTGGATGCCCTGCTCGCCGGCCCAGACGAGCCAGTCGGCCGCGGACGCCTCCAGGTGGACGTGGGCGAGGCGGTTGACGAGGGCGGAGGCCATGGGCCGGGCGAGCGCGTTGTCGGTGGCGCGGTTGCCGGCGCCGATGACGATGCTGCCCTCGGGCAGCTCGTAGCTGCCGATGCGGCGGTCGAGGATGAGGGAGTAGAAAGCCTTCTGCACGTCGGGGGTGGCCGCGTTCAGCTCGTCGAGGAAGAGGCAGTACGCCTCGTCCCGGGCGATGGTCTCCGGCGGGCAGAAGACGCTGCGCCCGTCGCGGATCTGCGGCACGCCGATGAGGTCTTCCGGGGCGAGCTGGGTGCCGATGAGGCTGACACAGTCGAGGCCCAGGGAGTCGGCGAACTTCCGTACCAGCGAGGACTTGCCGATGCCGGGGGCGCCCCAGAGGAAGACCGGACGCACGGTGGCGAGGCCGAGCAGCAGCTCGGGGATCCGGGCCGGGGTGACGGTGACGGCTGCCTGCACGCGGCGGGCTCCTGTTCCGGTTCGCGGTGCGGCGCGCGCAGGGGGTGTGCGCCGTGTCGGGGTGTCCAGTGTGGGCGGTGGGCCGGGCGCTGCGCAGCCGATTTTCCCGCGCCGGGCCGGGGCCGGGCGCGGGCGCGGGCGCGGGGTACGGCCTGGGCCGGGCCCCGCGCCCGAGACGCGGTCAGGACTGGGCGGTCAGGGCGACGGGATCAGATCAGCGGGAGCAGGCTGCGCACCAGCCGGCAGGTGGTGAGCGAGGGCGGATGGACGCCGATGCGATCCGCGGTGTGCCGTATCACCTCGTTGCGGGCGCGCTGCGGGGTGTAGACCCCGGTGTCGAGCAGGGCGATGGCGATGCGCATGGCCTTCAGCATGCGGTTGTGCGCGACATACCACTCACGCGGCATACCTGCCGGAAGCGGCTTCTTGGGCAGGGGTGTCGGGGCGTACGCCACTGGCATGGGCGACCTCCTCGGCCTCGTCTTGGCCCGTCTTCACTCCCTCCATGATACCGCCACAGACTGACAAACTCCCCTGGTCAAAGGTCATTTCGGGATACCAGTTCGAATGCACGGAGGCATACAGGGGCCCGTTCGGCACCGTCCGCCGCCTTCGGGCATGCTGGCACCGATGACCACCACAGAGCCCCGGTTCCCCGCCCGTACCGCCCCCCGCACCCGTACCGTCGCCGAACTGGACGGGCGGCTGTGCGAGTGCCGCGCCTGCCCGCGGCTGGTCGCCTGGCGGGAGGAGGTGGCGGTGACCAAGCGCAAGGCGTACGCCGACTGGGACTACTGGGGCCGCCCCGTGCCGGGGTTCGGCCCGGCGGACGCCGCGATGATGATCATCGGCCTCGCACCCGCCGCCCACGGCGCCAACCGCACCGGGCGGATGTTCACCGGCGACCGCTCCGGCGACGTCCTGTACGCCGCCCTGCACGCCACCGGTCTGGCCAGCCGGCCCACCGCCACCCACCGCGGCGACGGCCTGACCCTGCGCGGCGTCCGCATCACCGCCCCCGTCCACTGCGCCCCGCCCGAGAACAAGCCGACGCCCGCGGAACGCGATACGTGCCGGCCCTGGCTCGTCCGCGAGATCGAACTGCTGCGCCCGACGCTGCGCTCCGTGGTCGTGCTCGGCGCGTTCGGCTGGCAGGCGGCGCTGCCGGTGCTGGGCGGGGCGGGCTGGGAAGTGCCGCGCCCGCGGCCGGAGTTCGGGCACGGGGCGCACACGACGCTGCACCGGGCGGACGGCGGGGCACCGCTGGAGCTGTACGGGTGCTACCACGTCAGCCAGCAGAACACCTTCACCGGGCGGCTGACGCCGGCGATGCTGCGGGAGGTGCTGACGACGGCGGCGACCGCGGCGGGGCTGTAGCCGCCGCGGGTGCGGAGGTACGGGGCCGCGCTTACCGTGTGGCCATGGGAGCGAGTCACGACATATCCACCGCCGTTCCGCGACCCGCCGGGCCGCCTTCGCCGCCGCGGTCCTGCCGGTCGCCGGCGCCCTCGCCCTCACCGCCGCGAATCCTGCCGACGCCCCCGCCCGGCGCCCCGCCGACGACGACACGGGATCGCTCGCCCCGTCCTACCACCGGTCCGTGACGCGGAACGACGGCGGTCGCGAGGTCGCCGAGGCGCAGAAGAAGGCGGGCCGCAAGGCGGCTGACCTACCGGGGCGTGGGGCACACCGCCTACGCCACCGGCAACCCGTGCGTCGACGGCACCGTGAACGACTTCCTGTTCGAGGGCAAGCGGCCTCCGGCGGGAAAGCGCTGCGGCTGAGGGTCCGCTGTTCCCCCTCCGCCCCGCTCACGACGGCTCGGAGTTGAGGCGCCGTACGGCACCGACGGCGTCCCCCAGGGTCATGTGGTTCACGGCGACGATGGTCGGCAGCCGGCCGCGCAGCAGCGCGCACGTCCTGGCGCGACGGACGATGACGTCGGCGTCGTTGACGGCGGCGGCCTCGGCCCGGGGGGCGCCCATGCCGTGGGTGACGAAGTGGTTGAGGAGGAAGAGCCGCTTGCGGGGGTCGCTGCCGCCGCGGTGGGGTGCGCAGCTCAGATCGCCTGGGCGGCGCGCGCGGTACGGGGTCTCCACGGCGTAGTCGTAGAAGTTGCGGTACCAGGGCGCGGGCCCGTCGGCGTCCTCGGCGAAGACCACGAGCCGCCGCCCGGAGTCGGCCATCTCGCCGAGCGTCGGCCAGGGCGCGGCGGGGTCGGGATCGGGCCGGTGCAGATACGGCCCGAGGCCGGCGGTGCGGAAGGCGCGGGCGGTGTCGCGGGGGGTGATGGCGTCCTGGAGGATCAGGGTCACCACGTCCCGCGGATGCGTCTCCAGCCAGTCGCGCAGTTCGATCAGTTGGGCGGCGAACGGGGTGGCGCCCATCCGGCACGGCCCGTGGCACAACCACGTTCCGGGCCGTGGCCGCACGACGGAGTCGACGGCCCGTACGAGGGTGGCCCGCGCGGCGGCGTCGAGCCCGCCGGTGCCGGCGGGAGGCACGAGCCGCTCGGCGGTCTCCCAGTAGTGGGTGTCGAGGAGGAGCGCGCGGGCACCGCGGTCGAGCTGCCCGGTGAGGGAGACGTCCTGGTGCGCCCCGAGAAACCCGTCGGGCACGGTGGCCATGGCGTTGTGCGCCCCGACCTGCACCACCTTGTCGTACGGCCGCCCGCACAGGGCGACGTCACCGTTGCACGCCAGAGCCTCCTCGGAGGGTACGCCGACGAGCACCCAGACCTGTGCGAGGGCGGCGAGGACCGCGGCCCCGACAACGGCCCCGCGGGCCCGGAGGGCCCGGCGGGAGCGGAGGGCCCGGCGGAAGCGGAGGGCCCGGCGGAAGCGGAGGGCCCGGCGGAAGCGGAGGGCCCGGCGGGAGCGGGGTGACCCGTGCGGGGCGGCGCCGGTGCCGGGCGCGGGTGCCGCGGGAGCCCCGGCCGGGGTGGCGCCGGCGGCCGGGCAGCGGGGCGTGCCCGGTGCGGCGGATGTGGTACGGGCAGCAGCGGGCGCGGGTCCCGTCGTGGCGTGACCCGCGCCAGGCGCCGGAGGCTCCGGAACGCGGCACGGGTCGCCGCGGGCGGCACCGGGGCCGGCGGGATCGGTACGGGCAGGAGCGGGTGCCGTCGTGCCGCGACCCCGGGCCGGAGCCCGAGCTCCCGGAGCGCAGTCCGGGTCGTCGGCGGCGCCGGGGGCGGGACGGGCCGGGGCGGAGGCCGCCGGCGTGCCCGCGGTGAGGGCGCGCGCGGCGACGGTGCGGTGCAGCGTTCTGCGGGCGGCCGTGGCGGCGGTGAGGGCGGTGGCGGCGAGGGCGAGAACGAACAGGGCCGCCGCCCAGGCCAGGGCCGCGTCGCGGTAGAGGCCGGTCACCACGTCCGTGAGGAGGGCCGACACGCTCGGCGGCAGCCCGTCCGGCACCACCCGGCCGGACGCCGGCAGCGCCGCCCACACCGCCGTCCCCGCGGCGGCCGTCAGTACCGCCCCGCCCGCGCACGCCGCCGCGGCGGTCCGCGTCCGCGAGCGCCCGCCCCGGGCCGCCGCGCGCAGCGCCAGCGCCCCGGCCCCGAACGCCGCGGCGGTCACCGCGGCGACGGCCCACCACGACACGGAGGCGGCGAGCACGGTCCGTACCACCGCCCCCCGCTCCGGCAGCCACCCGACCGGTCCCGAAGAAGCGGCCGGAACCGGATCCGCACCGGCCCCGGCCGCGTCCTCCGCCACCAGCGGCACCCGCTCCTGCCCCGCGGCACCCGCCGGCGCAGCCTCCCGCCGTCCGGCCGCGTCCCCGGGCGCCGCGGACTCCGCCCCGGATCCGTCCCCGCGCGACGGCCCGCGCGACTCCGGCCCGCGCCCGTCCGGCGCGGGCGAACCCGCGGCACCACCCGCCGATTCCGCCGCCTGCCCCGCCGACGCCCCCCGCGGTGACGCCCCGTGCTCCACCCGTGCGTCCGCGCCCCGCCGGGCGACGGACCACGTCTCCGGCGGCTCCACAAGCGGCGGACGGATCTCCGCCCCCGCGTTCCCGTCCTCGGCCGGCGGCCGGGGCGGTTGTGCTCCCGGCAGCAGCCCGTCCAGGGCCGTCATGATGCGCCGTGCGGTGCTCGGGGGCCACGTGTCGTGGACGAAGCCCGCCACCGCCGCCCGCAGTGCCGACGCCGGGGCCGGCGACGGGCGGTGGGGGGTCACGTACGCCCGGAGGCGGTCGATGAGGTGGGTGAGACCGCGGGCCGCGGAGGGGTCCGCGTCGGCGCGCAGCGCGCGGAGTTGGTCGCTTCCCGCCTCGGTGGCGCTCTTCGTGACCGGGTCGCGCCAGTCGTCGCCCGGCGCCGGGCGGCCGGTGCCCGTCAGCGCCGCGACCAGGGCCCGCGCCTGCCGGTCCGCCGCCTCCTCCAGCGCGGGCCGCGGCACCAGCAGTGGCAGGTTGTCGACGACCGCGTTGCTGGGCAGCGGGATGCCGAGCGCGCCCGTGCGCAGCGCCCGGCGCACCTCGGGGTCCGGCAGCACCTCGTCGTAGACGCGCCGGTAGCCGTCGGCCTCGCGCACCGCCGCCGTGTAGTACGCCGGGTCGGCCACCGTGTAGCGGCACAGCAGCAGCATCGTCAGCGCGCTCAGCAGCGCGGCGGCGACCGCCGTCCAGATTCGCCGCGCCCCTGACATGCACTCAGCCTCGGCATCCCCCCGGCCGCGGGCCAGCGCAACGCGGCCGAACGGGCGAGCGGAAAAGCCGGTTGCACCAACGGTTACCGCCGTCGGCCCCACCGCCCGCGGGTGCGCCGTCGCCGAGGCCGGCCGCGCGCCCGCGGGCGCCGGCCACCGCTACCGCAGGACAGCGACCGCCGCGACGGCGAAGACCGCCGGGGCCGGGAGCGCAGCCGCGACACCGCTCGCCGAGCGCCGCGGGCCGGCGCGCTTCCGGACACCCGCACTCGCCGGCGCGGCTCCGGCCCGTCCCCGTACGACGGGCCGGAGGCGGTCCTCAGGCCAGTCCCGCCTTCTCCAGCGCCGTGCAGCAGGTGTCCACCATCAGCCGCGTCACCACATACGGGTCCACGTTCGCGTTCGGCCGCCGGTCCTCGATGTAGCCCTTGCCGTCCTTCTCCACCTGCCACGGGATCCGCACCGACGCCCCCCGGTCCGACACCCCGTACGAGTACTCGTCCCAGGGCGCCGTCTCGTGCGCCCCCGTCAGCCGGCTCTCCACGCCCGCGCCGTACGCGCGCACGTGCGCCAGCGGCCTGTCGCCCTCGCCCAGCGCCTCGCAGGCGGCGACGATCGCCTCGTAGCCCTCGCGCATCCGGCGGGTGGAGAAGTTGGTGTGCGCGCCCGCGCCGTTCCAGTCGCCCTTCGCCGGCTTGGGGTCCAGGGTGGCGGAGACGCCGAAGTCCTCGGCCGTACGGTAGAGGAGCCAGCGCGCGACCCAGAGCTGGTCCGCGACCTCCAGCGGGCCGAGCGGGCCGACCTGGAACTCCCACTGCCCCGGCATGACCTCGGCGTTGATGCCGGACAGGCCGATGCCCGCCTTGAGGCAGTTGTCGAGGTGGGCCTCGACGACCTCGCGGCCGAAGATCTCGTCGGCGCCGACGCCGCAGTAGTAGCCGCCCTGCGGGGCCGGGAAGCCGTTCTCGGGGAAGCCGAGGGGGCGGGAGCCGCGGAAGAAGGTGTACTCCTGCTCGATGCCGAAGACCGGCTCCTGGGCGGCGAAGCGCTCGGCGACCTCGCGCAGCTCGGCGCGGGTGTTGGAGGCGTGCGGGGTCAGGTCCGTGTCGAGGACCTCGCAGAGCACGAGCACGTCGGCGCCGCCGCGCAGCGGGTCGGGGCAGGTGAAGACGGGCTTCAGGACGCAGTCGGAGGAGCGGCCCTCGGCCTGGTTGGTGCTGGAGCCGTCGAAGCCCCAGACGGGCGGCTCGGCGCCGGCCTCGACGATCCTGGTCTTCGAGCGCAGCTTGGCGGTGGGCAGGGTGCCGTCGATCCAGATGTACTCGGCCTTGTAGCGCTCGGGGTGGCTCGATGCGTGGCTCACGGTCGCCGTCCTTACGTGCGTGCGGGCGTGGGCGGGTGCGGGCGCCCCGCCGTGGTGCGGTGTCGTCCTGCTGGCAGCCTGGCAAGCCGCGGTTTCCCGACCGTTGCCCGGAAGTAAACCCGGTGTGTCCCCGCCCTCCCGTACGGCGTGGTGGTGCTAGCTACACCCCGGTCACGGGGGTACGGGCCCGTGCCCCCCGCCGGGCCGGCGCGGCAGACTGTGGGAGGCGCCCGGAGGACGGGCCGCGCGAGCCGGCTCCGGCCGCACGACGGGCCCGCGACCGGCGCTGACCGGCAGGAACAGAGGGGAACAACGGAGATGATCTTCCGGAACTGGGCGCTCGCCGGGATACGGGCGCTGGCGCTGACGGTGCTGTGCACCGCGGCCTCGATCACGCTCTTCGCGCTGACCGTCGTCTCCGTCGTCCTCATACCCGTGCTCGGCATCGGCCTGATCACCACGCCCTGGGTGCTGGAGGGCGTCCGGATGCAGGCGAACCTGCGCCGGCTGCTCGCCGCGCAGTGGTCGGACGTGCGCATCCCCGCCTCGTACCGCCCCTGGCCGCCGAACCTGCAGGGCGGGCCCCTCGGCCAGGTGCAGCGGACCCGCCTCATGCTCACCGACCCGGCGACCTGGCGCGACGTGCGCTGGCTCTTCACCGACATGATCGCGGGCACGGTCCTCGCCGTCGTGGCAGTCGCGCTGACCTTCTATCCGCTGGAGGGGTACGTGATAGCCGCCGGCGTCTGGGACCCCGTGACCGGCGGCGGCGACAGCACGTACTGGTACGGCTTCGTGCCGGTGTCCTCGCAGAGCACCGCGTTCATGGCGGCCGGTCTCGGCACGGCGCTGCTCGTCGTCGGCCTCTTCACCAGCCACCGCCTGCTGGAGATGCACTTCCAGATGACCAAGGGCGTGCTGGCGCCCCGCGAGGTCGAGCTGGCCGAGCGGGTCGCGCGGCTGACCGAGACCCGCTCGGACGCCGTCGACAACTCCGCGGCCGAGCTGCGCCGCATCGAGCGCGACCTGCACGACGGCGCGCAGGCCCGGCTGGTCGCCATGGGCATGAGCCTGGGCACCATCGAGGCGCTCATCGAGAAGGACCCGGCGAAGGCGAAGGAGCTGGTGTCGCGGGCCCGCGGCGAGTCCGCCGAGGCGCTGACGGAGCTGCGCGACCTGGTACGGGGCATCCACCCGCCGGTGCTGGCCGAGCGCGGGCTCGCGGACGCGGTGCGCGCGCTGGCGCTGCGCATGCCGGTGCCGGTCGAGGTGGACATGGACCTGGGTACGCCGCCGGGGCGGGCGGCGGAGCCGGTGGAGTCGGCGGCGTACTTCGCGGTCAGCGAGGTGCTGACGAACGCGGTCAAGCACGCGGAGGCGAAGCGCGTGTGGCTGGACATGGGGTACCGCGACGGCATGCTGCGGATCGCGATCACGGACGACGGCCGCGGCGGCGCGGCGGTGGCCAAGGGTTCCGGGCTCGCGGGGGTGGAGCGCAGGCTCGGTACATTCGACGGCGTACTGGCCGTCAACAGCCCCGTCGGCGGCCCCACGATGGTGACCCTGGAGATTCCGTGCGCGCTGTCATCGCCGAAGACCTCTTCCTTCTGAGGGACGGTCTCGTCCGTATGCTCGAAGCGTACGACTTCGAGATCCTGGCCGCGGTGGACAACGGTCCGGAGCTGACCCGGGCGCTGGACGAGCTGGAGCCGGACGTCGCGGTCGTCGACGTGCGGTTGCCGCCGTCGTTCTCGGACGAGGGCCTGCAGTGCGCGCTGCAGGCGCGGGCGAAGCGGCCGGGGCTGCCGGTGCTGGTGCTCTCGCAGCACGTGGAGCAGTTGTACGCGCGCGAGCTGCTGGCCGACGAGCGCGGCGGGGTGGGCTATCTGCTCAAGGACCGGGTCTTCGACGCCGACCAGTTCATCGACGCGGTACGGCGCGTGGCGGGCGGCGGTACGGCGATGGACCCGCAGGTCATCTCGCAGTTGCTGAGCCGGCGGGCGGCGCAGGACCAGCCGGTGAACACGCTGACCCCGCGGGAGCGCGAGGTGATGGAGCTGATGGCGCAGGGGCGGTCCAACGCGGCGATCGCGGAACGGCTCGTGGTCACCGAGCGGGCGGTGGCCAAGCACACCTCGAACATCTTCGCCAAGCTGGGGCTGCCGCCGTCGGACGACGACAACCGCCGGGTGCTGGCGGTGCTGGCGTATCTGGACCGCGGCTGACGGCCGCGGACCCCGGCGGCGCGGCCGGAGACAGCGCTTGCCGTCCCGCCCGTGCACGGGCCGCTTTTCGCCCGTTTCCCTCCGTTGCCCCCGCGAGCCGCGCGTGGCTACGGTCCGCTGATGACGGAGATGACGCGACGCACGATCCTGGGTACGGCCGGTGCGCTCGGCGCCGGCGCGGCACTCGTCGGCGGGCAGGCGCACGCCCGTAGCGTGACAGCCGGAGGCGGTACGGCGGCGGGCAGGGGGTTCGACGTGGAGGCGGCCCGGGAAGCGCTGGAGCGGCTGCTGCCCGGTCACGCCCGGCAGTTCGCCCTCTTTGCCCTCGACGGCGACGAGCGGTTCACCGTGCGCGGCCGGGCCGGCCGGATCGAGGTCGGCGGCACCAGCCCCGCGGTGCTCCTCACCGGCGTGCACTGGTACCTGAAGTACACCTGCCGTGCCGTCGTCTCCTGGTCCGGCAGCCAGACCCGGCTGCCCGGCCGGCTCCCCGCACCCGACGCACCCATCGAGCGCCGCGCCACCGTCCCGGCCCGGTTCGCGCTCAACGACACCCACGACGGCTACACCGGTCCGTACCACGACTGGCCGCGCTGGGAGCGGTTCCTCGACGTGCTCGCCCTGCACGGCTGCAACCAGGTGCTCGTCACCCCCGGCACCGAGGCCGTCTACCACCGGCTGCTCCAGGACTTCGGCTACTCCGACGCCGAGGCCCGCGCCTGGCTGCCCGCCCCCAGCCACCAGCCCTGGTGGCTGCTGCAGAACATGAGCGAGTACGGCGGCCCCGTCAGCCCCGCGCTGCTGGCCGAGCGCACCGAGCTGGGCCGCCGCATCACGGGCCGCATGCGCGAGCTGGGCATCTCCCCCGTCCTGCCCGGCTACTTCGGCACCGTCCCCGGGGGTTTCGCCGACCGCAACCCCGGCGCCCGCACCGTCCCGCAGGGCACCTGGGCGGGCCTGCCCCGCCCCGACTGGCTGGACCCGCGCACCGACGTCTTCCGCGACGTCGCCGCCGCGTTCTACCGCCACCAGGAAGAGCTGTTCGGGCCCGTGCAGCACCTGAAGATGGACCTGCTGCACGAAGGCGGCGACCCCGGTGACGTGCCCGTGCCGGAGGCCGCACGCGCCGTCGAGACCGCGCTGCAGACCGCCCGCCCCGGCGCGACGTGGGTCATCCTCGGCTGGCAGGAGAACCCGCGGCGCGACCTGCTCGACGGCCTCGCCCACCCCGAACGGATGCTCGTCGTCGACGGCCTGTCCGACCTGGAGCGGGTCACCGACCGCGAGGCGGACTGGGGCGGCGTGCCGTACGCCTTCGGCACCATCCCCAACTTCGGCGGACGCACCACGATCGGCGCCAAGACCCACATGTGGGCGGAACGCTTCGCCGCCTGGCGCGACAAGCCGGGCGGTGCCTGCGCCGGCACCGCCTACATGCCGGAGGCCGCCGAGCGCGATCCGGCCGCCCTGGAACTCTTCAGCGAGCTGGCGTGGCGGGCGGAGCCGGTGGACCGCGAGGCGTGGTTCGACGAGTACGCCGCCGTGCGCTACGGGGGCGACGACGCGGCGGCGCGCGAGGCGTTCGCGGCGCTGCGCGAGACGGCGTACGCGATCTCCAGCGCCGACGGCCGCCCGCACGACTCCGTCTTCGCCGCCCGGCCGTCGCTGGACGCCCGCTCCGGTGCGTACTACGCGACCAAGACGCCGGCCTTCGACCTCGCCGACTTCGACAAGGCGTTCGGCGCGCTGCTGGGCGTCGCCCCGGCGCTGCGCGCCTCCGACGCGTACCGGCACGACGTCGTCGACCTCGCCCGGCAGGCGCTCGCGAACCGGTCGCGGGTGCTGCTGCCGCAGCTCAAGGCAGCGTACGGGCGCGAGGACGCGGAGACGTTCCGGACCCTGTCCGACCTGTGGCTGAAGCTGATGGCGCTCAGCGACGAGACCACCGGCGCGCACCGCGCGTTCCTCCTCGGACCCTGGCTCGCCGACGCCCGCCGGATGGCCGCGGACGACGCGGAGGCCGCGCACCTGGAGCGCACCGCGCGGGTGCTGGTCACCACCTGGGCGGACCGCCCCACCGCCGACGGCGGGCACCTCGCGGACTACGCGAACCGCGACTGGTCGGGGCTGATCCGCGACGTCCACGCGCCGCGCTGGCGCGCCTATCTGGAGGAGCTGCAGGACGCGCTGGCGGCGGGGCGGGAGCCGGAGACATTCGACTGGTACGCGGTCGAGGACCCCTGGACACGGCTGAACAACCGCTACCCCGAACGCCCTTCCGGCGACGCGCACACCCTTGCGCGGCGCGTCCACGACGTGCTGGCCACCGCCCCGTACCAGGGTGTCGTCACCGCCGTCGCGGATCCCCCCGCGCTGGCCCCGGGCGAAGCGGGGCGGCTGACCGCCGGGTTCCGCAACATGTGCGGGCTGGCCGCCACGGGCGCCGTGGAACTGGAGCTGACGGGCCTGGACGCCACGCCGCCGGGCCCGGCGTCGCTGCCGCCGGTGCCGGCGGCCGGGAGCGCGGAGTTCGCGTGGGAGGTCCGGGCGCCCGCCGGGCCGCCCTCGGAGCCGCTGACGCCGCTGTCGTACGAGGTGCGCACGGCGTACGGGATGGCGGGGCAGAAGCCGGTGACGGTGCACACGCCGGGGACGCTGTACGTCGCCGGGCCGCTGGACGACAGCGTCGCCACGGTCACGACCAACGACGCCGTCTTCGGGCAGCTCGGCGACCGCTTCGCGGTCGACGGGGGCGGGGCGGACATGTGGAAGGCGACGACCGAGTTCGGCGCGGTCTTCCGGCCCGGCGCGCTGGTCTCCGGCGGCTCGGTGACGCTGACGGTCGACGCGCAGGATCCGACCGGGCCGTGGGCGCGGGCGGGCATCGTCGCCCGCAACGAACTGCGGACGGCGGGGGCGGCCGGATTCCTCAACCTGGCGGTGACACCGGCGAACGGGGTGGTGCTCTCCTACGACTCCAACGGCGACGGCACACTGGACACCTACCGCCGGATCACGGGCATCACAGCGCCGGTCACGCTGCGGCTGACGCGTGCGGGCGAGGAGTTCACGGGCGCGTGCTCCACGGACGGCGGGGCGACGTGGCAGACGGTGGCGACGGTCACGGTGCCGGGAACCGCGGGGACGCAGGACGCGGGGCTGTTCATGTCGGCGGCGGCGGGGGTGCGCGGGACGGTGGCGTTCAGCGGGTGGACGAGCGGGTGAGGAAGGCGCGGCCGGCCCCCGCGGCGGGGTGACCATCCGAGGATTCACTCGTTCAACCCAGTGTGGATCAGCAGGCCGTCACCACCCCGGGGGCCGCGGGCCCGCCACCCGACGAGACCGTCGCCTCACCTGTCGACGTCGAGCAGGCCGAGGCCGCCGTCGTCGAGCACTACGGGCATCTGACGCGGCTCGCGTATCTGCTGCTGCCGGGCTGGGAGAGCCGCGGCAAACGGGTGCTGGCGGCACACGGCCTGGTCCAGCGCGCGCTGCCCCGCGGACGCACGGCACCGGGCGCGCCGACGACCCGCGGGGCGCGGGCCGGCGGAAGACCGCCGGGCACGGTGCCGGGCGCACGGGCGAACGCGGACGGAGGGCCGCCGGGCGCGGGCACGGTGAGCACGGGCGGCGGGCGCCGCCCCGCCGAAGGCCACACCGCCGGCGGGATCACCCGGCCCGGCCCCGGCCTCGGGGCCGCGGACGCGCGCGGGGGCCGACCAGGGGGTTCCCCGGCGGCGGAGCCGGGCGGCCCGTACGGCCCCCAGGCGGGGCCCGGCATCGGTCGTCCCCGCCGGCGGCCCCCGGACGGCCTCCCCGGCTCCAACGGGGGCGTGGAGCGGGGCGGCCCCGGAGGCGTGGCGAACGGCCGGGCGTACGGGCCGGAGGGCGGGCCCGGCGGGGGTGCGGCGTGGCGGCCGGCGGGGGAGGCCGAGGCGGGCTACGCCTACGTGCGGCTGCGGATCGTCCGGGCCGCGCTGGACGCCGGCCGGCCCCGCGGCCGGCTGGGGCTGCCGCGGGCCGGAGCGCTGCCGAGCCCGCTGCCCCGGCTCTGGGGGCTGCGGCTCCACCCGCGCCCGGGCGGCTGCGACGAGCTGGCTCTCGACCGCGCCCTCGCGGCCCTCCCCGCACCGGCCCGCGCCGCGTACGTGCTGCGCGGCCTGGAAGGGCTGCCCGACCCCGCCGTGTGCCGGCTCCTTGAGGCGGCCGGTGCCCAGGACCCCCGGGCGGCGCTCGCCGCAGCCGGCGCCGTCGCGGAGCCGCCCGGCAGCGCGGAGCGGCGGCTGCTGTTCTCCCCCGAGTTCGACCCCTGCGCGCTCCAGGCCCGCCCCACCGACCTGCTGCGGCGCCGCCGGCACAGCCGCGCCGCGCTCGCCGCCGCCGCGGCCCTCGTCGCCGTCGTCGCCCTGCTCGGCGCCCCCGGCGCCGGGGGCGGCACGGACGACGCGGCGGCGGCCCCGTACGCCCGCAACGCCTTCGCCGAGCAGGCGCTCGACCCGGCGCGGCTGGCGGTCGCGGGGCACGACGACTGGGAGCGCGCCGACCGCGCCGACTTCGCGGTCTGGCCCGCCCGCGGCACCCGTAAGGGCGACTCGGCGCTGCTCCGCCGGGCCCTGGCGGTCTGGGCCCGGCCGGGCGGGTCCGTACGGCTCTCCGCGACGCCCGGCACCGCCGCCGGCCCGCCCGCGGGACCGCCGCGGCTGCTGTACGCGGGGGACGTCGACCGGGCCACCGTCGTCCTCTTCCACGACGGCCTGCGGCTGGTGCGGTACGCGGAGGCGCGGGGCGAACCGGGCGCCGCGGGGCTGGACTTCGCCCGCGCCGACGCGGCGGACCCGGCGAGCGCGCTGGCCGTCGTGGTCGGCCGCAGGGACGGCAAGGTCCGCTATCTGACCGCCCCCTGGGTCTCCGGGGTCTCGCTGCGCGAGCTGCTGGACCCGGAGGCGGAGCCCCGGCGGGTCGGCCGCGGCACGGACGGCGTCACCGTCCCCGTCCCGAGCCCTCCGCTCCCCGCCACCGCGCCCACGGACTCAGGCTCCCCCGGGCCCGGCGAAGGGACGGACGCCACGGCGACGACCGACACACCCGCCGCCGAGCCCTCCCGCGGTGGCTCCTCCCCCGGCGTCTCCCCGTCCGCCGCCGACCGGCCCTGCACCACCTGGCCCGTCCTTGAGCTGCGGACCAGCCCTGCCGCCGGCACCGGCGCTCCCGCCCAGCTCACGACCGACCTCGGCGAGCTGGTACCGGCCAGGCTGACGTACGGCTCCCCGGCCGCCGCCGCCGACGTCGCCGGCGCCGCGGCCCGCGACCGCTGGGCCCGCACCGCGTGCCACCTGGCCGCGCTCCGCGCCCACGGCGTACGCACGGTCAACTCCTGGACGTTCGCCGGCCAGCGGCTGCCCGAGGCGGGC
This sequence comes from Streptomyces sp. CNQ329, assembly GCF_000482585.1. NCBI lineage: Bacteria > Bacillati > Actinomycetota > Actinomycetes > Kitasatosporales > Streptomycetaceae > Streptomyces > Streptomyces sp. CNQ329. Next base: position 47,239 of record NZ_AXVU01000008.1, on the reverse strand, counting down.
GGCACCGCCGCCTGGGTGTGCACCCGCGCCGACACCTGGCGCGGCACGGGCGGGGTGGCCCTGGCGCAGTTCCAGCCGCCGGCGACCGACCCGGGCCGGCAGGGGGCGGTGGCGGCCCGCGCGCGCGGCACGACGGCGTGCGGGCCCCGGGCGCCGCACGCGCTGGCGGGTGTGCTGTGGAAGGCGCGCTCGGGCACGTGGTACGTGCTGGCGGCGGGCAGCCGCGACGTCACCTCGGTCACCGCGTCCGGCGGCGTCAGCGGCTCGGCGGAAGGCCGGTTCCTCGCCGCGGCGGCGAAGCGCGGCGCCCGCGCCAGGCTGACCGCGACCCTCCCGGACGGCTCCACGCTCCGCCCCCCGTCGTAGCGCCCGGCCGCGCCGTCGACGCGGCCGGGTACCCGCCTGGCCGCCGTCAGGGGCAGCGCATGGTGGCCCGCAGCGCTGCAGACCTGCGCGAACGCGCCCCGGGGGCGCGAGCCCGGCCGGGGCGCGCCGAGGACGGGCCGGGCGGCCCGCCGCGTACTCCTCCCGCCGCCACCCGCGCCGGCCTGCGCAGCCGTCACCGCCGGCGACGGCACTGCGCGGGGTGCGAAACGCGGCGGAAACTCCCTACCGTGATACTGAGGGCTCGCGCCCACGCCACCGAGTCACCTGCGAGGATGTGGACCATGGAGAAGCAGCAGGAGTTCGTGCTCCGGACCCTGGAGGAGCGCGACATCCGTTTCGTGCGGCTGTGGTTCACCGACGTGCTGGGTTTCCTGAAGTCCGTCGCCGTCGCCCCCGCCGAGCTTGAGCAGGCGTTCGACGAGGGCATCGGGTTCGACGGCTCCGCCATCGAGGGCTTCGCCCGGGTGCACGAGTCGGACATGCTCGCCAAGCCCGACCCCGGCACGTTCCAGGTGCTGCCCTGGCGCGCGGAGACCCCCGGCACGGCGCGGATGTTCTGCGACATCCTCATGCCCGGCGGCTCGCCGTCCTTCGCCGATCCGCGGTACGTGCTCAAGCGGATCCTCGCCAAGACCTCCGACCTGGGCTTCACCTTCTACACCCACCCCGAGATCGAGTTCTTCCTGCTGAAGGAGAAGCCGGTCGACGGCAGCCGGCCGGTGCCCGCGGACAGCTCGGGCTACTTCGACCACACCCCGCAGAACGTGGGGATGGACTTCCGCCGGCAGGCGATCACGATGCTGGAGTCGATGGGCATCTCGGTGGAGTTCTCGCACCACGAGGGCGCCCCGGGCCAGCAGGAGATCGACCTGCGCTATGCGGACGCGCTGGCCACCGCCGACAACATCATGACGTTCCGCCTGATCATGAAGCAGGTGGCGCTGGAGCAGGGCGTGCAGGCGACGTTCATGCCGAAGCCGTTCTCGGAGCACCCGGGTTCGGGGATGCACACGCACCTGTCACTCTTCGAGGGCGACCGCAACGCCTTCCACGAGTCGGGCTCGGAGTACCAGCTCTCGAAGGTCGGCCGCTCCTTCATCGCCGGTCTGCTGCGGCACGCCGCGGAGGTGTCCGCGGTGACGAACCAGTGGGTGAACTCGTACAAGCGCATCTGGGGCGGCTCCCAGCGCACCGCGGGCGCGGGCGGTGAGGCCCCGTCGTACATCTGCTGGGGCCACAACAACCGCTCCGCCCTGGTCCGCGTCCCCCTCTACAAGCCGGGCAAGACCGGCTCCACCCGTATCGAGGTCCGTTCCCTCGACGCCGGCTGCAACCCCTACCTGGCGTACGCGATGCTCCTGGCCGCCGGCCTGAAGGGCATCGAGGAGGGCTACGAGCTGCCGCCCGGCGCGGAGGACGACGTGTGGGCGCTGACCGACGCGGAGCGGCGCGCCATGGGCATCGAGCCGCTGCCGCAGAACCTCGGCGAGGCGATCGGGCTGATGGAGCGCAGCGAGATCTGCGCGGAGACGCTCGGCGAGCATGTCTTCGACTTCTTCCTGCGCAACAAGAAGCAGGAGTGGGAGGAGTACCGCTCCGAGGTCACGGCCTTCGAGCTGCGCAAGAACCTCCCGGTGCTGTAGAGCGCGCGTCCGCCCGTCGTTCGCGTACGGCCCCTGCCCCGCATCGATCACGGTGCCGCGGGTTGAGGATGTCCGCGCGATGAACTATGCATGAGTTATGCATGAAACAGACGAGATCCGGACCGCGAACCTCCTCGGCGCCGCCGCGCTCGCCGTGGCCGACCGGATGACGGCCGCCGCCGCGGCGGCGGCAGGTGTCAGCGTCAGCGGGACGGCCGCGCTGGTCACGCTGCGGGGCGCGGAGGGCATCGGGGTCACGGAACTCGGGCTGCGGATCGGGCTGAGCCAGCCCGCGTGTGCCCGGATGCTCGACCAGCTCGCGGCCCGCGGGCTGGTCGAGCGCGAGCGGAGCGGCGGGCGGCAGGTGGCGCTGCGGCTCACCGGGGCCGGGACCGCCACCGCCGCGCGGGCGGAGGCGGCGCGGCGGGACGGGCTGCGCCGGGTGCTCGCGGGGCTCCCCGCCGAGCGGAAGGCGGCGCTGACGGAGGCGCTGGAGCTGCTGCTCACCGAGGTGTACGGGGAGGTCGGCTCGGAGGACGTGGTGTGCCGGCTCTGCGACCGCGGTGCCTGCCTGGCCGGGAGACACCTCTGCCCGGTCGGGCAGGCCGCACGCGCCGAACGGGCCGCAGGCGCCGGACAGGCGGCACGCGCCGGGCGGGGTGCCCGCGGTGGGCGGGGTGCCCGCGGTGGGTGAGGTACTCGCGCTCTCGTCCGCCGTCAGCTTCGGCCTCACGCACTTCGTCGCCGGACTCGCCGCCCGGCACACGGCGGGGGTGACCGTCGCGTTGTACGCGCAGGTGTGCGGCACGGCGGTGAGCCTGGCCGCCGTGCCGGCCGCGCCGGGCTCGGGCGCCCCGGACGCGGCCGGGGTGGGCTGGGGCACGCTGTCCGGGGTGGGCACGGGCGTGGGGGTGGCCTTCCTCTACCGCGCCCTGGCCAGGGGGGCGATGAGCGTCGTGGTGCCGGTCAGCGACGTGACGGCGGTGGCCGTCCCGGTGGTCGTCGGCATCAGCCTGCTCGGCGAACGCCCGGCCGCGGCCTCCCTCGCCGGTATCGGGGCGGCGTTTCCCGCCCTGTGGCTGGTGTCGCGGGGCCCGGACGTGCGGGAAACGAGGGCGGGGCGGCGGGACCGGCCGCGGCGAGGCCGGGCGGAACGGGACTCGGTCCCGCGCGGGCACCCGGCCGGGGCGTACCCCGGCGGCGGGACCGGCCGCCGGCCGCGCGGGTCCGCCTCGGCGGACGCGCTGATCGCCGGCGCCGGGTTCGCCACGCACTTCGTCGCCCTCGCCCGGCTGCCCGCCGAGGGCGACCTGTGGGCCGTCACCCTCAGCCGCGCCGTGTCCGTCGGCGTCGTCGCGGTCGCCGTGCTCGGGGTCGGGGCGCCGTGGCGGCTGCCCCGGCGGTGTGTGCCGCACGCGGCCGTCGCGGGCGCGCTCGGCACCCTCGCCACCGTCCTGTACCTCTACGCGGCCCGCGCGGAGTTGATGGCCGTCGCCACCGTGCTCGCCGCGCTCTACCCGGCGATCCCCGTGCTGCTGGCCCTGCTCGTGCTGCGGGAGCGGCTGACGCCGCTGCAGTCGGCCGGGCTGGTGTGCGCGGGGGCGGCGATCGGGCTGATCGCGATGGCGTGAGCACGGGGGCGGCGAGGGCCGGCGCCGCATCCCTCCGGGCCCCCGCGGCCGTCCCCGCGGCGAGTCCCGCGTCGTAAGCTCGTAGCCCGGCGTGATCACGGGACGGGAGGCGGTGCGCGCGATGGCGGTTCCGCAGGGGCGCAGGAGCAGCGCGTTCACCCGGCTGCTGCGGTACGGGTTCGCCGAGCCGGCCGACGCCGGGCGGCTGCTGGAGTCCGCGGCGCTCGACGGCGTACGGGACGATCCCGTCCTGCTCGACGCGCTGGGCGGCACCGCGGATCCGGACCGGGCGCTGCTGGGTCTGGTGCGGCTCTCCGAGGCGCTGCGGCCGGAGCGGCGGCAGGCGCTGCTCGACACCCTGGTGACCGCCAAGCCGCTGCGTGACCGGCTGCTGGGGGTGCTCGGCGCGTCCGAGGCGCTGGGGGACCATCTGGCGCGGCACCCGGACGACTGGGAGTCGCTGGTCACGTACGAAGCGCCCGATCTGCATCCGACGACCGCGGAGTTCGAGCGGGCGCTCGCCGAGGGCATCTGGGGCGCGCGGGGCGCGGAGCTGCCGCGGGCCGACGCGCTGCGCGTGGCGTACCGGCGGGCGCTGCTGGGGATCGCCGCGCGGGACGTCTGCGGCACGACGGACGTGGTGCAGGCCGCGGCGGAGCTGGCGGACCTGGCGACGGCGACGCTGCGGGCGGCGCTGGAGATCGCCTGCGAGGAGCAGCCCGAGGACGCCGCGCTCTGCCGGCTGGCGGTGATCGGGATGGGCAAGTGCGGCGGGCGGGAGCTGAACTACGTCTCGGACGTCGACGTCATCTTCGTCGCCGAGCCGCACGAGGACGGCAACGGGGGCGAACCCGCCGACGAGCGCGCCGCCGTGCAGGCCGCCACCCGGCTCGCCGGCCGCCTCATGCGCGTCTGCTCCGACACCACCGCCGAGGGCACCATCTGGCCCGTGGACGCCAACCTCCGCCCCGAGGGCCGCAACGGTCCGCTCGTCCGCACCCTCTCCTCCCACCTCGCGTACTACCAGCGCTGGGCCAAGACCTGGGAGTTCCAGGCCCTGTTGAAGGCCCGCCCGGTCGCGGGCGACACCGAGCTGGGCGCGGCGTACGCGGAGGCCATCGCCCCGATGGTGTGGCAGGCGGCGGAGCGCGACAACTTCGTGCCCGACGTGCAGCAGATGCGCCGCCGGGTGGTGGCGAACATCCCGGCGGCGCAGGTCGACCGGGAGCTGAAGCTGGGCCCCGGCGGGCTGCGGGACGTGGAGTTCGCGGTGCAGTTGCTCCAGCTCGTGCACGGCCGCGCCGACGCCTCGCTGCGCAGCGGCACGACGCTGGACGCGCTGGCCGCGCTCGCCGCCGGCGGGTACGTGGGCCGCGCCGACGCCGCCGCGCTGGACGCCGCGTACCGGTTTCTGCGCTCGCTCGAACACCGCATCCAGCTCCAGAAGCTGCGCCGTACCCATCTGGTGCCCGAGGGCGAGCAGGAACTGCGCGCGCTCGGCCGCTCGCTGGCGCGGCTGCTGCCCGAGGAGGGCCGCGGCGACGACCCGGTGTCGCAGTTGCGCAAGGCGTGGCGGCGGCACTCCTTCGAGGTGCGGCGGCTGCACGAGAAGCTGTTCTACCGCCCGCTGCTCGACGCCGTCGCCCGGCTCGCGCCCGGGGAGGTGCGGCTGACGCCGGACGCCGCCCGGGAGCGGCTGGTGGCCCTGGGGTACGAGGATCCGGCGGCGGCGCTGCGGCATCTGGAGGCGCTGACGTCGGGGATGAGCCGGAAGGCGGCGATTCAGCGGACGCTGCTGCCGGTACTGCTGGGCTGGTTCGGTGACTCGGCCGACCCGGACGCGGGGCTGCTGAACTTCCGCAAGGTCTCGGACGCGCTGGGCAGTACGCCCTGGTACCTGCGGCTGCTGCGGGACGAGGGCGCGGCGGCGGAGAACCTGGCGCGGGTGCTGTCGTCGGGCCGGCTCGCGCCGGACCTGCTGCTGCGGGCGCCGGAGGCGGTGGCGCTGCTCGGCGACGAGCAGGGGCTGCGCCCGCGCGGGCGGGCGCACCTGGAGCAGGAGATCCTGGCGGCCGTGGGCCGGCACACGGACCCGGAGTCGGCGGTGGCGGCGGCCCGCGGGGTACGGCGGCGGGAGCTGTTCCGTACCGCTGCGGCGGACCTCATCACGGCGTACGGGGCGCACACGGAGCCCGGCGAGGAGGACACCGGGGCCGCGCGGGAACCCGACGGGGACGAACACGCCCGGATCGCCGCCGCCGTCGACCGCACCGGCGAGGCTCTCAGCGACCTCAACGCCGCCACCGTCGCCGGCGCCCTGCGCGCCGCGACCGCCGCCCGCTGGGGCGACACGCTGCCGACGCGGTTCGCGGTGATCGGCATGGGCCGCTTCGGCGGCCACGAGCTGGGTTACGGCTCGGACGCCGACGTGCTGTTCGTGCACGCGCCCCGCGAGGGCGTCTCCGACGAGGAGGCGGGCGCGGCGGCGTTCGCCGTGGCCAACGAGCTGCGCCGGCTGCTGCAACTGCCCAGCACCGACCCGCCGCTGCTGATCGACGCCGACCTGCGCCCCGAGGGCAAGTCGGGGCCGCTGGTGCGCACCCTCGCGTCGTACGCGGCGTACTACGAGCGCTGGTCGCTGACGTGGGAGCGCCACGCGCTGCTCCGCGCCGAGCCGGTCGCCGGCGACGCGGGTCTGGGCACACGGTTCACGGAGCTGATCGACCCGCTGCGCTACCCGGCGGGCGGGCTCGGCGAGGACGCCGTCCGCGAGATCCGGCGGCTGAAGGCGCGGATGGAGGCGGAGCGGCTGCCGCGCGGCGCGGACCCGGCGCTGCACGCGAAGCTGGGGCGCGGCGGGCTCGCGGACGTGGAGTGGACGGTGCAGTTGCTGCAGTTGCAGCACGCGCGCGAGGTGCCCGCGCTGCGGACGACCCGCACCCGCGCGGCGCTCGCCGCGGCGCTGGAGGCGGGGCTGCTGGACGCGGAGGACGCGCGGATTCTGGACGACGCCTGGCTGCTGGCCACGCGCCTGCGCAACGCGGTGATGCTCGTCCGCGGCCGGCCCGGCGACACCTTCCCCGCCGCTGAGCGCGAACTCGGCGCGGTGGCACGCTACTTCGGCTACGGCCCGGGGCAGTCCGGCGAGTTGCCGGAGGAGTACCGGCGGACGACGCGGCGGGCGCGCGCGGTGGTGGAGCGGCTCTTCTACGGCGACTGACGCCGCCGCACGACCGCCCACAAACTGCCGCAGGCACCGCCGGAAGACCGGCGGGATACCGGCGTACACGCCGCCCGGCCCGTTCCTCCGAAGGGGGGACCGCCCGGCGGGCCGTTCGTAGCATCGGCACCTTGATCGCGCGATTCGCCCTTTTTCTTGACGACGCCCGCTGGTAGACCGGCCGCACGGACCGGGTGGCACCGACAGCGAGGTGGCAGGGCATGCGTACGGCGATCGCTTCCGCGGCGATGCTCGCCGGCGCGCTGGCGGCCCTCGCCCCCTCCCCGCCGCTCTCCCCCGGCACGCCCCCGCCCGTCGCCCCGCCGTCGCCGATCCGGCTCGCCCTGGACAGCCGGTCGGCGGCGGGCGGCGGCACGACGTACGCGATCACGGTGCACAACACCTCCGGGACGGACGCGCCGCACGGCCGGGTCACCCAACTCCTGCCCGACTCCCTCGCGTACGTCTCCGCAAGCCCGCGGGCCGAGACGGCCGGGCAGCAGGTGACCTGGCGGATCGAGCTGCCCGCGGGCACGAGCCGGGAGCTGACGGTGACCGCCGCTCCCGGCCGTGCCGAGCGGAAGGGCAAGGATCCGCACGCCGCACGCGCGTCCGAGGACGCACGCGCCCCGCGCGGGACCGGTACCGGGAAGGGCGCGCCCCCCTCCGCCACCACGGTCTGCTTCCAGGGTGGCACCCGCGGCGAATGGCTCACCTGCACCAGCGCCGACGACGAGTGGTCCCCGGAGCCCTGGGTCTCCTCGAACAAGGTCTACGCCGCCGGCAGCGCCGCCGCCGCGCTCCTCGTCGGCATCGCGGGGATCGTGATCCTGCGCCGGCGCCGGTCCCGGGACACGGAGGACGACCAGGGGCAGTGACCCGCGGGGGCGGGACGAGTGGTTCCCGCGGGTTCGGCAGCCGCAGGCGGCACCGTCTCAGGTGGCCTTCGCCGGGAACGGCAGCGGGCGGCTGTGCACCACGTCGAGGCGGGAGACGGCGCGGGTCAGCACGACGTACAACCGGCGCAGGCCGGTCCGCCCGTCCTCGGCGTCGGCGATCGCCGCCGGTTCCACCGCGACGACATGGTCGTATTCGAGGCCCTTGGCGGCGGTGGCGGGCAGGACGGCGACGCGGGCGGCGAGGTCGTCCGGGCCCGCCGTCGCGATGCCTGCTTCCTCCAGAACCGAGCGCACCCGGTCGACGTCGGCCGCGGCGGCGACCACCCCGATCGAGCCCTCGCTGCCGAGAGCCTGCCGTACCGCGTCCCGGGTCGTGGTGAGCACGTCCGGGGTGGGCAGTATCCGAAGCGCGCCGTCCCGGCGCAGGGAGCGGGCGGCGGGGACGTCGACGTCGAGGTGGCCGAGGAGGCGGTTGGCGAGGTCGACCACGGCGGCCGGCACCCGGAACCCGGTGGTGAGCGCCGCGATCTCGGCGTTCGGCCGGCCCAGGTGGGCGAGGAGTGAGGGCCAGTCACGCGCGGCCCACGGCGTCGTGCCCTGTGCCAGATCGCCGAGCACCGTCAGCGAACCGAACTCCGCGCGCCGCGCGATCACCCGTGCCTCCATGGGGGAGAGGTCCTGCGCCTCGTCGACGACGATGTGACCGTAGCCCGCGGGGCGGTCCAGGAGCCCGGACAGCTCGTCGAGGAGTACGTGGTCGGCGGCGCTCCACTTCGCCGACGTGAAGGACCGCGGCGGCTTCGTCCACAGGAGCGCCCGCTGTTCGCCGGCGTTCAGGATGCCGTGGGCGGCGCGGGCCAGTTCGCCGGCGTCGGTGAACAGCGCGGTGAGCACCTCCGCGGGCTTCACCCTGGGCCACGCGGCGTCCAGGAAGGCGCCGATCGGCCGGGCCCGGCCGGTCCGCTGCGTCCAGGCGGCCGTGACGGTCACGGCCCGGCGCTCGGCCTGCCGCCGGATACGGTCCACGATGCGGCTGCGCACCCGCTCGCGGCCGACCGCGTACGGCGGCCGCTCGTCGCGTACGCCCGCGACGATCTCCGCGAGTTCCGCGTGCGGCACCCGCCACCACACGGAGCCGTCGCGGATCGCCACCCCCTCGGTGATCCCGTCCGCCGACACCCGTGCGTACAGCGCCCGCCGCAGCACCTCGGCCATCCGCACGTCGTGCTTCAGCGCGGCGACCGACGCGCTGTCCTCCGCACGCACCGGCTGCTCCCCTGCCGCCAGTTCCGCGACCGTCGACTGCCGCACCCCGGTCTCGCCGAGCGCCGGCAGTACGGCCGAGATGTACGACAGGAACGTGCGGTTCGGGCCGAGGACGAGCAGACCGCCGCGCTGGATCTGCCGCGCGTAGGTGTAGAGCAGATACGCGGCGCGGTGCAGGCCGACGGCGGTCTTGCCGGTGCCCGGGGCGCCCTGCACACAGACGGAGACGCCGAGTTCGCGGCGTACCAGGTCGTCCTGGTCGGGCTGGATGGTGGCGGCGATGTCGCGCATCGGGCCGGTGCGCGGGCGCTCGATCTCGCCGGTCAGGATACGGCCGCCACGGGTCGCCTCCGCGGCGGGCCGTTCGTCCTCCAGGCCGGTGAGTTCGCCGGAGGCGCCGGTGCTGCCGGGGGCCCAGCCGAACCGGCGGCGGATCTCGACGCCCTGCGGGTCCTTCGGTCCCGCCTGGTAGAAGGCGCGTGAGACGGGTGCGCGCCAGTCGATGACGAGGGGCGGTGCGGACGGGTGCGCGGTGATGCGCATCCGGCCGATGTGGTAGCGCTGTCCGGCGTGGTCGCCCGCCTGCCCGGCGTCGTCGGCGAAGTCGAGGCGGCCGAAGAACAGCGGCCCGGGCGGCAGTTCGCGCAGTTCCTTCGCGTGGCCGCGCAGCTCGTAGCCGAGCACCTCGGCGTCGGCGCCGGACGCGGACGCCTGCTCGCCGAGGACCACCTGCCGGTCGGCGCCCGCGAGCATCGCGTCGAGGGCGGCGCGGCAGGTGTCGTGATAGCGGCGTTCGTCGGCGAGGGAGGTCTCGGCGGGGGTGTGTGCGGTGCCCATCCACCCAACATAACGCAACTCGGTTACATTTTTTACTCGGTAACGTTATGCGGCGGGGTTCCGTCCCGGTTCGATCCCTTGCGCAAGCTGCCGGAACGCGAGCTCGGCCGCCCCCCTCGCCTCCGGTGCCACCGCGTCCGCACTCTCACCGTCCGCGATCCGCCGCGCGTTCTCCTCCGCGAGAATCCGCTGCACCGCCGCGATCTGCCCGGCCGCGAGCCGGGCCGGCACCGCGGGCCCGCCCAGCGCGCCGGCGAGCGCCCGCTCCGCACGCTCCTGCCAGCCGGCGAGCCGCGCGACGAGGGAGGGCGTCCCGTAGAGGAGCCGCTGGTACGCGATCACCTCCGGGTGGTCGCAGAGGCCGGTCACCGGGTCGCGCCGCTCAAGCCCTTCCAGGAAGTTCCGGCGCAGCGCCGCGAGCGGCGACTCGCCCTCCTTGCGGGCCGTCACGACCCGGGCCGCTTCGTCCTGGTGATCGGCGAACCGGTGCAGCACCAGGTCCTCTTTGGAGGGGAAGTACCGGAAGAGTGTCGGTTTCGACACGTCCGCCGCAGCCGCGACCTCCGCCACGGACACCGCGTCGTACCCCCGCTCCAGGAAGAGCCGGACCGCGGTCTCGGAGAGCAACTGCCGCGTGCGCTGCTTCTTGCGTGCGCGCAGACCGGGAACGGGGGTGTCGGGGCGGGTCATGGGGTCGAGGATAGGAGGCGGCGATCGGCTGCCGTCCCTCGCAACCGTGCCGCGGAAGGCCGCGAAGCTAGGTGGACGCGACCCTCTGTGGCAGCCGGTAGGCGAGCGTGCCGTACCAGGCGTACGAGACCGCGAAGCCGAAGGCGAGGCAGATGAGCCCGCCCACCGCGTCCATCCAGAAGTGGTTCGCCGTCGCCATGATGACCAGCAGCGTCAGCACCGGGTAGAGCACGCCCAGCGCCTTCACCCACAGCGGTCTCGCCAGTACGGCGATGGTGATGCCCGCCCACACGGACCAGCCCACGTGCATCGAGGGCATGGCGGCGTACTGGTTCGAGACGTTGGCGAGGTTGCCGGACGACATCGAGCCCCAGGTCTCGTGCGCCCGCACGGTGTCGATGAAGTCCATGCCCTCCATCAGCCGCGGCGGCGCCAGCGGGAAGCTGTAGTAGCCGACGAGGGCGAAGCAGGTGGTGATGGCGAGGGCCAGGCGTACGGCGGCGTAGCGGCCGGGCTGCCAGCGGTAGAGCCAGACGAGCACGCTGAGGGTGACGACGTAGTGGAGGATGCCGTAGTAGTAGTTCATCGACACCACGAGCCAGGTGACGCCGTCGACCGCGTGGTTGAGCGAGCGCTCGAAGGCCAGGCCCAGGCTCTCCTGGAGGCTCCAGATCCGGTCCGCGTTCTTCAGCGCCTGCGTCTCCTGCTCGGGCACCGCGTTGCGGATGATCGAGTACGTCCAGTAGACGAGCGCGACGAGCATGATCTCGAACCAGAGCCGCGGCGGGCGCGGCGAGCGCATCCGGTCGAGGAGGACGCCCAGCCGCTCCCGCGACGGTGCCGGAGATCTGCGTTTCTCCTCGGCCTCCGTGTCCGCCGAGGAATCGGGTGTCCGCCGGTCCTGGAGAGTCCTCGCAATCTCCGCTGGCCGGGGAGCAAGGTCCCGGGAATACGACGCGCCCATGGGCAGACAGTTTGCCAGACGGACGGCCGCGTCAAATCATCCCCCGGTGCCGCATGAGGACGGGTATATCCGCCCCGGGCCGTGGACCACGGCGTGTCGGCGCGGGACCCGGCGGGCGAGGGCGGGTCCCGCGCCGGATGGGGAGGGACGGCGCGGGACCCGGGTCGTGGGGTGGTGCGGGTCAGCCGACGGGCTTGAGCCAGCCGCTCAGCCGGACGGTGTCCTCGCCGTACGTGCGGTCCAGCTCACGCCGCAGCTCGGGGGTGGCGGCGACGACTTCGAGGGTGACGGCGTTGTGCACCGGGTCGACGCCGGAGGTGAGGAGCCCTTCGACGTCCTTGTCGAGCTGTCGCTGGATGCGGGTCAGCTCCTCCTGGGTGTGCTCGGCGCCGACGACGCACAGCGGGCCGTCCCAGACGTCGCGCAGCGCGCGCTCGGCGGCGTCGGGACCGCCGTCACCGTCACGGGTGTCGGCGACCCTGACGTTGACGATGGCGCCGTCGAGCCAGGAGCCGGCGTAGCCGGGCATCTTCTCGGCCTCGCGCAGCACCCGCTGATGGTCGGCGTCACCGGAGGCGCCCGGGTCCTTCCCGCCGTCCTTAAGCTCCGTGCAGGGGGTGTCGAAGTCCGCGCCGGCCCCGGGTTCGGCGGCCCCGTCCGCGGGGCGCGGCTTCTCGGCCAGGGTGAAGCGTCGGCCGTCCCAGGTGCCGACGAGCTCCAGCGGATCGGTGTACGTGGTGTCCCTCGCGCGGTGCGCGCGTACGTCGTCCCAGTCCCAGCCGACGACGTCCGGGCCGGCGCACTGCGGCGGCATCGACTCGGCGAGCGTGCGGCAGATCTGCGGGCCGTGCTCGCCGTTCGCCAGGACGGTGGCCTGGACGCGGTAGAGCTGGGCGGAGGGGTCGACGTCCCCGCGGCCACCGTCACCGGCGGACCCGGAGGCGTCCTCCGAGCCGCAGCCGGCGGCGATCACCGCGGCGGCGAGGGCGGCGGCGGTGGCCGCCGAGGTGCGTAGGGGGGTCGTTCGGTTCATGTCTCTCGGACGGCGCCGCTCCGTATCGGGTTCCCTCCCGGCCGATCGGGCGCGGCGATCACTCGTCGAGCGCCGCGCGGATCAGCCGCGCCGTCCCGGCGGCGTGTTCCTCGTCCCGGTACCTGGTCCGGGGCCAGAAGAAGCCGCGCAGGCCGTCCTTGCGGTTGCGGGGTACGACGTGGACGTGCAGGTGGGGCACGGACTGGCTGACCCGGTTGTTCATCGCGACGAAGGACCCGGCCGCGTCCATGCCCCGCTCCACGGCGCCGGTCAGCCGGCGGACCCGGACGAAGAACGGGCCGACCTCGGGCTCCGGCAGATCGGTGAGCGTCTCCACGTGCTGGCGCGGGATGAGCAGGAGGTGACCGGGGAAGAGCGGCCGGGCGTCGAGGAAGGCGACGGCCACCTCGTCCGCGAAGACCCGGTGGCTCGGGAGGTCACCGCGGGCGATGGCGCAGAAGGTGCAGTTCACCCCTCCAGTCAACACCGGGCCGATGACATCGCAGGGCACACGGCGGGCAGATGCACCGCACGCGACCGCAGCTCGGACAGACGGGTACAAGCGCGTTCATGACTCCAATGTCCCCTACCGGCCTGAGAATTGTGTGAGAACCGCGTGCATTACCGCTGAAGCCTCCGCCATTGACAGCACCCGCTGCCCTGACTAAGTACCTCGGTGAACTGTTCGGTAACCACCCGTTGGAGGCCCCGGTGCGCGCTCGGCTCACGGTCCTGACCACCGTCGCGGCACTCGCGCTCGGCTTCCTCGCCCCCACCGCGCTCGCCGATCCGGCCGGACAGCCCGTACGGGCCGGGGAGCCCCGCGGCGGGGAACGCCCCGGCTGCGACCCCATCGGCCCCGCCGACTGCCTGCTGCCGTTCCCCAGCGACTGGTACACCGAGCCCGACCGCCGTACGGACACCGGCCGCCGGGTGGCGTTCGAGCCGTCGGCCATGCCCGCCAACGCCGCCGGCACCCGCATCGACCCCGCGGAGTGGAACCGCAGCGACGGCTTCTCGCCCGGCTCGATGATCCTCGCCCACGTGCCCGGCCTCGACCTCGGCGAGACCGGCGCCGCGCCGCTCACCGACATCGGCGCCTCGCTCGACCGCGACGCGCCGATCGTGCTCCTCGACGCCGACACCGGCAAGCGCCATCCGTACTGGGCCGAGCTGGACGCCAACGCCACCGACCCCGCCCGCCAGGCCCTCATCGTGCGGCCCGCGCGCAACCTCGAAGAGGGCCACCGCTACGTCGTCGCCCTGCGCCGCCTCAAGGACGCCGAGGGCCGCGCCATCCCCGCCCCCGCCGCCTTCCGCCGCGTCGACGGCCCCGCGCTGCGCCGGAGCGACCCCCTCTACGAGCGCCAGCGCGACCACCGCCAGGTCCGGCGCGACCTCGACCGCGCCGGCGTCCGCACCGGCGGGCTCCACCTCGCCTGGGTCTTCACCGTCGCGAGCGAACGCAGCCTGAGCGAGCGGATGCTGCACATCCGCGACGACGCCTTCGCCGGCCTCGGCAAGGGCGTGCCGGAGCACCTGGTGTACGAGGTCGAGGAGCACCCCGCCGACGACCCCGTCGCCCGTACGGTCCGCGGCGTCTACAACGTTCCCAGCTACCTCGACGCCCCCGGCGGCCCGCCCGGCGCCGGCTTCCACCGCGCCGGCGCCGGCAAGGACGCACTGCCCGCCCGGTTGCCCGGCAACAACCAGGTGGTGCCGTTCCAGTGCGAGATCCCGCGCACCGCCCTCGGCGGTCCCGGCGGTCCCGGCGAGGCGGGCCGGCCCGTCCTGTACGGCCACGGGCTCCTCGGCAACGAGACGCAGGTCGGCTCCCGTACGCAGCGCGAACTGGCGGCCCGCGGCAACTTCGTCATGTGCGCCACGAAGTGGCAGGGCATGTCCGACGAGGACATCCCGTTCGTCGCGAGCACGCTGCAGGACCTCGGCCGCTTCCCCGCGGTCGCCGACCGGCTCCAGCAGGGCGTGCTCAACACCCTCTGGCTCGGCCGCCTCATGCGGCACGCGGACGGGCTCGCCGCGGACGACGCCTTCCGCGGCGCCGGCGGCGCGAGCGCGATCGACGTGCGCGCCCGCCTCGGCTTCGTCGGCCACAGCCAGGGCGGCATCATGGGCGGCATGTACACCGCCGTGGCGCAGGACAGCACGCGCTCCGTGCTCGGCGTACCGGCGATGAACTACAGCACGCTGCTCAACCGCAGCGTCGACTTCGCACCGTTCCAGCAGGTGCTGGACCAGGCGTACCCCGACAAGCTGCACCAGCAACTCGGCTTGGCGCTCATGCAGATGCTCTGGGACCGCGGCGAGGCGAACGGCTACGCGCAGCACATGACGTCCGACCCGCTGCCGCGCACCCCGCGCCACCAGGTGCTGATGCACGTCGCGTACGGCGACCACCAGGTCTCCCCCACCGCCGCCGAGGTGCAGGCCCGTACGGTCGGCGCCCGGATCCACCGCCCCGCGGTGGCCGAGGGGCGCAGCCCCGACGAGGAGCCGTACTGGGGGATACGCAAGCTGCGCTACCCGTCCACCGGTTCGGGGATGCTGATCTGGGACAGCGGCAGCCCGTACCAGCCGCTGACGAACACCCCGCCCACGGAGGGCCGGGACCCGCACGGCGACCCGCGCAGCTCGCCCGCCGCGCAGCGGCAGATGGCGGAGTTCCTGAACTCCGGCAGGATCGTGGACGTCTGCGGCGGCGCGCCGTGCACGGCGGATCCGGCGGGGTGAGCCGCTGCCGGTGAGCGGTGATCGCCGTACGATCGGCGCATGACTTCGAGTGAGCAGAACACCCCGCCCGCGCGTAAGGACCCGTGGGCCCTGCCCGACGTCTCGGGCCTGGCCGTCGGCGTGCTGGGCGGCACCGGTGACCAGGGCCGGGGGCTGGCCTACCGGCTGGCGCGGGCCGGGCAGCGGGTCGTCGTCGGCTCCCGGAAGGCGGAGCGGGCCGAGGCGGCGGCGGCCGAGCTGGGCAGCGGCGTGGAGGGCGCGGACAACGCGGAGTGCGCGCGGCGCAGCGACGTGGTGATCGTCGCGGTGCCGTGGGAGGGGCACGAGGCGACGGTCTCGGCGCTGCGTACGGAGCTGGCGGGCAAGCTCGTCGTGGACTGCGTGAACCCGCTGGGGTTCGACAAGAAGGGCGCGTACCCGATCCGTCCCGCCGAGGGCAGCGCGGCCGAGCAGGCGGCGGCGCTGCTGCCCGAAGCGCGGGTCACGGCGGCGTTCCACCACCTGTCGGCGGTGCTGCTCCAGGACCCCGCGGTGGAGCGGATCGAGACGGACGTGATGGTGCTGGGCGAGTCCCGGGAGGACACGGACGTCGTGCAGGCGCTGGCCGGTCTGATCCCGGGGATGCGCGGGGTGTACGCGGGCCGGCTGCGCAACGCGCACCAGGTCGAGTCGCTGGTGGCGAACCTGATCTCGGTCAACCGCCGCTACCGGGCGCACGCCGGGGTGCGGCTGACGGACGTCTGACGGACATCTGACGGACGTCCGGGAGTCACGCGGGCGGCGCCGGCAGGCGGGTGCCCGGCGTCGAGGGCCGGTGCCGGACGGGTGCGGCGTGGGGGCACAATGGATCCGCACGCCACACCCGAGGAGCCCGCCCCCATGCCGTCCGAGCCCCGCCAGCCCACGTCCTTCCTCGCCGGGTCCGACCGGCTCGCCGTCTTCACCGCCGTCGTGTGCGTGCTGTCGGTGGCCGCGGCCGTGGTGTCCTTCGTGAAGGGCTACTGGATCGGGGTGATCTGGGTGCTGCTGGCCGGGCTGTCGTCGAACATGACGTGGTTCTACGTACGCCGCGCGCGGCTGGCCCGCGACCAGGACCGGGGTCCGGCGAGCTAGTCCGGGCGAGCCCGGCCGGCGGGTGGGTCAGGCCGTACGGCGCCGGCCCCAGCCGAAGAGGTACACGGCCGCGCCGAGCGAGACGGCGAAGACGCCGCTCGCGGTGATCGCCGGCCAGGCGTCGTCGCCGCGGACGGCGGGGGCGCCCGGGGAGCCCATCGCGGGCGCGCGGCCGGGGTTCTTGCCGTCGACGGTGGTGTGCGGTGCGTCCTCCTGCTGGACGGGGACGGCGGCCCGCGGCGTGACGGCGGGCGGCGCCACGGCCGCGGCGGGGGCGATGACGGCCGCCCAGAGCAGCGGCGCGGCGAGGCCGGCGAGCAGCAGGCGGCGGCCGGGGTGTCCGGGGGGCATGGGCGGGGGTCCTCTCCACGGGGCCGACGGGCGTCTTTCCGCCAGCGTCCGCGCGGCCCCCGCCGGTGCCGTGTCGCCACGACGGCGGGCACCCGCATGCAGTTAATAAGATCACCGCATCGGCGCATCTCCGGCGCCCGGGTGCCCGCCGCCCCCGCGGGCTCAGTGGAAGCTGTGCTCCTCGGCCGGGAACGCCGCCGAGCCGACGTCCTCGGCGAAGGCCCTGGCCGCGTCACCGAGGCTCTGCCGCACCTGCGCGTACTGCTTGACGAAGCGCGGCAGCTTGCCGCCGGTCAGCCCCACCATGTCCGTCCAGACGAGCACTTGGGCGTCGGTGCCGGACCCCGCACCGATGCCGATCGTCGGGATCTCCAGCGAGCGCGTCACCTCGGCGGCCAGCTCCGCCGGCACCAGCTCCAGCACCAGCGCGAACGCGCCCGCGTCCTGCGCGGCCTTCGCGTCGCGCAGCAGCCGGTGGGCGTCCTCGTCGGAGCGGCCCTGCACGCGGTAGCCCATGGCGTTGACGGACTGGGGGGTGAGACCGAGGTGCGACATCACCGGGATGCCGGATTCCACCAGCAGTTCGGTCTGGCGCAGCGACCGCTCGCCGCCCTCCAGCTTCACCGCACCCACGCCGGCGTCCTTGACCAGCCGCGTCGCCGAGCGGAGCGCCTGGACCGGGCCTTCCTGGTATGAGCCGAAGGGCAGGTCCCCGACGACCAGGGCGCGCCGGGTGCCGCGGACCACCGCGGCGGCGAGCATCGTCATCTCGTCCAGCGTGACGGGCACGGTCGTGTCGTACCCGAGGTGGACGTTGCCCATGGAGTCGCCGACCAGCAGCACGGGGATACCGGCCTCGTCGAAGATGCCGGCGGTGGTCGAGTCGTACGCGGTCAGCATGGGCCACTTCTCGCCGCGCCGCTTGGCGGCGGCCAGGTCCCGGACGGTCACCCGGCGGCCCCGGCCGCCCCCGTCCCCGCCGTACAGCGCCGGGGCGGAGTCGGCCCCGGCGGGCGTCGTGCGGGCATGCGAAACGTGCGTCATCGCAAACGCTCCTTCGTCATCTCGAGGCGCCCTGACGGCGTCCCCGGACCACTTCCATGCTGGCACGCCGCAACGGCGAACGACACCCCGTCCGGGCACGTGTGCGGAAGGTCGCACCCGCCCGCATGTCGGGCCTGTGACCTGCTGCTCTTCTCCCGGTCCCGGCCCCGGCGACCCCTCCGGTACGAAACGGCGCCGTACCGGAATGCACGCTAGCGTGGATTTCATGGACACCGCGCAACGGATTGCCCCGGAGGTCCACCGCCGCCGCTGGGTCATCCTCGGGGTGCTCGTCTTCAGCCTGCTCGTCGTCGTCCTCGACAACTCCATCCTCAACGTCGCGATGAAGACGATCGCCAGCCCCGCCCCCACCGGCCTGGGCGCCAGCCAGAGCGAGCTGGAGTGGGCGATCGACGCGTACACCCTGGCCTTCGCGGGCCTGCTGTTCACCGCGGGCGTCCTGGGCGACCGGCTGGGGCGCAAGCGGGTGCTGCTGGGCGGCATGGTCGTCTTCGGCATCGGCTCGGTGCTCGCCGCGTTCTCCGGCAGCCCGGGCGAGCTGATCGCCTTCCGCACCCTGATGGGCCTGGGAGGCGCCTTCGTCCTGCCCGCCACGCTGGCGATCATCGTGAACGTCTTCGAGCGCGACGAGCAGCCCCGGGCCATCGGCATCTGGGCCGGGGCCGTGGGCCTGGCCATCGCCATCGGGCCGATCACCGGCGGGCTGCTGCTGGAGCACTTCTGGTGGGGTTCGGTCTTTCTGGTCAACGTCCCGATCATCCTCGTCGCTCTGACCGGGATGACGCTGGTGGTCCCCGACTCCAAGGACCCGGCCCCCGGCCGGATCGACCCCCCGGGCGTGCTGCTGTCCATCACGGGCCTGGTGCTGATCGTCTACGGCGTGGTCCGGGGCGGTCAGCGTGCCGACTTCGGTGCGCCGGAGGTCTGGGGCACGATCGTGGGCGGAGCGGTCGTCCTCGCGCTCTTCGTCCGGTACGAGCGCCGCAGCCGGCACCCGGCGCTCGACGTCCGGTGGTTCCGCAACCCGCGCTTCTCCGCCTCGGTCGCCGTCATCGGCCTGGTGTTCTTCGCGCTCATGGGCGTGACGTTCTTCATGGTCTTCTACATCCAGAGCGTGCGCGGCCTGTCGCCGCTGGACTCCGGGCTGCTCCTGCTGCCGCTGGCCATCGCCCAGTTGATCTTCGCACCGCGGTCCAGGCTGGTGGTCAACCGGTTCGGCGCCCGGGCGGTCTGCACCGTGGCCATGGTCGGCGTCGCCGTCGCCTTCGCCGGCTTCCTGCTGCTGGACGAGTCGTCGCCGCTGTGGATCCTGGAGGTGCTGTTCTTCCTCATGGGCAGCGCGATGGCGCACGTCATGCCGCCGGCGACCACCTCGATCATGCAGTCGCTGCCGCCCGAGAAGGCCGGCGCCGGCTCCTCGGTCAACAACACCTTCCGGCAGGTCGGCGGCGCCCTCGGGGTCGCCGTGCTCGGCTCGCTGCTGTCGTCGGTCTACCGCGGCCAGGTGTCGCTGCCCCCGCAGGCGCCGAGGGCGGCGGGCGAGTCCATCGAGGCCACCCTCACCTTCGCGGAGCGCGCCGGACCCGCCGGGAAGAAGCTGATCGCCCAGGCCGACGACGCGTTCATCCACGCGATGCACGTGACGTCCCTGGTGGCGGCGGGCGCGGCGCTGATGGGCGCGGCGGTGGCCGCGGCGTTCATGCCGGCGAAGGGCCGCGACACCGCCGCGCCGGCACGGGGCCGGGAGAATACGCCGTCCACGCGGCACTAGCGGCGCACGAGGGCGGTGTACGAGGGGCGGCGCACGGCATGGTGGCCCGCAGGCCGTACGCTGCCCGGGACGGCCGCCGCCCGCGGAACAGGCCGCGCGGGTCGTCGGCGCCGTGCCCGGCGGGGTGCCTTCACCGGTCCGATGAAATGTCCCGGTTTCGCTACGGTGACCTTCGCGCGCGCCCTGTCCGCAACTCACGGCGCCGTCCCGTTCGTCAGGTAGGGGGGAACGGGGGCGGACCGGCGACTGCAGTGACGTGAGGAACAGCGCATGACGCACGTGGACATGGCGGAAACCGGACGCGGCAGCGGGACGACGCACGCGCCCGCTCCCGCGGAGTCGCGCGCGGTGTACTGGCGCCGCCGGCTCCGCGAGGGCCTGGGCCCCGGCACCTGGCGCCGCGGCCTGGTGGTCGCCGCGCTCGCGCTGCTGGACGGCCTCGTGATGATGGGCCACGCGGCGATCCCCAACCGGGTCGGCAGCCTGGGCAGCCTGGTCGAGACGTTCCTGCCGTGGTTCGGGCTGGCCGTCCCGGTGCTGCTGGTGTGCGCGCTGTGGCGGCGGTCGATGACCGCCGTGTGCGCGCTGGTGCTGCCGGTGTTCGTCTGGTTCAACCTCTTCGGCGGCCTGCTCACCGACAAGTCGTCGGGCGGCGGCGACCTCACCGTCGTCAGCCACAACGTCGCCGAGGAGAACACCGACGTCGCCGGCACCGCCCGCAAGCTGGTGGACTCCGGCGCCGACGTGCTCGCCCTGCAGGAGGTCACGCAGGACAACAGGGCGGCGTACGAGGACGGCCTCGCGGAGGCGTACCCGTACCACGAGGTGGCGGGCACGGTCGGGGTGTGGAGCAAGTACCCGCTGTCGAAGACCCGGCCGGTGGACCTCCACATGGGCTGGACCCGCGCCCTGCGCACCACCGTCGCCACCGACAGCGGCCCGCTCGCGCTCTACACCGCCCACCTGCCGTCCGTGCGGGTGAAGGCCGACGCGGGGTTCACGGCCAACCGGCGCGACGCGAGCGCCCACGCGCTCGGCGAGGCCATCAGGGGGGAGGCGGCCGAGCGCGTGGTCCTCCTCGGCGACCTCAACGGCACCATGAACGACCGGGCGCTGGCGAACGTCACCTCGCAGGTGCGCTCCGCACAGGGCGCGGCGGGCAGCGGCTTCGGCTTCAGCTGGCCGGCGGACTTCCCGATGGCGCGGATCGACCAGATCCTCGTGCGCGGGGTGGAGCCGGTCAGCTCCGACGTGCTCGGCGCGACGGGCAGCGACCACCGCCCGGTACGGGCCTCGGTGAACCTGTGACGCCCGCGCGCCGCGCGGCCCCGCCGGCTAGACCCGCTCCCGCCAGCGGTTGGTGATCGGCAGCCGGCGGTCCTTGCCGAAGCCCTTGGGCGAGATCTTCGTCCCCGGCGGGTACTGCCGGCGCTTGTACTCCGCCGTGTCGACCATCCGCAGCACCCGCTCCACCAGCTCCGGCTCGTACCCGCGGGCGACGATCTCCGCGCTGCCGCAGTCGCGGTCGACGTACAGCTCCAGGACCGCGTCGAGCACGTCGTAGTCCGGCAGCGAGTCGGTGTCGAGCTGGCCGGGGGCCAGCTCGGCGCTGGGCGGCTTGGAGATGGAGTTCTCCGGGATCGGCGGGATCTCGTTGCGCCCGGCGGCGACCGCGTTGCGCCACTTCGCGAGCCGGAAGACGACCGACTTGTAGACGTCCTTGATCGGGCCGTAGGCGCCGACGGAGTCGCCGTAGAGCGTGGAGTAGCCCACGGCCAGCTCGCTCTTGTTGCCGGGGGCCAGGACGAGCTGGCCCTCCTGGTTGGAGACGGCCATGAGCAGCGTGCCGCGCAGCCGGGACTGGAGGTTCTCCTCGGCCAGACCGGTCAGCGCCAGGGATTCCATGTAGGCGTCGAACATCGGGCCGATGGGGACGCTGCGCAGGTGCAGCCCGGTGCGGCGGGCGAGCTCCGCGGCGTCGTCGCGGGAGTGCTGGGAGGAGTAGCGCGACGGCATGGAGATGCCGTACACCTGCCCGGCGCCGACGGCGTCGCACGCGACGGCGGCGACGAGGGAGGAGTCGATGCCGCCGGAGAGCCCGATGAGGACGGAGCCGAAGCCGTTCTTCTCGACGTACGCGCGCAGCCCGGTGACCAGCGCCGTGTACATCTCCTCCTCGTCGGAGAGGCTCTCGGCGACGACCCCCGGGTACCGGCGCGCGTACGGCGCGACGGGTTCGGCCGAGAGCGTGACGTGCTCGATGCGCAGCCCGTCGTCGGCGACGCCGGCCGGCGGCTGCGCGGGGGCGGCGGGCAGGTCGAGGTCGACGAGCAGGCACTCCTCGGTGAACTGGGTGGCGCGCGCGACGACCTCGCCGCGCCCGTCGACGACGATCGAGTCGCCGTCGTAGACCAGCTCGTCCTGGCCGCCGGTCATCGCGACGTACGCCGTCGTGCAGCCCGCCTCCTGGGCGCGCTTGCGGACCAGCTCCAGGCGGGTGTCGTCCTTCTTCAGCTCGTACGGCGAGGCGTTGACGGTCACGAGCAGCCCGGCGCCGGCGATCCGCGCGGACGGCACCCGGCCGCCGTCCTGCCACAGGTCCTCGCAGATCGCCAGCGCGACGTCGACGCCCCCGACCCGCACGACGGGCATGGTGTCGCCGGGGACGAAGTAGCGGAACTCGTCGAAGACGCCGTAGTTGGGCAGGTGGTGCTTGGCGAAGGTGAGAACGACCTCACCGCGGTGCAGCACGGCCGCCGCGTCCTTGGGGGAGCCCGCGGGCTGCCCGAAGCGGTGGCGCGAGTCACTGCGGTCGAGGTAGCCGACGAGGACGGGGGTCTCCCCCAGGCCCTCGTCGGCCAGCCGCCCGGCGAGGGTGCGCAGCGCGGCGCAGGACGCCTCGACGAAGGAACGGCGCAGGGCCAGGTCCTCGACGGGGTAGCCGGTGAGGACCATCTCGGGGAAGGCCACGAAGTGCGCGCCGCGGTCGGCCGCGTGCCGGGTCCAGCGGACGACGGCGTCGGCGTTGCCGTCGAGGTCGCCGACGGTGGCATCGATCTGATTCAGCGCGAGGCGAAGTTGAGGCACACGGCCATTTTATCGTCTCTCTGACGCGATGTCGTGTGCGGGCGGCGCGGGCTGCGTCACAGCCGCGGACCGCCGATCACAGAAACTCCGCGCAGATTTGTGATCCGGTCCAGTTCACCCGTCACGGCCGCGTGGGCATCGTGGCGCGGGCACCCCTTCGCCCCCGCACGCAGCCACCGACACCCGGACCGGAGGACCCCTCATGGAGCGCCGCTCGTTTCTCCGCGCAGTCACCGCAGGCACCGGCGCCGTCGCCGTCACCGGCGGACTCTGGCACGCCGCCGCGGCACCGGCGGCGGCAGCCGCGGCGGACAGCCCGTACGGGCCGCTGCTGGCGCCCGACGCCAACGGGCTGGCGCTGCCGGAGGGCTTCACGGGCCGCGTCGTCGCCCGCTCCACCCGCCCGGTCGGCGGCATCACGTGGCACGGAGCGCCCGACGGCGGCGCGTGCTTCGCCGACGGCGACGGCTGGATCTACGTCTCCAACTCCGAACTCCCGCTGATCGGCGGCGTGTCCGCGCTCCGCTTCGCCGCGGACGGCTCGGTGACGGCGGCCCGCCGCATCCTGAACGGCACGAACCTCAACTGCGCGGGCGGGGCGACGCCCTGGAACACGTGGCTGTCGTGCGAGGAGACCTACCGCGGCAGGGTCTACGAGACCGACCCGTACGGCAACCGCTCGGCGACCTCCTACGGGGCGATGGGCCGCTTCAAGCACGAGGCGGCGGCGTGCGACACGGACCGGCGGGTGGTCTACCTCACCGAGGACGAGGACGACGGCTGCTTCTACCGCTTCACGCCACAGTCGTGGGGAGCGTGGGGCGCGCTGTCGTCGGGCCGGCTCGACGTGCTGTGCGACGCGGGCGGCGGGGCGGTGGAGTGGCGCGAGGTCCCGGCCCCGGACGCGCCGTGGCCATGGGAGCAGACGCGCGCACAGGTCGACCAGGCGCTGCACTTCGACGGCGGCGAGGGCTGCTACTACTCGCCGCAGGCGGGTGTCTGCTACTTCACGACGAAGGGCGACAACCGCGTCTGGGCCTACGACGCCGGCGCCCACTCCCTCGCCGTGGTCTACGACGCGGACGAGCCACTGGGCACGGTCGACAACATCACGGGCCGCGCGGGCGGCGACCTGTACGTCGCCGAGGACGGCGGCAACATGGAGATCAACATCATCACCCCCGAGGGAACGGTGGCCCCGGTGGTCCGGATCGACGGTCACCCGGAGTCGGAGATCACGGGCCCGGCGTTCTCCCCGGACGGCTCGCGGCTGTACTTCTCGTCGCAGCGGGGGGAAAGCGGCTTCGTGGCGGGCACGGACGGGGTGACGTACGAGGTCCACGGCCCGTTCCGGGCCTAGTACGGGCTTCAGGGGCGACAACCCCGCCCTCCGCCGCAGGCCCCCGAAACGGTGATACCCGCGCCTTTCCCTGCGCGCCGCGGCCCTGTCCGGCAGCATCCCGCCGCATGGATGCCGTGCGCGTGGCGATGCTGCGGGAAGTGCTGGCCGGGACCGAGTGGCCCGGGGCGGCGCGGCGGTTCGCCGGGGCGCTGCGGAGGTCCGTCGAGGGACAGGGGGGCGGGTTGTTGCTGGTGGGCACCGAGGCGTACGAGCCCTGGCACCTCGCCGCCCACCTCGACGACGAAGCCGTCTGGTCCGGCCTGCCCGCTCTCTCCCCCACCCTCGTACGCCACCGGGTGCCGAAGGACGGCCCCGTCCATCTCGGCGTCGGCCTCGGCCGGCTGGAGGCCGCCGGCCGCGGCGAGACCCTGCTCGTCGTCGCCCCGGACGAGCCCGGCGGGGCGCTGCTGGAGCGCGTCGGCGACGCCCGCCGCGCCGGGGCCGCGGTGCTGGCGCTGGACGGCGGCTCCACGGAGCTGCCGGCCCTCGCCCACGAACTGCTCACGGTGCCCGGCGACAGCGGCGACATCGACCTGGAAACCGTGCAGCACCTCGTCAGCGCCGCCGCCGGGGAGAACGGCGCCCCCTCCGCGCCCCCCGCCGCCTCCGGCCGCTCCGGTTTCCGCGACCGCCTCGCCCGCCTCGCCGAGGTGCTGTCGTCCCCGCCCCCGTCCCGCTGGTAGCGCCGCCGGCGGCCGGTCCGAAATTCCCTTGCGGCCCGCCGTGCGCCCGCCCGAGCATGGCCCCTCGTGGCCGACGAATCCCGCACCTACCGCGACCTCCTCCCCGACCTCGCCCCCTGGCACGCCTCGCGCGACTTCCGCCTGATGTGGGTCGCCGGCCTCATCACCTCCTTCGGCAGCTTCCTCACCTTCGTCGCGCTGCCCGTGCAGGTGAAGGAGCTGACCGGCTCCGCCCTCGCGGTCGGCGCCATCGGCACCGTGGAGCTGGTTCCGCTCATCGTCTTCGGCCTCTACGGCGGCGCCCTCGCCGACGCCATGGACAAACGGAAGCTGATCCTCTCCAGCGAGGCGGGGCTCGGTCTCGCCTGCGCCGTGCTGCTCGTCAACAGTCTGCTCCCGGAGCCGATGCTCTGGCCCCTGTACCTCGTCGCCGCGCTCACCAGCGCGCTGACCGGCATCCAGCGCCCGGCCCTCGACTCGATCGTCCCGCGCATCGTGCCGCACGAGCACCTGCCCGCCGCCGCCGCGCTCAACTCCCTGCGCTGGCAGCTCGGCGGCATCGCGGGACCCGCGCTCGCCGGGTTCATCGTCGCGTACGCCGGGCTGCCGTGGGCGTACGCGCTGGATGCCGGGACGTTCGCCGTCTCCGTCGGTCTCGCGCTGATGCTCGCCCCCTCCCCCGCGGCGCGCGAGGCGGTGGCGCCGAGCCTGCGCGCCGTCGCGGAGGGCGCGCGCTACGCCTGGCACCGCAAGGAGCTGCTGGGCACGTACGCCATCGACCTGACGGCGATGTTCTTCGCCTTCCCCCTCGCGCTCTTCCCGTTCCTCGCGGACGATCTGGACGCACCGTGGGCGCTGGGGCTGATGTACGCGGCGCTGCCCGCGGGATCGCTGCTGGTGAGCCTGACCAGCGGGTGGACCCGTCGGGTGCACCGGCACGGCCGGGCGGTGATGCTGTCGGCTGCCGGGTGGGGGCTGGCGATCACGGCGGCGGGGGTGATGCCCCACGCCTGGACGGTGCTGCTGCTGCTCGTGGTGGCGGGCGCGTTCGACATGGTGAGCGGGGTGTTCCGGTCGGCGATGTGGAACCAGACCATCCCCGACGAGCTCCGCGGCCGGCTCGCGGGCATCGAGCTGCTGTCGTACTCCGTCGGCCCGGTGGCCGGGCAGTTCCGCTCCGGCGGGGTGGCGGCGCTGACGAGCGTGCGGACGTCTATCTGGTCGGGCGGGGCGATGTGCGCGGGCGCGGTGGTGCTGCTGGCGGTGTGCCTGCCGAAGCTGATGACGTACGACGCGCGCACGAACGAGCACGCGGTGCGGGAACGGGAGCGCCGCGCCGCGGCGGGCCCGTCACCGGCCGCCGCGGCGTGAGCGCACCCTGGTCCCTCAGCGCCCCGGCCCGCCGTCGCGGTCCGCGTCGTCGTTCCAGCGCGCGTCCTCGTCCCACTCCTCGTTCCGCGCCTCCGCCGTCTCGATCGCCCGCGCCGCCTCCTCCGGCGTCGCGTACGGCCCGAGGCGGTTCAGGGCCTTGCACTGGGGCCCCTCCTCGACCCGCTCGTGCTCCAGGCAGTAGTACCACTCGCCCGGTTTGCCCGCCGTCTTCTTCCTGAACAGCGCCATCTCACTCCTCACCTGCGCCGTGCCGGCCCGCTCTGCCGCCGCCCATCGTGCCCGATTCCCCGCGGTTAGACTCGGATGCATGTCTGGCCAGTCGTCGCTGCTCGCACCCGGAACGCTCTCCCCGCCCCGCGCCGTTCCCCCCGCCATCCCACGCCCCGAGTACGTCGGGAAGAAGGGCCCCGCACCCTACAGCGGGCCCGAGGTCCAGGACGCGGAGACCGTCGAGCGGATGCGCGTCGCCGGGCGGATCGCCGCGCGGGCCATGGCCGCCGCCGCGGAGCACATCGCGCCCGGGGTGACGACGGACGAGCTGGACCGGGTGGCGCACGCGTACCTGTGCGACCACGGCGCGTACCCCTCCACCCTCGGCTACCGCGGCTTTCCCAAGTCGCTGTGCACCTCGGTCAACGAGGTCATCTGCCACGGCATCCCGGACTCCACCGTGCTCCACGACGGTGACATCGTGAACCTCGACGTCACCGCGTTCATCGGCGGCGTGCACGGCGACAACAACGCCACGTATCTCGTCGGCGACGTCGACGAGACCTCCCGGCTGCTGGTCGAGCGCACCCGCGAGTCGCTGAACCGGGCGATCAGGGCGGTCCGTCCGGGCCGGCAGGTCAACGTCATCGGCCGGGTCATCGAGTCGTACGCCAAGCGCTTCGGCTACGGCGTCGTCCGCGACTTCACCGGCCACGGCGTCAACACCGCCTTCCACTCCGGCCTGATCATCCCGCACTACGACGACCCGCGCGCCACCACGGTGATGCGGCCCGGGATGACCTTCACCATCGAGCCGATGCTGACGCTGGGGACGCACGAGTACGACATGTGGGACGACGGCTGGACCGTGGTGACCAAGGACCGCAAGCGCACGGCCCAGTTCGAGCACACGCTCGTGGTGACGGAGTCCGGCGCGGAGGTGCTGACTCTGCCGTAGCCGCCGGCCGGGCGGTCTTTGCGGAAGCCGGCGGGGTCCGCCCCGCCGGCGGCCCGGAAACACCTTGCGTTCGAGCGCGCTCGAAGGTGCATGCTCTGTGCCATGGAGAAGCGCACTCTGGGACGTACGGGCATCGAGGTCAGCGCACTCGGCTTCGGCTGCTGGGCGATCGGCGGCGAGTGGTGGGACAGCGGGGGCAACCCGCTGGGCTGGGGCAAAGTCGACGACGAGGAGTCCGTCCGGGCCGTGCACCGCGCGCTCGACGGCGGCATCACCTTCTTCGACACCGCCGACGTCTACGGCACCGGCCACAGCGAGACCGTGCTGGGCCGCGCGCTCGCGGGCCGGCGTGACGAGGTCGTCATCGCCACGAAGTGGGGCAACACCTTCGACTCCGGCCGCCGGACGATGCTCTCCCGCGACCTGTCCCCCGGCCACGCGCGCCGGGCGCTGACCGCCTCGCTGGACCGGCTGGGCACCGACCACATCGACCTGTTCCAACTGCACATCGGCGACGCCGGCGTCGAGGAGGCGGTGGAACTGCGGGAGGCGTGCGAGGACTTCGTACGCGAGGGACTGATCCGCGCCTACGGCTGGAGCACCGACGACCCCGGCCGGGCGGCCGTCTTCGCCGAGGGCCCGCACTGCGCGGCGGTGCAGCACCGGCTCAACGTGCTGGAGGACGCCCCGGAGATGCTGGCGCTGTGCGCGGAGCGCGGCCTGGCCTCCGTCAACCGCAGCCCGCTGGCGATGGGGCTGCTCTCCGGCGCGTACGACGCGGGCTCGCGCATCGGCACCGGCGACATCCGCGCGACGCCGCCGGCGTGGCTGACGTACTTCGACGCGGACGGGCGGGTGGCGCCGGGGTGGCTGCCGCGGATCGAGGCGATCCGCGCCCTCCTCACCTCGGACGGACGCACCCTCGCGCAGGGCGCGCTGGCCTGGATCTGGGCCCGCAGCCCGCAGACGGTCCCGATCCCCGGCTTCCGCACGGTGGCGCAGGCGGCGCAGAACGCGGGCGCGCTGGAGGCGGGCCCGCTGACGGCGGAGCAGGTGACGGAGATCGAGCGCCTGCTGTCCTAGTCCCGCCGGGCGGGCACGAGCCCCGCGACGGACCGTGGGCGGGCCCGTGACCGCGGACGACCAGCCGCGGCCGGGGCCCGGGCCCCGCCCGGCACCCCCCGGCGTGCCCGCCCATCCCGGGCCCCGCCCTCGGGAGACCGGCCTCATCCGCTGTGACCGGCTCGCCGAGGCTCCCCAGCCGCGGCCGGCGGCCCGAGCCCCCCGCGGCGCAGCGCCCCGGCGTACCCGCTCACGCGAAACCACCCCCCGCCCAGGGCCCCGGGGCCCCCGCCCCCGGGAGCCCCGCCTCGGCCGCTAGGGACGGCTCGGTGAGAGCTCCGTCGACTCCCGCACCGCCAGGTCGTATCCCGCCAGCAGCGTCGCCGACGGCGCCTCCGCCGGGCCCTCTATCCGCGCCAGCAACGCCTTCACCGCCAGCCTGGCCAGCTCCTGCTTGTCCGGCGCGACGCTGGTCAGCGACGGCACCATGTACCCCGCCTCCTGGATGTCGTCGAAGCCGACCACCGCCAGGCCGGCCGGGATCGCCAGGCCCGCGTCATGCGCGACGCGCATCGCGCCCGACGCCATCAGGTCCGTGAAGCAGAACACCGCGTCCGGCGGCTGCGGCAGCGCCAGCAGCTCCCGCATCGCCGCCGCGCCGCCCGCGCGGGTGTACGCGCCCACGGCGGGCGCCAGCTCCGGGTCGTACGTGAGGCCGGCCTCGGCCAGCGCCTCGCGGTGCCCCTGCATGCGCTGCAGGGCGGTGGCGGTCGCGCGGTCGCCGTGCTGCCCGCCGATGACCCCGATGCGGCGGCGGCCGAGGCCGATCAGGTGCCGGGTGGCGTCGCGGGCGGCGGCGACGTTGTCGATGAGCACGTGGTCGGCGGGGACTTCGTAGTCCCGCTCGCCCAGCAGCACGAGCGGGACGCGGCGTTCGCGGGCGGCCAGCGCCGTCTGGTCCAGGCCCAGAGGGCTGAGGAGCACGCCGTCGATGAGCGGGTCGCTCAGGCCGCAGGCGATGCGCAGTTCCTCCGCCGGGTCGCCGTCGGTGACCTCGATGAGGACCGTCTGCCCGCTCTCCTTGGCGGCGGCGATGACGCAGGTGGCCAGCTCCGCGAAGTAGGGCGCGACGAGTTCGGGGACGGCGAGCGCGATGACGCCGCTGCGGCCGGTGCGCAGGTGGCGGGCGGAGGCGTGCGGGCGGTAGCCGAGTTCGTCGATGGCGCGCAGGACGCGCTCGCGGGTCGGCTCGGCGACGCGCGCGGCGCCGCGGACGACGTTCGAGACGGTCTTGATCGAGACACCGGCGCGCTCGGCGACGTCCTTGAGGCGGGCCCCGGACACGGCTTCCTCCCGATTCCTCCGCGGTTCTGGTGCGCACACCCTACGCCTTGCTGCGCGGGCTGTTGACGTGGTGCCCACGACGATATACAACGTTGCACCAAGAGCGCATTACAACGTTGTACAAGTTCGCCGCGGAAAGGGACATCCGCCATGCTCCGACGCCTCGACTCCCCAGGCCGCGCGGCCTCCGGCCCCGCCCGCGACACCCCCGCGGCCCAGCCCGCCCCCTCCCGCCGCGCCCTGCTGCGCGGCGTCGCGGGCCTCGCCGCGGGCGCCGCCGCCACCGCGGCGCTCAGCGGCTGCGTCTCGACCATCGCCCAGGGCTTCACCGGCGGCGAACCCCCCGCGAACAGGCTGAACTTCTGGAACCCGTTCACCGGCGGGGACGGCGAACGCATGGTCGCCATGCAGGAGTCGTACGAGAAGGCGCACCCCGAGAGCACCCTGCGGGCCACCACCTTCGTCTGGGGCAACCCGTACTACACCAAGCTCAGCCTCGCCACCGTCGGCAAGCGCCCCCCGCACGTCGCCATCGCGCACCTGTCGAAGCTGCCGGTGCTCGCCCAGGCCGGGCTGCTCAGCGAACTGCCCGCCGACGCGCTCGCCAAGCAGGGCATGACGCCGGAGAAGTTCGACGCCAAGCCCTGGCGCAAGTCCCACGTCGAGGACCGCCTCTACGGCATCCCGATCGACACCCACCCCTTCGCGCTGTACTTCCGCACCGACATCGCCGAGAAGGCCGGCCTGCTCGACGGCGGGGTACTCGCCGACCTCGACGGCCCGGACAAGTTCGCCGACGCGCTGCGCGCGGCGAAGGAGGTCACCGGCGTCTGGGGCGGCTCGGTCGCCTCGATCAAGGACACGGCCACCCAGTTCCGCATGTTCCTGTCCTTCTACACCCAGCTCGGCGGCCGGCCGCTGGTCGCCGACGGCGGTTCCACCGTGCAGGTCGACCTCGGCGCGGCCGAGGAGGCGCTCGCGTACATCCAGCGCCTCGGCAAGGAGAAGCTGATCCCCACGGGCGCCAACGGGCAGGCCGCGATCACCCTGCTCACCAACGGCGAGGCGGGGTTCCTGATGGACGGCGTCTGGCAGATCGTCGCCGTCCTCGGCTCGGGGGTGACGTTCGACATGCGCCCGCTGCCGCGGGTCTTCTCCGACGCCCCCTACGCCTGCTTCGCCGACAGCCACGCCCTCGTCCTGCCGCGGCAGCCCCGAGAGGACGACGACCGGCTCGATCTGTCGCTGGAGTTCACCGCCTCGCTGCTGAACTCCAGCAAGCTCTGGGCCGAGGGCGGGCACGTCCCCGCGTGGCTGCCCACACAGCGTTCGGCCGCGTACCGGGACCTGGAGCCCCAGTCCCACTACACCTCCGCCGCCGAGGGCGCCGTGTACGACCCCGTCGCCTGGTACGGCGGCGCGGGCAGCAACCTGCAGAACCGGGTGGGCGACGCGGTCAGCGCCGCCCTCGCCGGCCGGTCGACCCCGCGCGCCGCCGCGGACCGGGTCCGCTCGGTGCTGCGCACGCTCGCGGACGTCGAGTCCCCGATCTGAACCCCGCCGCCCCCACTCCCCCGAACGAAAGGCACCGCCGTGGCGAGTACAGCCGGCACCGGCGCCCGCACTCCCGACCGGTCAGGCGCCGGCCCCGTCCGCGGCCGGCTCGCGGGCCCGGCCCTGATCGCGCCGTTCGCGCTCTTCTACATCGTTTTCCTCCTCGGCCCGCTGATCTACACCTTCGTGGCGGGCTTCTTCAACGGCAGCCTGCTGCGTGAGGGCTTCGGCAAGTGGGTCGGCTTCTCCAACTACGCCGACGTCCTGGGCGACTCCGAGTTCTGGCGCACGCTGAAGCACACCCTGTGGTTCACCGTGCTCACCACGATCCCGCTGGTGCTGCTGGCGCTGGTGCTGGCGATCCTCGCCGACCGGTTCGTACGCGGCCGGTGGTTCCTGCGCTTCGCCTTCTTCGCGCCGTACGTCATCCCGTCCGCGTCGGTCTCGCTGATCTTCATGTGGGGGGTGCTCGCCGACCAGACCGGCCTGGCCCAGGACTGGCTGAAGGCGCTCGGCGTCGACTCGCCGCCGTCCTGGCTCGGCGATCCGAACTGGGCGATGTGGTCGCTGGCCGGCGTCACCGTCTGGTGGACCATCGGCTTCAACTTCGTGCTCTACCTGGCCGGTCTGCAGGAGATCCCCCGGGACGTGCACGAGGCCGCCGCCATCGACGGCGCCGGGCCCTGGCAGCGGATCCGGCACGTGGTCATCCCCATGCTGGGACGGACGACGACGCTCGTCACCGTCCTGCAGATCGTCGCCTCGCTGAAGGTCTTCGACCAGATCTACATGATGACCGCCGGCGGCCCCGACGGCTCCACCCGCCCGACGCTGCAGTACATCGTCGACACCGGCTTCACCGACGGCCGCACCGGCTACGCCTCGGTCGTCTCCCTCTTCCTCTTCCTCGTCATTCTGCTGATCTCCCTGGTCTGGTTCTTCCTCGTCCGCCGGGCAGAGAAGGAGAGCTGAGCCATGGCCCACACCACGAAAAGCCCCGCCACCGCCACCGCCGCCGCGCCCGCCCGCGCGGACGCCGCCCCCGCGCCCCGGCGCGGCTACGACGCCGAGAAGCTCTTCAACCGCGTCGCCCTCGGCGTCCTCGTCGCCTTCGCCCTGCTGTGGCTGGTGCCGCTGCTGTTCGCGACGGCGATATCCCTCCGGCCGGCCGACGAGATAGCCGTCGACCCGACGTCCTGGTTCACCTCCCACCCCACCTTCGCGGCGTACGAGGACCTCTTCGACAAGGGCAAGCTGCCCTACTGGTACGCCAACAGCTTCATCGTCTCGCTGCTGACCACGGTGCTCACCGTCGTCACCGCCTCGCTCGCCGCCTTCGGCCTCTCCCAGGTGCGCTTCCGCTTCCGCCGCGGGGTGTTCCTGCTGCTGCTCGCCGGGATCATGATCCCGATGCAGGTGCTGATGATCCCCCAGTTCCTCGCGCTGCAGGAGGTGGGCCTGCTCAACACCTACTGGGGCGTGGTCCTGCCGCAGGTGCCGAACGTCGTCGCCGTCTTCGTCTTCAAGCAGTTCTTCGACGGCATCCCCCGGGAGCTGATCGAGGCCGCCCGCGCCGACGGCGCCGGCTGGCTGCGCACGTACTGGCAGATCGTGATGCCCGTCTCCCGGCCCGCGGTGTCGGCCGTGACGATCTTCGTCTTCGTGGCCGTGTGGAACAACTTCCTGTGGCCGCTGCTGGTGGTCACCGACCCGGAGATGATGACGCTCCCGGTCGGGCTCAACTCCGTACAGGACGCCTTCGGCATCCCGTACGCGCAGCTCATGGCCTCCGCCGTGCTGGGCGCCATCCCGCTGCTCGTCGTCTTCGCCCTCTTCCAGCGCCGCATCGTCGAGGGCATCGCCGGCACGGGCCTGAAGTAACCCCGCGCCCGCGGCTCCCGCACGCGCACCACCGTCAACGCCCCCGGAGAAAGGCACCGCATGCCGCACACCGCCAGGTTCACCGTCGACCCCGAGTTCGTCATCGGCGAGGTGGACCCGCGCCTGTACGGAACGTTCGTCGAGCACATGGGCCGCTGCGTCTACACCGGCATCTACGAGCCCGGCCACCCCACCGCCGACGCCGCCGGCTTCCGCGGCGACGTCGCCGCGCTGGTCCGCGAGCTGGGCACCGGCCTCGTCCGCTACCCCGGGGGCAACTTCGTCTCCGGCTACCACTGGGAGGACGGCGTCGGGCCCGCGGCCGAGCGCCCGCGCCGCCTCGACCTCGCCTGGCGGTCGGTGGAGACCAACCAGGTCGGCACGAACGAGTTCCTGACCTGGGCCCGGGGGCTGGGTCTGGAGCCGATGATGGCCGTCAACCTCGGCACCCGCGGCATCGACGCCGCCCGCGCGCTCGTCGAGTACGTGAACCACCCCGGTGGCACCGCCTGGTCCGACCTGCGGATCGCGCACGGCGTCGCCGAGCCGCACGGCGTACGGCTGTGGTGCCTGGGCAACGAGATGGACGGCCCGTGGCAGACCGGGCACAAGCCCGCCCGCGAGTACGGCCGGCTGGCGGCCGAGGCCGGCAAGGCCATGCACCAGGTCGACCCGTCGATCGAACTCGTCGCCTGCGGCAGCTCCAACGCCGGGATGCCGACGTTCGGCACCTGGGAGCGCGAGGTGCTGGAGGAGACCTACGACGAGGTCGACTACCTGTCGCTGCACGCCTACTACGAGGAACTGGACGGCGACCGCGCGAGCTTCCTCGCCTCCGGCGCGCACATGGACCAGTACATCTCCGACGTGGTGTCCACCGCGGACCACGTACGCGCCGTACGGCGGGCGGACAAACGCATCCGGCTCTCCTTCGACGAGTGGAACGTCTGGTACGCCGCCCGCTTCCCCGGCGAACGGAACCTGGCCACCGCCGAGGCGCCGCGGCTCATCGAGGACACCTACTCGGTCACCGACGCGGTCGTGGTGGGCTCCCTGCTCATCACCCTGCTCCGGCACGCCGACCGGGTCGCCGTGGCCTGCCTGGCGCAGCTCGTCAACGTCATCGCGCCGATCCGCAGCGAGCCCGCGGGCCCCGCATGGCGTCAGGCGACCTTCCATCCGTTCGCGCAGGCCGCCCGGTTCGCGCGCGGCACGGTGCTGCGCTCCGAGGCCGACCGTACGTCCTCGCGCGTCACGACCGCGCGCCACGGCGACGTCCCCGCGCTCGACCACGTGGTGACGTACGACGAGGAGAGCGGGGACCTGACGATCCTCGCGGTCAACCGGGCGCAGGACGAACCGCTGCGGCTGTCGGTCGCGTTGCGGGGGTTCGGCGCGCAGGGCGGGACGGACGCCGGGACGGACGGATACACGGTGATCGAACATCTTGTCCTCGCCGACGACGACCCCGACGCGGCGAACACCGAGGCGGATCCGGGGCGGGTGCTGCCGCGGTCCGTCGCCACCACCCGGATCAGCGCAGACGGCGAGCTTGAGGCCGAACTGCCCAGCATTTCCTGGAACGTTGTCCGGCTGCGGAAACGGGGTGCGTGACCACGGGCAGCAGGCAATCGAAACTGCCGTAAAAAGCCGTACATCCCTCGACCCCTCTCGGGAGTCGTACGTCGTGACCCGCACGGCGGCGCCGACCTGGTGTGAAGCTCACTACACTTAAGGCCCTTTTTGCATGGAACCAGGGGCGTTCTTCGCAAATCTGGCTTAAAGTTCCGAGCGGAAGGTGCGCGTCGACCGGGGGAGGATCGCGTGCGCCTCAACAGTCGCGATGGGCCAGGGGGGAACATGCGGCGTATCGGAGTAGCCGATACCGGGATCATGACGGCGGAGCCGAGACGCGGGACCCGCGTCCGCTCCGCCGCGGCAAAACCGGCCTGGTACCTGCCGGCCGCCCTCGTCACCGACGCGGCGGGGATCGCCGTCCCCGTCGTGCTCGTCTTCGTCACCACCCGGCAGCCGTATCCGGCGCTGTGCGCCGCCCTGGCCGCCGGCGGCTGGCTTGCCGTCCGCGCCGCGCGGCGCCGCTACTCCGCGCGGCAGCTCGGCGAGTCGGGCGCGGTGGTGCCGCTGCTGCAGGACTGGCTCCTGCTCTTCGGCGTACTCGCCGTCGTCCGCGCCTTCACCGCCGACCGCGCCGCGGAACCGCAGCCGGCGCTGCTCGCCCTGCTGCCGGGGCTGGCGCTGACCGTCGTCACCGCCAAGCTGCTCCACCACCATCTCGTCGCGTCCCGCCGGGAGGGCCTGGCCGTACGGCGCGTGCTCGTGGTCGCCGAACCGGCCACCGCCGACCACGTCGTGGGCCGACTGGCCGCACGCACCGACCACGAGTACGTCGTCGTCGGCGTCGTCCCGGTCGGCGAGGCCCCGCTGTCCTGCGGCGCCCCGGAGGCCGCCCGGCTGGGCCCCGTCCCTTCGGACCGGGCGGGCTGGGACGCCCAGGCGGTCCTGACCGCCGCCCGCGAGCACGGCGCCGAGCTGGTCCTCGCCGCCCCGGGACCACTCCTGCCCGCGGCCCGGCTGCGGCAGTTGGCCTGGGCCCTGCACGACGCGGAGCTGCCGCTGGCCGTCCTGCCGGGCATCGCCGAGGTCGCCGAGCGGCGGCTGCGGCTGTCGGTGGTCGCGGGCCTGACCCTCCTGCACATCGCGCCGCCGCTGCGGCGGGGGGCGCAGTCGACGCTGAAGGCGGCGAGCGACCGCGTCGCCGCGGCCGTCGGCCTCGTGGTGCTGTCGCCGCTGTTCGCGGTGATCGCCGCGGCGGTGAAGTTCACCTCGCCGGGACCGGTGTTCCACAAGCAGACCCGCCTCGGCCGGGGCGGGGCCCCGTTCACCATGTGGAAGTTCCGCAGCATGGTCGAGGACGCGGAGCAGCAGAAGGCCGCGCTGTCCGTGGTCAACGAACACGACGGCAGCCCCATCTTCAAGATCCGCCGCGACCCGCGGGTGACCCGCGTCGGAGAGGCGCTGCGCCGCAGCTCACTGGACGAGTTGCCGCAGTTGTTCAACGTGCTGCGCGGGCAGATGTCCCTCGTCGGCCCGCGCCCCCCGCTGCCGGAGGAGGTCGCCCGCTACAGCGACACCGAACTGCGCCGGCTGTCGGTGAAGCCGGGGATAACGGGCCTGTGGCAGGTCAGCGGACGCTCGGACCTGACCTGGGACGAGACGATCGCGCTGGACCTGCACTACGTCGAGAACTGGTCTTTCGCCCACGACATGGACGTGATGGCCCGCACCCTCCGCGCGGTCGTCGACGGCAGGGGGGCGTATTGACCCCCGAAACGCCGGACCACAGATGCCGGGCGCCCCTCGCCCCACCCACCCACGGCGAAGCCGCGACGCCGACCGGGGTGCCCGAGGGGCGCAGCCCCTCGGAGACCCGGGGCGGGGTGCCCGAGGGGCGCAGCCCCTCAGCGCTCGCGCCAGGACGCGTACACCGCCGCGATCCCCTCCCGCAGCGGGATCTCCGGCCGCCAGCCCAGCTCCGTGATGCGCGAGACGTCCAGCAGCTTGCGCGGCGTGCCGTCCGGGCGGCTCGCGTCGAAGGCGATGCGCCCCCGGTAGCCGACCACGTCCCGTACGGTCTCCGCCAGTTCGCGGATCGTCAGGTCCTCGCCGCAGCCGACGTTGACCGGCTCGTCCGCGTCGTAGCCGCGCAGCAGTGCCAGGCACGCCGCCGCGAGGTCGTCCACGTGCAGGAACTCCCTCCGCGGCGTCCCCGTACCCCAGAGCACGACCTCCGCTGCGCCGGTCTCCCGCGCCTCGTGGAAGCGCCGGATGAGCGCCGGCAGCACGTGCGAGGTCTCCAGGTCGAAGTTGTCGCCGGGGCCGTAGAGGTTCGTCGGCATCGCCGAGACGTACGCCGCGCCGTACTGCCTGCGGTACGCCTGCACCTGCTCGATGCCCGCGATCTTCGCCAGCGCGTACGCCTGGTTCGTCGGCTCCAGCGGCCCGGTCAGCAGCGAGTCCTCGCGGATCGGCTGGTCCGCCAGCTTGGGGTAGATGCACGACGAGCCGAGGAACAGCAGCCGCCGGACGTCCGCCGCGTGGCTGCCGGCGATGACGCTGAGCTGGATGCGCAGGTTGTCCTCCAGGAACTGCACCGGGTAGCGGCTGTTGGCCATGATGCCGCCGACCTTGGCCGCGGCCAGCACCACCGCGTCGGGCCGGACGGCCGCCAGCCAGGCCGCCGTCCGTTCGGCGTCGCGCAGGTCCAGTTCCGCGCGGCTGCGGGTGAGCACGTCGTACCCGTCGGCGGTCAGCCGGCGGGCGACGGCCGAGCCGACCAGGCCGCGGTGGCCGGCGACGAAGACGCGCGCGCCGGACGGGAGCAATTCGTCAGATGGCATCACACGTACGGATTCTGCCATCCGGCGGAATGATCAGAGGGAAGGATCCCATGGGCAAGACGGCCCTCATCACCGGCGTCACCGGCCAGGACGGCTCGTACCTCGCCGAACTGCTGCTCGCCAAGGGCTACACGGTGCACGGTCTCGTGCGGCGCTCGTCGTCGTTCAACACCGGCCGCATCGACCACGTCTACGAGGAGCCGCAGGACCCCGGCCGCCGGCTGGTGCTGCACCACGCGGACCTCACCGACGGCGTCGCGCTGGTGAACCTGCTGCGCGACCTGGCGCCCGACGAGGTCTACAACCTCGGCGCCCAGTCGCACGTCCGGGTCTCCTTCGACGCCCCCCTGTACACCGCGGACGTCACCGGGCTGGGCTCCATGCGGCTGCTGGAGGCGGTGCGCGCCGCCGGCATCGACACCCGGCTCTACCAGGCGTCGTCCTCGGAGATGTTCGGCTCCGCGCCGCCGCCGCAGAACGAGCGGACTCCCTTCCATCCGCGCAGCCCGTACGGCTGCGCGAAGGTCTTCGGCTACTGGTCGACGGTGAACTACCGGGAGGCGTACGACCTTTTCGCGGTCAACGGCATTCTGTTCAACCACGAGTCGCCGCGCCGCGGTGAGACCTTCGTCACCCGCAAGATCACCCGCGCGGTGGCGCGGATCAAGGCGGGCCTGCAGGACCGCCTCTACATGGGCAACCTCGACGCGGTCCGCGACTGGGGCTACGCCCCGGAGTACGTCGAGGCCATGTGGCTGATGCTCCAGCGCGACGTGCCGGACGACTACGTGGTCGCCACCGGCGAGGCCGGCAGCGTCCGCCAGTTCCTGGAGGCCGCGTTCACCACCGCGGACCTGGACTGGACGGAGTACGTCCGCTTCGACCCCAAGTACGAACGCCCCAGCGAGGTCGACGCGCTCATCGGGGACGCCACGAAAGCGGGCGATCTGCTCGGCTGGAAGCCGCAGGTCAAGTGGCCCGAGCTGGCCCGGATCATGGTGGAGGCGGACATCGTGGCGCTCGACGCCGAACTCGCCGGTGCCACTGTCAGGATCGACAGGTAATAAACGGATATTCTCTCCCCGGACTCGCGACGCGCGGCCGCAGGGGACGACGGCCCAGGGGGGCACATGCACAAGCACAGAAGAACACGGAAGTGGGGGGCGCTCGGCGTCGCCCTCGCGGTGGTGACCGGGACGCTCGTGACGGTCGGCGTCACCTACTCCTCGCCCGAGGCCGAGGCGGTGACGCCGCCGGTGGCGATGACCGCGGACGATCTGTCGACCTGGCAGACCAACGGCGTGGTGTGGTCCATGGCCGAGGCGGACGGCGTGGTCTTCGCCGGCGGTACGTTCTCCGCCATCCGCCCGCCCGGTGCGGCGGCCGGCACCGACGAGACGAAGGTCGCGAACTTCGCCGCGTTCGACGCGGCGACCGGCGAGCCGACGGACTGCAAGCTGAACTTCACCATCGGCTCCGGCACCGCCACCGTGCGCGCGCTGACCGTCTCCCCCGACGGCAAGACCCTCTACGCGGGCGGCGAGTTCGGTTCCGTCGACGGCGTCTCGCGCAGCCGCGTCGCGGCCGTCGACATCGCCTCGTGCACGGTGAAGACCGGCTTCAACGCCGGCGCCGTCTCCGCCCGCGTCTACGGGCTGGACGCCGCGGCGAGCGGCCGGCTGTACATGGCCGGCGACTTCAAGACGGTCCGCGGCGAGAGCCGGGTGAAGTTCGCCGCCGTCAACGCGTCCACCGGCGCCCTGAACTCCTGGAAGGCCAACGCGGGCCCGGACCGGGCCGGCCGGGTCATCGAGGAGACCCCGGACGGGCAGCACGTGGTGGTCGGCGGCGACTTCAACGGGCTCAACGGCGACAGCAGCGTGCACGCCCTGGCCGTCGTCCGCGCCGACACCGGCGCGACCGTGCGGGCCTTCAAGGGCGTCAGCAACAACCAGAACAACCCGTACGAGCTGCACTGGAACTCTCTCGTCAAGGGCATCCACATCGACGAGACCGGCATCTACACCGCGCACGAGGGCCACGGCGGCGGCGTCTTCGACGGCCGGCTGGCGATGAACCTCAACAGCAGCTTCACCCAGCGCTGGCGCGACACCTGCCTGGGCGCCACCCAGGACGTCACCGTCTACAAGGACGTGCTGTACAGCGTCTCGCACGCGCACAACTGCAGCAGCATGGGCCAGTTCCCGGAGCTCAACGAGCGCCAGCACATGCTCGCCGAGTCCGTGTCCGCCCCCAAGCCGCTGCTGTCCTGGTTCCCCGACACCGACGACGGCCCGTCCGGCACCGAGCAGATCGGTCCGCGCGTGATGGTCACCTCGTCCAGCGGCGGCAAGGACTACATGTGGATCGGCGGCGAGTTCACCCGGATCCAGTCCAACGGCAACAAGCTCCAGCAGGGCCTGGTCCGCTTCGCCAGCGCCCCGGACTCCCGCAAGCCCGTCGCCGGCGCCACCGGCGTGACCGCGGCGAACGTCGACAGCGGCGTGCGGCTGCGCTGGAAGGCCGGCTGGGACCGCGACGACAGCAAGCTGACGTACACGATCTACCGCAACGGCGAGGCGCTGGCGACCAAGCCGACGCTGGACTCGAACTTCTGGACGCTGCCCCAGGGCTCCTTCACCGACACCGAGGTCAAGGCCGGCACCACGTACAGCTACCAGATCACCGCGAGCGACGCCGCCGGCAACACCACCGCCAAGTCCGCGGCGGTGACGGTGACCACGCCGGGCACGCCGTCCGAGACCACGGTCGAGCGCACCGCGACCGCCGACGCCTACGTCAACGGCTCGGCGGTGAACGCCAACTACGGCACGCACAATCAGCTCCTGGTCAGGAAGACCTCCCCCTACCTCAGCTACCTGCGGTTCTCGCTGCCGCAGGCGCCCAGCGGCATGACGCTGAAGTCCGCGAAGCTGACGCTGCGCACCACCGGCGACGCCAGCGCCGGCACCCCGGACACGATCAGCGTGCAGCCGGTCACCGGCTCCTGGTCGGAATCGGCGGTGACGTACGCGGAGCGGCCGGAGCTGTCGTCCACGGTGCTGGGCACGTTCACCGGCGCGACGGAGCTGGACACCGACTACACCGCGTCGCTGTCCGCCTCCGGGGTCGCCGGTTCGCTGGGCGACACCCTCGACGTGGCCCTGACCAGCGACGGCACCGACGCCTGGTGGGTACGGGCGCGCGAGACCTCGTACGCCCCGAAGCTCACGCTGACCTTCGGAGCGGGCTGATGCGGCCCCGTACCGCACGAAGGCCGCGGGCGGCGCTCGCGACGGTGGCCGCCGCGGCGGCCACCGTCCTGGCCCTGGCGGGCTGCAGCGGGGGCGACGACGGTGACGACACGGCCGGCAAGCCCCCGGCGTCCCAGCAGGACGGCGACCGCACCCCGAAGGACCCGGGCCCGGCCGGCGACGAGAAGGCCGACGACACCGAAAAGGTGCCGGAGGAGGAACTGGAGCCCGCCGAGGGCGAGTTCTCTGAGAAGGAAAAGACGTACCTGAAGGACCGGGTGCCCGAGGGTGTGGACCCGGCGGCGATCCTGGAGGCCGGCGAGGAAGCCTGCGCCAAGATCAAGAGCGCCGCGGCGACGGACGACGAGCTGGCCCGCGAAGCCATCCGCTCCGGCGACATCGCCAACGCCGAGGACGCGATCCACACCCTCTGCCCCCAGTACGAAGACCTGCTGTAGGAGTGCGGCTTGAAGAGACTGCCCATCGTCGTCGCGATACCGACCAAGAACGAGGCCGAGAACATCGCGACGACGGTGCGGTCCGTCATCGACCACTTCGAGGCCGTGGTGGTGGTCGACTCGGACAGCACGGACGACACCCGCGCCCTCGCGGCGGACGAGGGCGCCGAGATCGTCCCGTACACCTGGGACGGCACGTACCCGAAGAAGAAGCAGTGGTGCCTGGACCACATCCATCCCGAGCTGGACTGGATGCTGTTCATCGACGGCGACGAGACGCCGAGCCCGGAGCTGATCACCGAACTGCACCGCATCTTCGACCCGGCGGCCGACGGCTCGCTCAAGGTGGCCCCGGCCGCGTTCGACATCCCGCTGGGCTACTGGTTCGCCGGCAAGCGCCTGCGGCACGGCTACACCATCATCAAGCGCGCCCTGATGGACCGCACCCGCGTCCGCTTCCCGGAGCTGGGAGACCTGGACGCGCCGGGCATGGGCGAGCAGGAGGGCCACTACCAGCCGCTGGCCGACGGAAGGGTGGTGCGGCTGAAGGCCACCATCGAGCACGAGGACCTGGACCCGGTACGCACGTGGTTCGAGCGGCACAACCGCTACTCGGACTGGGAGGCGTGGCTGGAACTCCACCCGGAGGTCCGCGAGGAGATCCGGCAGGCCAAGACGCGGCAGGGACAGCTCTTCCACAAGGCGCCGCTGAAGCCGCTGGTGTCCTTCGCGTACGCCTACGTGTACAAGCGCGGCTTCCTCGACGGGCGCGCGGGGCTGGACTACGCGCTGGCGATGAGCTTCTACCGCTGGCAGATCGGCCTCAAGACCCGGGAGAACGCCCAGCTTCCCCTCACGGAGTGACGTCGATTCGCTACTGTGAGTAGAGAGACGAGGGGTGAGG
Organism: Streptomyces sp. CNQ329; assembly: GCF_000482585.1. NCBI lineage: Bacteria > Bacillati > Actinomycetota > Actinomycetes > Kitasatosporales > Streptomycetaceae > Streptomyces > Streptomyces sp. CNQ329. The sequence goes on along the minus strand of NZ_AXVU01000008.1, from coordinate 5,011 downwards.
TGAACGCGGTGACGACGCTGGAGAACTCCCAGCCGCCGGTGCAGTGGCGGTACTGCGGCAACCAGACCAAGCGGTGGCGCACGCGGGCGGGGGTGAGCCGCGAGGAGCTGGCGACGGAGGCGGGTACGCCTACGACACGGTGAAGATGATGGAGCAGGGCCGTCGCCGGCCGACGCCGCGGTTGTTGCAGGTGGCGGATGAGGTGTGCGATGCGCAGGGGATGTTGGTGGCGGCGCTGGGAAGCGGTGCTGCGGTGCCGCTTCGGTGACGAGGAGGCATGCCGTCGGCAGCAGCACCGGCTTCTTGAGGCTGCCGAGCAACGCAATGTCACCCTGCATGTGATGCCTCGCAGCCGGGGGCTCCATCCCGGACACCTTGGCCCCTTCGTTGTGCTGGAAACGCCGGAGCACGAGCATCTCGTCTACGCTGAAGGGCAGGCAGGCGGGGTGCTCTACGCTGACGCCGAGAGGGTCAGTGTCGTGATGCGCCGCCGTGACCTGATCGTGGGTGAGGCCCTGTGCCCCCGAGACTCCGCACAGTTCATCACGCAACTGCTGGAGGAGCGATGAAGGACAAGCTCGACTGGTTCAAGTCCAGCTACAGCGACAGCTCTGGTGGCGCCTGTGTCGAAGTAGCCGTCGCCTGGCGCAAGTCCACCCACAGCGACAACGAAGGCGGCGAGTGCGTCGAGGTGGCTCCCGTCCCCGGTGCCGTCCATGTCCGGGACTCCAAGGACCCCCACGGCCCCCACCTCTGCTTCACCCCCGAAGCCTGGTCCGCCTTCCTCACCCACGCCGCCACCCACGCCTGAGGCGGTCTCATAGGCTGGCCCCTGCCATGTCAGGGACAAGCGAGGGACGGGCGTGGAGCGGGGAAAGCTGATCGCGGACCGTTACGAGCTGATCGGCCGTCTGGGCCGCGGGGGCATGGGCGAGGTGTGGGCCGCGCGGGATCGCGTGCTCCGCCGGGAGGTCGCGCTCAAACTGCTGGATCTCGACGGCATCGGCCAGGCCGAGCTGCACCGGAGGTTCGAGCGCGAGGCGGTCGCCGCTGCCCAGATCGTCCACCCCAACGTCGCCGCCCTGTACGACCGGGGCGTTCACAACGACGTGCTGTTCCTGGTCATGGAGAAGGTGGAAGGCCAGACGCTCACAGCGCATCTCCAGGCCGAGAGTCCCTTACCCCTACCGCGTGCCGTCTCCCTCGCCGGCAGCGTCTGCGCCGCGCTGGAGGCCGCCCACCGGGCCCGGGTCATCCACTACGACATCAAGCCCCACAACGTCATCCTCACCGGCGACGGACTGGTGAAGGTCGTCGACTTCGGGATCGCCGGGTTCGTGCAGGCCGCGTTCACCGTGGCGCGCTCCTCCCGACTGGCCCCGGCCGGGACGCCGGAGTTCGGCGCGCCGGAGCAGTTCCTCACCGAGCGCGGCGACGAACGCTCCGACCTGTACGCACTCGGCGGGATGCTCTTCGCGATGCTCGCCGGCCGGCCGCCGTTCTCCGGGCAGAACGGCATCGCAGTCGTGCGGCGCAAGCTCGACGAGGAGGCCCCGCCTCTCGACGCGTTCCGCCCCGGCCTGCCGCCGGAGGTGACCGCGCTCGTCGCCGAACTGCTGGAGCGCGATCCCGACCGGCGCCCTCAGTCGGCACAGCAGGTCCAGCAGCGGCTTCAGGCACTCCTGGCGTTGTGCGCGGCAGCGCAAGCTCCCACCGAGGTGGTGCCCCCGGCTCAGCGCACCCGCCTGATGGACGACACGCGGAGCGAGTCTCGGCCGCTCTCTCCCGACTCCTGGGACCGGGCTTCCACCGACGAGACGCCGTTCACCGTGGACGCCCTGCTGCCGCGGGGGTTCACGAACGACATGGACATCGAGTTCGCGCGGATCGCCGGGGAGACCCGCCTCTCCCGTGAAGCGGGCCGCAGCGACGTGGTCGGGGAACTCGCGGGCCGTGACTGCACCGAAGTCGTGGCCGGCGTCTACGCGGAGCAGGCCGGTCCCCACGCCACGCCCGAGAACCCCGTCTACGTCTCCGTCCAGGTCTTCGCGTTCCCCGATGCGGCGACGGCCCGGGACGCGCACGGGTACCTGGGCGACGGGGGAGGCGCATGGCGCCTCACCATCTGGAGCGCCCGCGACGGGGGCGGCCTCGCCCCGTGCCCCGACGAGGTCTACCGCAGCCTCCGATGGCGATACAGCCGGAGAGTCCACCGCTACCTGACCGTGGCGCTGGCCTACCGCGCCGACCTCACCAACGACGGCTCCCTCAAGCCCTGGCTCGCCGCAGCCGCCCGCAGGGCCGCGTTCTCCGCCGGACCGCAGAACCACCACGGCGTCCAGCCTGGTCTTTAACCTGTAGGAGCCTTCGGGGACGGCCTTCGTTCTGATCGGTGCACCTTGGTCGGAGCACATGATCAGACGAAGGCCGTCTCAGCGTCCGGAGAACGGCCAAGTGAGCGCCCCGGTTCGAGATACGTCATGTCAACCAGCACGGAGCGGAAGTACGACGGCGGCTTGAGCGCGCAGTGGACTGCTGGCCGGCTGGGTGAAGACCAGCACGGCGCAGTCAAAGAAGGCGCGGAGCATCCTGGAGCGCGCCGAGGGCCCAACGGTCACCGCGGTGCGGAACGGGAGGCGGACGGCTCAGCGGCGGACCTCGTCGTAGACGTCGAGGAGGGTGTCCACCACGCCGTCGATGGCGAAGCGGTCGTTGATGAGCTGCCAGGCGGCCTGCGACGCCTCCTCGTTGGCCGCCGGGTCCAGGAGTTCCAGGACCGCCTGGCCGACCAGCGGGCCGTTGTCCGCGTCGGCGCGGCTGTCGAGGACGCGGCCCGCGCCGGCCTCCGCGACGTCGGGGCCGAGGCCGCAGGTGCGGGTGATCACGACGGGGACGCCGACCGACATGGCCTCCAGTACGGAGACGGGGAACGGCTCGACGACGGAGGGCAGGACGTAGACGTCGGCGGTGCGGTGCTGGGCCAGCACCTCGTCGGGGGTGAGGGAGCCGACGTACGACACCGAGTCCGCCACGCCCAGTTCCGCCGCCAGCCGCATCATCGGCTCCGCCAGCGCGCCGGTGTCCGGTCCGGCGAGGACGAAGCGGGCGTCCGGGTACTTCGCCAGCACCACGGGGATCGCCCGGATGAAGTCCTGCGGCCGCTTGCGTTCCTGCACCCGCGCGACGTACACGACCGTCGGCGGCCCCGACGTCCGCGCCGTTCTGCGCTCCTGCGGCAGCACGCCGTTGACCAGGCGCCGCGGCCGGTTCAGGGGCGTGTCCGGGATGACGGCCTGGATCTCGCCGTGCTCGAACTCCGTGAGATACAGCGTCGCGTCCGCCCTGCGCAGCGCGCGGCGCAGCCCGAGGACGTCGACGGCGCGGGCGACCGGTTTCTCGGTGGGGTCGATCATGCCGTGGGTCTGCAGCACCACCGGCACCCCGGCCTGCTGCGCGATGAGCGCGAAGGGCAGCGTGATGAGGTCCCGCATGAGGTGGACGTGCACGACGTCCGCGGAGCGGACCAGGCGGCGGGCGCGGGCCAGCAGAGCCGGGGAGGTGATGCCGCTCACCTCGAACCGCGGCAGCACGTGCTTGGCCTGGTACATCCACGCCGGCACGCCGTCGATGTCGCGGGGCAGCGGGCCGTCGAAGCCGTCGCCGAGGGTGGCGATACGCGAGTCGACGCCCCGGGCCCGCAGCCCCTTGGACAGGTTGAGCGCGACGCGCGTGGGCCCGCCGAAGTCGTTCGTGGGCGTGTGCAGCGTGACGACATGCAGAACTCTCAAGACGGTCCCCTCCCAGGCGCCCCCCGGCACCGTACCTACGTTCACGGAGCCTACCGTTGTTGGCGTCCTTGGGCAGTGTTGGCTGAATCGGCGCAGACCGGACCGGTGATCCGGAGACGAGTACGGCGGTGCTCGAACGCAGCCGGAGGGTCCGATCTGGTGTCGGCGTCCGGGGGGAACTTCATCGGGTACCGGCTCGGACCGGTCAACGGCGCACCCGACAGCGCAGGTGAAGCACCGGGTTGCCCCGCATCGCCACGTCAGGATGCCCCGGCCGATGCCGCGCGTGGACCGACCCGAAGGAGCGCTTGCCGGACCAGGCCACGACGGGCGCCGGCGGCTGAGCCGTCGTGTGCGCGAGGCGGGTCGGGGGGCACGCGCCCGGGGCGGTGGTTCGCCGAACGGACCGGCATACGGGGTGGGCCCCAGGGCGGACGATGCGACGCGGGACGGACGCCAGGGCAGACAGTGCCACGCGCGGCAGACGCCAGCACGGACGGTACTGCGCGCGGCGGACGCCAGCACGAACGGTACTGCGCGGGTGGGCCGGTCCGGCGGGGGCGGCATCGGGGCAGGCGGTCGTTGCTCGCCCAGACCCCCACGTCCCCTCACACCCGCCCAAGGGTATGCGCCCGTACTGACAGTGAGCCCGGGTCGTCGGTGTCGGCGGCTGGCCGGCGGGGTGGGTGGAGCGGGTGCGGGGTTACGGGCCGGGTGGAACGGTGCTGCGCCGAGCAGGCCGGAGTACGGGGTACGTGCCGGGGCGGGCGGCGGTGCGTGAGGTAGGCCGGTGTGCGGTGAGGCCCCGCCTCGGGGCAGGCGCCCGTCCGTGACGGGGGCTGGTCCGGGGGTGCCGGTGTCGGGGTGGGGCGGTGTCGTGGGGGCTCCCCCCGGGCCACCCCGCTCTTGCATTGTCGGGCCTGCGTCCGGCGTCAAGGGCGCCCCCTTCCGCTTCGCTGCGGGGGCGTCGCTGCGCGATGGGGCTTCGCCCCACCCTTGACCCCGGACTCCGGCCCGTGACAGACCGGCAGCTAAGGGTGGCCCAGGGGGAGCGGGCACCCTCCGACAGGGCTACGAATGCCGACCCCGGCGGACGGGGGCCGTCGGCCGGGGTTGGGGCTGCCCCGATCGCGGGTGCGCCCGGTGGTCGGGGTGGCAGCCCGGTGCTGGGCTTGTGCGGGTCGCGGATGTGCCGGTGGGCGAGGGCCGGACTACCGGAGCTG